>JBQCFF010000379.1:0-3831 GCA_051959485.1 Devosia sp. | reverse complement strand
GGGCTTGAGGTTGCCCCAGAACTTCGGGTCGTCGACGTTGGACTTGTCGATGGCGGCGCCGGGCAGCTTGATGTTGGGGCCCCAGGCTTCGTCGGTGACCACGCCCTTCAAACCGATGATGTCGTACTCGCCGGGCTTGATCTCCTGCTTGTTGACGATCTTGTCCATGAACGCGGCGACGGCGGCGGCCTGGGCGTAGAGCGGCTGCTCGACTTCGACGTTGAGCCAGCCCTTGCGGATCAGGTCGAGGCCGACCGGGGCGCCGTTCGAGCTCATCAGCATGATGTCGCCCGGCTGCTTGCCGGCCGCCTCGAGCGAAGCAACGACGGCCACCGACAGGTGCGCGGCGTGGCTGAAGCTCAGGTCGATGTCGGGGTTGGCCACCAGCTGGTCGTTGGCGATGGTGCCGGCCGCGTCGGCGGCCCACTGCATGGCGGGCAGCGAGATGATCGTGACGTCCGGGAAGGCGGCCATCTTCGCCTCGAACCCCTTCTGGATGTCGAGAGTGTAGGGGTCGCCGGGATCGCCGAGGATCTGCAGGATCTTGCCCTTCACCGAACCGTACTTGCCGGTGAGGAGTTTCTGGGCCTGCTCGGCGGCGATGTGGCCGATCTCGATGGTGCCGGCCACCGAGGTGAAGGCCGACTTGGTCGAGGTGATCTGGCGGTCGAACTCGACCACCGGGATGCCGGCGCCCATGGCGGCTTCGATCGAGGGCTGCAGGGCGTTGAAATCGACGGCGGCGAGGATGATCGCCGCGGGCTTCAGCGCGATCACGTCGTTCATCTGGCTCTGCTGGACGTCGGTCTTGTTGTCGGCGTTCAGCGTCTGCAGCTCGTAGCCGACCTGCTTCATGAAGGTTTCGAGCGCCGAGACGGAGCCCGTCTGGAACTCGTCGAGCAGCGTCGGCACCAGATAGTAGACCTTGCCCTTCGACTGGGCGAAGGCCGGCGTCAGCAGCGCCATGGCCACCGCGAGCACGCCGAGGATGGACAGCAATAGTCGCTTCATTTCGTTCCCTCCTTGCCGGATACCTCCATTCCCCTCAGCTCGCCGCTCCGGCCGCGGCGAGGGTCTCCCCGGTGATCATGCCGATCACCGCATCGGGGCTTGTCTGCGTGGTTGCAACATCGCCGGCCACGACGCCCTGGCGGATCACCACGATCCGGTCGGCGACCTGGAAGGCCTGCTGCATGATGTGGGTGATGATGACGACGCCGATGCCCTGCCGGGCCACGGCGCGGATCATGTCGAGGCCGCGGCGCGTCTGGTCGACGCCGAGCGCGGCGAAGGGCTCGTCGAGCAGCACCAGCTTGCCGCCCCAGTGGACGAAGCGGTTGAGCTCGATCGCCTGGCGCTGGCCGCCCGAGAGGTGCTCGACCTTGGTGTGCAGCGACGGGATGCGGGTGCCGGCGTGCTGCAGCGCCTCGGCGACGATGGCCTCCATCCGCTTCTCGTCGAGGATGGGGACGCCGAGGACGCGGCGCGTCAGCTCGCGACCCATGAAGAAGTTCGCCACCACGTCGACATTGGTGCAGAGCGACAGGTCCTGGTAGACCGTCTCGATGCCGGCAGCCTTGGCCTCGGCGGGCGACCGGGCCAGCCACTCGCGGCCCTCGAACAGCATGCGGCCGGAGGTGGGCTCGAGCCCGCCCGAGATGATCTTCACCAGCGTCGACTTGCCGGCGCCGTTGTCGCCGAGCAGCGCCACCACCTCGCCCTTGCCGATGGTGAAGCTGATGCCCTTCAGGGCTTCGATCGCGCCGTAGTTCTTCGTGATGTTGTCGAGGACGAGGAGCGGTTCGAAGGTCGGCATGCCGGAGGGCTCGCGCAGACTGGAGAGGCACACTGTTGCAGGCGGCCAAGCCGTTGACAAGTGAGCGCTTCTCAGCCTTTCGCGCGGTCCGGCGGCGGCGGCTGGGCCCAGCCGAACACGGTGCGGCCGCCATACTCGTGCGAGCGGCGGCGTTCCTCGGCGATGAAGCCGTCGAGGCTCGGGCCGCGGGCGGTGGCTTCGAGGGCGCGCGCCTGGGCATCGAGGCGGCGGATGGCGCCGAGCTCGTCCTCGCGACCGAGCTTGGCTTTCGTCACGGCCGATTTCAGCACGTTGATGGTCTCGTCGTAGACCTTCAGCGGCACCGGGAAGGGGTGCGCGTCCTTGCCGCCATGCGCCATGGCGAAGCGGGCCGGGTCGGCGAAGCGGTGCGGCGCGCCGTGGATGACCTCGGCCACCTGCGCGAGCGCGTTCACGGTGCGGGCGCCGACGCCGGGGACCAGCAGCAGCGACTGGAAATCCTCGGGGCCCCGCTCGGCAGCGGCTTCGAGGCTGCCGTGCAGGCGGCGCAGCATCACGTCCTTGGGGCGGATGTCGTGGTGCTCGGGCATGACGAGGTGGGGCAGCAGCGGCTCGTCGTCGGGTTCGGGCGCCGGGGCAGGGGGGCGGCTGCTCCAGCCGAGCTTCTCGGCTTCCTTGACGATGCGGTGCGGGCCGAGCGCTTCGAGCATGCGGACCTGCGCGATGCGGTTCTGCGCGGCCCGGAGGTCGGTGAGGTTGGTGATGTTGCCCCCGGTCACCCCGTCGATGGCGGTGTGCGGCGCTTCGACGAAGCTCTTCAGGCCGTCGGAGCGCCAGTGGTAGCGGCGGGCGGTGCCGCTGTCGCCCTTCCTGCCCTGCTGCACGACGACCCACTTGCCGTCGTCGGCGACGATGAAGCCATGCAGGTAGAGTTCGAAGCCGTCCTGCACGGCGGCGCTGTCGACCTTGGCGACGAGGCGGCTCGCCTGCGCCAGCGCGGCGCCGTCGAAGCCGACGCGGTTGCCGATGGCGACCAGCTCGTCCGGCGTCTTGCGCGAGTGCCGGCCGCGGCCGCCGCAGACATGGAGGCCGAGCTCGCGCTCGAGCGGCCTGAGCCCGCCTTTCAGCGCGCCGATCACCGAGGTGGTGATGCCCGAGGAGTGCCAGTCCATGCCCATCACGGCGCCGAAGGACTGGAACCAGAACGGGTGCGAGAGGCGGCTGAGCAACTCGTCGCGGCCGTATTCGTGCACGATCGCCTGGCAGATCACGGCCCCTAGCCGCGCCATGCGCTGGCTCAGCCATTTCGGCACACGGCCGCCATGGAGCGGAAGGTCAGCGCTGCCGGCGCGGGTGGACATGGGCGATTCCGATCGGTGTTATCGGAAGAGGATAACACGGAACGAAACGGAAACGAAGGGTGTGTGGGAGCCGGACGGTCCCTCGCCAGCCAGCTCGGCGGGGGAGAAAGCGAAGACCTGGGTTGGCGCAGCCAAGTCCTTCGTTTTTCGCAGGAGAGGGGGTGGTTCATGCTACCTCGCACGCCCCCTCTCCTCAGCTCCGCTAGCGCGCTGCGCGCGCAAGCTCCGCTATCCTCCCCCACCAGGGGGGAGGAGGCGCGGTAGTTGGGCGCTGCGGATCACGGCGCGAAGAAGTCGGCGTCCTCTTCCTTGAGGTACTTCTTCGCCCCTTCGGGGTCGATGTCGAGGCCCAGGCCCGGGCCGGGCAGCAGGTCGACATGGCTGTCCTTGACGATGTTCTTCACGTCCGGGAAGCCGGTGACGATCTCGTTCCACCAGGGGTCCGACGCCGAGGGGTACTCGAAGGCGATGTAGTTGGCCGGCAGCGTCGCGCAGACGTTGATCAGCGCGCCGAGGCCGAGCAGGCCATTGGCAGTGCCGTGCGGCGCCATCATGATCGAATGCATGTAGGCGTGCTCGGCCACCCACTTGAGCTCGGCGATGCCGCCGATATCGGCCGGATCGGGGCCGACGACGCGCACCGACTGGGTCTCGATCAGTTCCTTGTAGTTGTGG
>JBQCFF010000378.1:0-6137 GCA_051959485.1 Devosia sp. | reverse complement strand
AACACGCTGGCCTGCACCAAGGGCATGGACGAAATCCGCGGTCACGTCTCCGTCTATCCGCTGCCGCACATGCCGGTGGTGAAGGACCTGGTGCCGGACCTCACGACGTTCTACGAGCAGCACCGCTCGATCGAGCCGTGGCTGAAGACCACCTCGCCGACGCCGGAGAAGGAGTGGCTGCAGTCCAAGCCCGATCGCGAGAAGCTCGACGGGCTCTACGAGTGCATCCTGTGCGCCTGCTGCTCCACCTCATGCCCGTCCTACTGGTGGAACGGCGAGAAGTACCTTGGCCCCGCCGTGCTGCTGCAGGCCTATCGCTGGCTGATCGACAGCCGCGACGAGGCCACCGAGGAGCGGCTCGACAACCTCGAGGATCCGTTCAAGCTCTATCGCTGCCACACCATCATGAACTGCGCCAAGGTGTGCCCGAAAGGGCTGAACCCGGCCAAGGCGATCGCCGAGATCAAGAAGATGATGGTCAAGCGGGAGCTGGCGTAAACCCGTGTTCGAGACCGTCGCCACCGTCGAGGATCCGGCCGTCGCCCGCGTGCTGCTGGCAGCGCTCCGGGCGCATGGCTTCCATCCGCGCGAGGGCGCCGAGAACGGGCTGCCGGGGTTCTCGGGGATGTACGGGCTCAAGGGCATCCCGATCGAGCTGCCGGAGAACGAGGCGCGCGACGGCAAGGTGCTGGCCGAGGCGCTGGTGAAGGAGATGCTGGCGCGGTAGTGCCGGCATCGTTCGTCGCCTCGGGAGTTCTCATCCGGCTGCCGCCACCTCTCCCGTCCCACAATGAGGCACCCGTGGCGCCGGCGCCGCTATGGGGCAGCCCTGCGAAAATCGCCCAATCATGGCCACATTGGGCGACCAAGGGGAAAACGACGTTCGCGGTTGTGCGGGTGCGCGCCGGTCGGCTATATGCCGTCGCAAGGTTTGCTTAACTTCTTTATCTGGTACGGAGCTTCCTCAGGATGACGATGTCGCGACGCGGAGGCGTTTCCGTTGCAGTGCTGGCCGGTTTGGCGCTGACCCTCTCGGGCTGCGCCTCGAGCGGGGTGAGCACCAGCAGCACCGCCTACGCCGAGAACATCTCGCCGATCCAGAACACGCCCGTCGCGAGTTCCAACCTGCCGGCCATCGGCGCCAACGGGCAGGCGGTTGCGGGGCAGCCGACCGACCTCAATGCGCCGGCGTCGCTCAACCCGTCGATGCAGGCCTCGGCCGCTCCGGGGACCAGGACGCCGCAGCCGGGGGTGACCGACCAGTTCGGCAACCCGCTGACCGTCGCCAGCGCCGACGGCAACTTCGTCTCGCTCAACTCGGTCGGTTCCGTGCCGCAGACGCCGGGCCGCGACCTGTCGGGCGGGCTGACGATCGAGAAGCTGCTGGGCGGCTGGACCATCGTGTCGGGGGCCGAGCAGTGCAAGCTCAACCTCACCTACACCGCCAAGACGGGCACCAGCCGCTACCGCGCCTCGACGCCGGGCTGCGCGCTGAACGGGCTCAAGGTGGTGGCGAGCTGGCAGTTGGCCGGCAACCAGGTGCAGCTCTTCGACGAGAATGGCGATATCGTCGCCAACCTGCTGCTCTCGGGTAACCGGTTCATCGGCACCCTGGCGGGCGGCCAGGGCATCTCGATGGTCGGCTGACAAGGTGTCGAGCCGGCGGGGGGCCGCGGGCAATCCCATTTCCGACGCACTGGAGAGGCTGGTGCACGACGGCGTGCTGCAGCGTGATCCGCTGCAGTTCGCGGCGGCACGGCAGCTCGACCGGGTGACCGTGGAGCTGTCGCGCGAGCGGCGGCGGGGGCTGCGCGAGTTGTTTGCGGGCGGGCCGGAGCCGGTGCGGGGCGCCTACCTCGTCGGGCAGGTGGGGCGTGGCAAGACCATGCTGATGGACCTGTTCTTCCAGCAGGTGCCGATCGCGGCGAAGCGGCGGGTGCACTTCCATGAGTTCATGGACGAGATGCATGCCGCGATCACCGCCTTCCGGAAATCGGCGCGCGGGCGCGGCGATGCCGACCCCGTCGCGGCGGTGACGCGGCCGCTGCTCGACGAGCTGCGCCTGCTCTGCCTCGACGAGTTCCAGGTGCAGGACATCACCAACGCCATGCTGCTGGGCCGGCTGTTCGGCCAGCTCTGGGCCGGCGGCGTGACGGTGGTCGCGACCTCCAACACGCGGCCCGACGAGCTCTACCGGCACGGCCTCAACCGGCAGCTGGTGCTGCCGTTCATCGCGGAGCTGAAGCAGCGCTGCGAGGTAGTGGGGCTCGACGGGCCGACCGACTACCGGCGGCTGAAGTTCGAAGGCGAAGAGGTCTATCACTTCGGGGTCGGCCCGGCGGTGGATGCGGCGATGGACCGGCTGTGGCTGCGGCTCACCGGCGGCGTCATCGGCGAGCCGGGCGAACTGCGCTCGCTGGGGCGGGCCATTCCGGTGCCGCGGCAGGCGATGGGGGCGGCGCGGTTCAGCTTCGCCGAGCTCTGCGAGCGGCCGCTCGGGGCGCGGGACTACGTCAAGCTGAGCCACGCCTTCGACGCGCTGATGATCGAGCACGTGCCGCAGTTCGACCGCACCCGGACCGACGCCAGCAAGCGCTTCATCCTGCTCGTCGACACCCTCTACGACCGCGGCGTGAAGCTGGCCGCCAGCTTCGCCGTGCCGCTCGACGAACTCGGCCGCGACGACAAGACCAGGGCGGAGTTCGCCCGCTGCGTGTCGCGGCTCGTCGAGATGCAGTCGAGCGAGTATCTCGCGGCGGCGCATCGCGAGGAAGGTGCGCCGGCCTAGCGGAGCAGGCTCGCCGGATCGATCGCGCCGATGTCGAGCGGGGCGAAGTGTTTCATGTTGAATGTCAGTAGTGTCAGGTCATGGGCGACTGCGGTTGCCGCTATCATGACATCGGGCGCTCCCGGGTTGATGCCACGCCCGAAGGCCCAGTCGGCAAGGTGGCCGGCCCTGCGTGCAACCATGGTGTCGACCGGCAGAACGCGATCGCCAAACTGGGACAACGAGGTCTCCAGCCACGCCGCAGTCGCCTCGGCTCGATCGGCTGCGCCGGCTCGGCGGAGCTTGTCGATGCCTTGAACGATCTCGAAGATCGTGATCGTCGACACGTGTAGGCGCGGCAAAGTCACGAGAAGCCAGCTGGAAAGGACTGCGCCCTTGTCCGCCCTGCCGGGGGCAAGTGCCGACAGGACCGATGTATCCAGCAGATACTTTGAGCTCAAAGGTCGATCTCACGGACCGGTGTACGATCGCGTAGCTCATCGAAGTCGATGCCGCCCGGAAACTTCATCAAGTGTTCGATGAATTTGCGATTGGCCTCTCGCTCGGCATCCGCCGTGGGCTGTTCGATCGGTACGATCCGCGCCACGGGCTTACCGTGACGGGTGATCGTGACCGACTCTCCCCGCTCGGCGCCCTGGAGCAGTTCGGCAAACTTCGCCTTGGCCTCGCGGGCCTGCATCTGTTTCATGGCACTCCCCCATTGCAACCACATGTGGTCACAATATCGGATTGGGTGCGCCAGGGGTCAAGCGCCGGCTATCAGCGTGCATCTTGCGAACGGATCGTTCACCGCCCAACGGCTGACTTGCCGCGGTGCCCCTTCGACGTTAATAGGGGCTCGCAATTTCCAGCATAAGCAGAACGGGGTACGTGGATGGCGCGCAAGAAGATCGCTCTGATCGGTGCGGGGCAGATTGGTGGCACTCTGGCGCTTCTCGCGGCGACCAAGGAGCTGGGCGATGTCGTGCTGTTCGACATCATGGACGGGGTGGCCGCCGGCAAGGCGCTCGACCTCAGCCAGTCCGGGCCGGTCGAGGGCTTCAACGCTACCCTCAAGGGCACCACCGAATACAAGGACATCGACGGCGCCGACGTGGTGATCGTCACCGCCGGCGTGCCGCGCAAGCCCGGCATGAGCCGCGACGACCTGCTCGAGATCAACCTCAAGGTCATGGAGCAGGTGGGCGCGGGGATCGCCAAGTACGCGCCGAACGCCTTCGTCATCTGCATCACCAACCCGCTCGACGCCATGGTGTGGGCGCTGCAGAAGTTCTCGGGCCTGCCGACCAACCGCATCATCGGCATGGCCGGCGTGCTCGACTCGGCGCGCTTCCGTTTCTTCCTCGCCGAGGCGCTCGGCGTTTCGGTCGAGGACGTCACGGCGTTCGTGCTCGGCGGACATGGTGACTCGATGGTGCCGCTGGCCCGCTACTCCACCGTCGCCGGCATTCCGCTGCCCGACATCGTGAAGATGGGCTGGCTCGACAAGGACAAGCTCGAGGCGATCATCCAGCGCACCCGCGACGGCGGCGCCGAGATCGTCGGGCTGCTGAAGACCGGGTCGGCCTTCTACGCACCTGCCATGTCCGCCATCGAGATGGCCGAGGCCTATCTCAAGGACAAGAAGCGCGTGCTTCCCGCCGCCGCCTACCTGAAGGGCGAATACGGCGTGAAGGACACCTATGTCGGCGTGCCGGTGATCATCGGCGCCGGTGGTGTCGAGCGCGTCGTCGAGATCTCGCTGTCGGGCAGCGAGCAGAAGGCGTTCGACAAGTCGGTGGCGGCCGTGACCGGGCTGACCGACGCCTGCAAGAAGATCGCGCCGAAGCTCGCCTGACGCCGTTCCCCGCAACGAGGCTGCCATGCGCATCGCTTCTGTTCTTCTCGCTGCTTCCGCCGCTGGCCTGATCGCCGGCGGCGCCGAAGCGGCGAGTGCGTACACGAAGATCGATGGCGCCAGGTGCGAGACGCTCAAGACCTATGAGGATGGCGGGGTCGATCTCCGCTGCCCCGGCCTCGGCGACCTCGACGTCTTCGTTTCCGAAGGCGATGCGCGGACCGATGTCGACTACGGCGCCAGAAACGAGCATTTCGAGACCTTCTCGGCGTTCAACGGCATCGGCGACACCGTCGAGTGGCTGAGCAATGCCGCGGGCGTGCCCGAGGCGGCGATCATCCGCTACCTGATCAGCGTCGATGGCCGCGAGGCGCAGGCGCTGGTGGTCTCCCGGATCAATACCGAGTCGCAGGATGGCTGCGTGATCGGCGTCGTCGATGCCGGCCTCGAGCAGGCCAATGGCATGGCGCGCGGCATCGGCGCCATGGCTCCGACGTTCGACTGTTCCATCGACCCCGTCGTGATCGTCCCCGGCGCCAGTGAACTGGTGCGCGGGTTCTCCGGCGCGAACCAACCGCCCTCCGAATAAGGCAAGGAGCCCAGCATGAACATCCACGAGCATCAGGCGAAGGCGCTGCTCAAGAGCTACGGGCTGCCGGTGGCGGACGGCGTGGCGATCTTCTCGCCCTCGGAGGCGGAAGCGGCGGCGGCCGAGCTGCCCGGGCCGCTCTATGTGGTGAAGAGCCAGATCCATGCCGGCGGGCGCGGCAAGGGCAAGTTCAAGGAACTGCCGGCCGATGCCAAGGGCGGCGTGCGGCTGGCGAAGTCGGCGGCGGAAGTCGCCTCCAACGCCAGGGAAATGCTGGGCCACACGCTCGTCACCAAGCAGACCGGACCGGCGGGCAAGGTGGTCAACCGGCTCTATATCGAGGACGGCGCCGACATCGCGCGCGAGCTCTACTGCTCGCTGCTGGTCGACCGCTCCACCGGGCAGGTGGCGTTCGTGGTCTCGACCGAAGGCGGTATGGACATCGAGACGGTGGCGCATGACACGCCCGAGAAGATCGTCACCGTCGACGTCGACCCGACGGCGGGCGTGACCGAGGCCAATGTCGCCAGGCTGGTACAGGCGCTGAAGCTCGAGGGCGGGGCGGCCGAGGACGCCAAGACGGTGTTCCCCGGGCTCTACAAGGCGTTCGTCGAAAAGGACATGAGCCTGCTCGAGGTGAACCCGCTGATCGTGATGCAGAACGGCCACCTGCGGGTGCTCGACGCCAAGGTGAGCTTCGACAACAACGCCGCCTTCCGCCACCCCGAGCTGGCCGAGCTGCGCGACCTCACCGAGGAGGACGCCAAGGAGATCGAGGCATCGAAGTTCGACCTCGCCTACGTGGCGCTCGAGGGCAATATCGGCTGCATGGTCAACGGCGCCGGCCTCGCCATGGCGACGATGGACATCATCAAGCTCTACGGCGCCGAGCCCGCCAACTTCCTCGACGTGGGCGGCGGCGC
>JBQCFF010000377.1:0-7782 GCA_051959485.1 Devosia sp. | reverse complement strand
CAGACCGGGCAGGTGACGATGCCGCGGCCCTGCTGCTCGTCATAGGCTTCGGCGGAGCGGAACCAGGCGTCGAACTTGTGCTGGTTTTCGCAAGCGAGCGAGTAGGTAATCACGCAGAGACGTCCTCAAGGGCGGCGGCCGTACCGGCCGGTTCGGCCACGGTTACCGAACAAGGCCCGGCGTTGGCAAGCGCGGGGACCTTGCCGCGCGCCTCGTCCACAGCCGCAAGGTCGATATCGGCGATTGCTACGCCGGGGCCGTCGCCGCCGAGCTCGGCGATGACCTTGCCCCAAGGGTCGATGATCATCGAGTGCCCCCAGGTGGAGCGGCCGTTCTCGTGCACGCCGGCCTGCGCCGCCGCGATGACATAGCAACCGGTCTCGATGGCGCGGGCCCGCAGCAGCACTTCCCAGTGCGCCTCGCCGGTCGGCACGGTGAAGGCGGCGGGCACCGACAGTACCTGCGCGCCGGCTTCCGCCAGGGCGCGGTGCAGCTTCGGGAAGCGCACGTCGTAGCAGATGGTCATGCCGAGCCGGAAACCGGGCGCATCGCTGACCACCGCGGTGTCGCCGCCGGCATAGGTCTCGCTTTCCCGGTAGTGCTTCAGGCCGGGGAGCGTGGCGTCGAACAGGTGGATCTTGTCGTAGGTTGCGGCGATGCTGCCGTCGGCGCGGAACAGCACCGAACGGTTGGCGAAGCGGCCGTCGGGCAGCGCCACGGCGAGCGAGCCGAGATGCAGCGTCACCCCGAGCCGGCGCGCGATGGCGGCCGCGCGCGCGATCGCCTGGTTGCCGTCCCAGGGACCCGCGACGGCCCGCAGGCCCTCGCGGTTCTCGGCGAAGACGACGCTGACCTCGGGCGACAGCAGGTAGGTCGCGCCCTGCCCCGCCGCCTCGGCGGCGAGGGCTTCGAGCTGATCGAGATTGGGGCCGGGCCGGGTGCCCGAGTTCATCTGCAGGGCGGCGATGCGCATGGTGCCTCAGTCGGCGAGAAGCGGATCCAGTTGGCCGCGGCGATCGAGCGCGGCCATATCGTCATAGCCCCCGACATGGGTGTCGCCAATGAAGATCTGCGGCACGGTGCGGCGGCCATGGGCGCGCTGCACCATCGCCTGCCGGACCTCGGGGTCGCTGGCATCGACTTCGTCGAACGCAGCGCCCTTCTCCTGCAGCAGGGACTTGGCGGCATGGCAGTAGGGGCACCACTGGGTGGTGTAGATTTCGACCTTCTTCATTGAAGTGGCAAGGTTTCCAAAAAGTTGTGCCGGGTTGCATCCTATATGGGGGCTGCCGCGTCAGATGGAAGCTTCCTGGCCGACAACGACGCGCGCGAAGCTGATGACGTCGACTTTCTCCACCCCCGCCTTCAGCAGGGTGCGGGTTATGGCCGCCACCGTCGAGCCGGTGGTGATGACGTCGTCGACGAGGATGACGCGACGGCCCCGCAGCCGGGCGACCAGTTCGGGATGGGCGCGAAAGGCGCCGGCGACATTGCGGTGGCGCGCCTCACGCGACAGGCCGACCTGCTGGCGGGTGTGGCGGTGGCGGGCCACCAGCGACGGCGCGACCCCGATGCCGGTGAGGCGGCCCAGCAGCCGGGCGAGCTCGGTCGACTGGTTGTAGCGACGGCTGAGCTGCCGCCAGCGGTTGAGCGGCACCGGGACGAGCACCGCATCCGCGTCCCAGAGCTCGTGGCCGGCGCGGTGCATCATGCGGGCGCAGAAGGCGGCGAGCTCCGGGCGGTCGCCGTACTTCATCCGGGCAACGACGGCGCGGGCCACCTCGTTGTAGAGCACGGCCGAGCGCGACCGCTCGAACGGCGGCGGATCGGCGATGGCTTCGGCGGACAGGGCATCGGGACCGAGGTCGTGCTGGAACGGGATGCCGAGGCGCGGACAGTAAGGGGCGGTGATCGGCCGCAGCCTGGCGAAGCAGGCCGGGCAGAGCGCATCGGCCGCGGCTATCGGCGCCCCGCAGTCGAGGCAGGTCGGCGGATAGAGCAGGTCGAGCACGCCGCGACCGAGGCGCCGCAGCGCCCTGCCCGCACTCCCGGTTTTGACAAGCTCGCCCCCGCTCTCCATAAGCGACACCTTACGTGCAAAGCACGAGCTTGCCCATGTCTGCATCGTCGCCTTCCCTCCCCCCCAAAGTGTTCGACCGCGAACTGATCGCGCGCCATTTCGCCCGCCGGCAGGGCGCCGACGATTTCGTCACCAGGCTGGCGCTCGACGACCTGGCGACCCGGCTGATCACCGTGACCCGGAGCTTCGAGGCGGCGCTGATCATGGCGCCGGATGCGCGCGACCTGCCGGTGATGGGGCGCTCGGCCAACGGCAGCTTCCGGTTCGACCGTGCCGCGACGGTGGTGGCGTCGGAAGGCGCCGCGCTGCTCGAGCCGGAAGCGCTGGCGCTGCCGCGCGACGGCTACGACCTGATCGTCTCCATCTTCGACCTGACGGTGATCAACGACGTGGTCGGGTTCCTCGCCCGGGTGCGGCGGCACCTCCGGCCCGACGGGCTGTTCATGGCGGTGGCCATTGGCGGGGCGAGCCTGACCGAGCTGCGCGAAGCCTGGCTGACGGCGGAGGCCGAGGTGTCGGGCGGGGCGTTCGCCCGGGTGGCGCCGTTCATCCCCCTCGCCGATGCGGGCGGGCTGCTGCAGCGCGCCGGCTTCACCCTGCCGGTCACCGACGTCGAGACGCATACGGTGCGCTACGGGCACCCGCTGAAGCTGATGGCGGAGCTCAAGGCGCTCGGGGCGCAGAACCCGTTGGCCGAGCGGCCGGGCCGGCCGGTGACGCGGCGGCTGCTGCAGACCGCGACGGAAGCCTATGGCGCGCTGGCGATGGACGCCGATGCGCGGGTGCGGGCGACGCTGGAGCTGATCTGGATGTCGGGCTGGGCCCCGCACGAGAGCCAGCAGAAGCCGGCCCGCCGCGGCAGCGCCACGGTGAGCCTCAAGGACGTGCTGGAGAAGCGATCCTAGCTGACGCTGCGGTTGAACGCCTCGCCGGCCCGGGTGGCGACGTTGTTGAACATGCCGCTGAGGCTGCCGCCGAACGAGGTGAAGGCGAGGATGGCGCCGACGGCGATGAGCGCCGCGATCAAGCAGTATTCGATGGCGGTGGCGGCGGACTCGTCTTCCGCGAAGCGACGCAGCCCGGCGCTACACTCTTTCATGCCGTCACCCTCAGAGCAGATCGCAGAGCGCCGCGATCAGCGGTTCGTCGGCCGGCGGCATGGGGTAGTCGCGCAGGGCCTGCGGGCGCACCCACTTGAGGGCAGCATGCTCGCGGGCCACGGGCGTGCCCTGCCATTTACGGCAGACGTAAAGTGGCATCAGAAGATGAAAGCTTTCGTAAGAGTGTGACGCAAAGCTTAACGGTGCGAGACAGGCCGATTTCGTGGCAATACCGAGCTCTTCTTCGAGCTCGCGGATCAATGCCTGCTCGGGCGTCTCGCCCGCCTCGAGCTTGCCGCCCGGGAACTCCCACAGCCCTGCCAGGGGCTTGCCTTCGGGCCGCTGCGCGATCAGCACGCGCCGGTCGGCATCCACCAGCGCCACCGCGACAACCAGCAGCAGCCCCATCAGCGCCCCCACCCCGGCGCGCGCCGGTAGCGGTAGGGGTAGACCTCGCCGAAGCCGAGCGAGGCGTAGAGGTTGAGCGCCGGCAGGTTGTCGGCCAGCACCTGGACGGCGGAATGCTGCGCGCCGCGCGAGCGCACCCAGTTGAGCGCCGCCCCCATGGCCGCCCGGCCGTAGCCCATGCCGCGGGCTGAGGGATGCGTCACCACGTTGAGGTAGATGCCGAGCCCGCTCGCCACGCAGGCCAGCACCGCCGCGACCGGCAGCCCGGCCTTGTGATAGACCAGCACGCCCTGGCACTCGCAGGCGATGGTGCCGAGAATCTGCGACAGCACATCGATGGTTTCACTCGAGTAGCCCGACATGTGGGCCTGCGCCTTGTACCACTCGGCGTCGGTCGGGTCGAAATAGCGGGTGGTGAACTCGACCGGGAAATCAACGTCGGGCATCTCCATCGCCATGACGGTCGAGGGCTCGAACTCTTGCCACTGCAGGCCGTCGAGCACCTCGACGACTTCCGGCGGGGTCAGCGGGGTGACGCGGAAGATCGGCGGGATGCCGTGGGCGCGCGACAGCTCGGCGAGGCGCTGCAGGCGCAGCTCGGCATAGCCGCCGTCGGACGGATCGAGGCAGTGGATGGAGTTGGCGCGCTTGGAGTAGCCGCGGGCATAGCGCCACAGCCACAGCCCGTCATGCGCCTGCCGGAGGGCAGGCCAGGCGGTGAGGGTAGCGCCTTCGATCTGGCTGACGCTGAGCGGGACCATCAGGAGCGGTAGTCGCCGTTGATGGTGATGTAGCCATGCGTGAGATCGCAGGTGTAGACCGTCGCCGCCCCCTGCCCCAGCCCGATGCCGACCCGGATCTCGATCTCCTCGTTCTTCATGTAGGCCGAGGTGGCCGCTTCATCGTAGCGCGGGTCGCGCTCGCCGTCGGTGGCGACGCGGATGTCGCCGAAGCTGATGGCGAGGCGGTCGCGGTCGGCGGGCTCGCCGGCCTTGCCGACGGCCATCACCACGCGGCCCCAGTTGGCGTCCTCGCCGGCAATGGCGGTCTTCACCAGCGGCGAGTTGGCGATCGACTGCGCGATGCGGAAGGCGCTGCGGTCGCTCTCGGCGCCCTCGACGGTGACGCTGACCATCTTGGTCGCGCCCTCGCCGTCGCGGACGACGTGCAGGGCCAGCTCCCGCAGCACGTCGGCCAGCGCTTCGCCGAAGGCGGTGGCCCGCGGGTCGTCGTCCGAGTTGATCGCCTCGATCGGCGCCTTGCCAGTGGCGAAGACGAGGCAGGTGTCGGAGGTCGAGGTGTCGCTGTCGACCGTGACCGCGTTGAAACTCGTGTCGATCGCCGGCTGCAGCAGGCCCTTCAGCACCTTGGCCGAGATGGGGGCGTCGGTGAACACGAAGCTGAGCATCGTCGCCATGTCCGGCGCGATCATGCCCGAGCCCTTGGCGATGCCGGAGATGGAGACCGGCACGCCGTCGAACTCGACCGTCGCGGTCGCGACCTTCGGGAAGGTGTCGGTGGTCATGATCGCCCTAGCGGCGTCGAGCCACGGGCCGGGGGCGAGGCGCGTCGCGAGGTCGTCGGTGACGCCGGCGAACTTTTCCGCCGGCAGCGGCTCGCCGATGACGCCGGTCGAGGCGAGGAAGATCTCCTCGTGCGCCACGCCGAGCGCTTTCGACACGATCTCGGCCGAGAGTTCGACCGCGGCCTTGCCCTTCTTGCCGGTGAAGGCGTTGGCGTTGCCGGAGTTGACCAGCAGGGCCCGCGCCTTGCCGCCGGGCAGGTGGTCACGGCACCAGTCCACGGCGGCGGACGGGCACCTCGATCGGGTGAGCACGCCGGCCACTACCGTGCCCTCGTCCATGGCCACGAGCAGCACGTCCGTGCGGTTCTTGTACTTGATGCCCGCTTCGGCGGTGGCGAAGCGGATGCCGGCAATCTCGGGCAGCTCCGGATAGCTATCCGGAGCGAGCGGGGAAACCGGGTGAGCCATGGTGTGCGTCCTCACTGGCCTGCTTTTGGTATACCCCGTTTGCCCCAAGCCTCGATCAGGTGCAAGCCGTCCTGATTGCCGCAGGGGTCACCGGGCTGCATGCTACGCCGGCGGCGCGGCGCCGACGAAAAAGGGCGCCACGTGGGCGCCCTTGGTTTTCGCGTCGTTCCGGGCTTACTGGCCCGCGTTCTCGCTCTGCGACTTCACCTGGGCGGCGAGGGCCGCGTCGGGAATCTCGATCGCGAGCTTCGACTTGTACTCGGAGACGGCGGCGTCATAGGCCGCGTAGATCGCCTGCTGGCCGAGCTGCTGCTGCATCTGCTCGAACGGCGGGGGCGCGCTCTGGCGCTTTTCCTCGAGCTTGATGATGTGCCAGCCGAACTGGCTCTGCACCGGCTCGGACACCTGGCCGACCTCGAGCGAGAAGGCGGCCGTCTCGAACTCCGGCACCATCTGGCCCTTCGAGAAGAACCCCAGGTCGCCGCCGTTCTGCTTGCCGGACGGATCGGTGGTCTTTTCCATCGCCTCGACCTCGAACGGCTTGCCGCCGTCGAGATCGGCCTTCACCTGCTTGGCCTCGTCCTCGGTGGCGACGAGGATATGGCGCGCGTGCACTTCCTCGACCGGCTTGAAGTCGGCGACGAACTTGTCGTAGGCGGCCTTCACCGTGTCGGGGGTCACCGCCGTGGCGATCTTCTCGGCGAAGAACAGCCGGCGCAGCGCCTTGTCCTCGAGGAAGGCGAGGCGGGACTTGTACTCGTCGGACTGGTCGATGCCGCTCTCGCGGGCGGCCTGGGCCATCACTTTCATGTCAATCAGCACCGACAGCAGGAAGGCGCGCTGCTGGTCGGGCGGCACCTGGGCCAGCTGCTGGCCGATATCCTCGGCGGCGAGCGCCAGGTCACCCTCGGTGATCTGCTTGCCACCGACGGTGGCGATGACGGTGCTGGCCGCCGGAGCGGCCGGTGCTTCAGCGCCCGGCGCCGCAGGAGCCTCGGTTGCCGGCGCGGCAGGAGCCTCGGCGGCGGGAGCCTCGGCAGGCGCATCCTGCGCAATCGCGGCGGGCGCGAGCGCCAGCGCCGTTGAAACGAGCAGACCGCCGGCAAGGGTCTTGAGGGTGAAGCGGAACCCCTGCGGGGCGTGATGGGTCATTGCTGGAACTCTCCTCGGGAAGGCGCGAGGCCCCCGGCTACACGGTGGCCGGGAGGTGTGGCCCATTTCCATTACGTTGACAAGCAAAACACCCGCTCTTACATGTCCCAGCACTTCAAAGAGTGTTGACGGGTGAGGACCCGCCGCCCTGCCGGAACGACGGTGCCAGAGCGCCCTCCGGCTACGCAATCAAAGGACATCTCAATGGTGCTGGCTGCAATCGCCAAGGCGATCTTCGGTTCGTCCAACGACCGCCAGGTGAAGAAGTACCTGCCCCGGGTACAAGCGATCAACGCGCTGGAAGCAGAGTACAGCAAGCTCACCGACGACCAACTCCGCGCCAAGACGCAGGAGTTCAAGGACCAGCTGGCGCAGGGCCGTACCCTCGACGACATCCTGGTCCCCGCCTTCGCCACCGTGCGCGAGGGGTCCAAGCGTGCGCTCGGCATGCGCCACTTCGACGTGCAGCTGATCGGCGGCATGGTGCTCAACAACCGCTCCATCTCCGAGATGCGCACCGGTGAAGGCAAGACGCTGGTGGCGACGCTTGCGGTCTACCTCAACGCCCTCGAGGGCAAGGGCGTGCACCTGGTGACGGTGAACGACTACCTGGCCCGGCGCGACGCCGAGTGGATGGGCCGGCTCTACCGCTTCCTCGGCCTGTCGATCGGCATCATCGTGCACGGGCTCGACGACGCCGAGCGCAAGACCGCCTACGATGCCGACATCACCTACGGCACGAACAACGAGTTCGGCTTCGACTACCTGCGCGACAACATGAAATACAACCGCGCGCAGATGGTGCAGCGCGGCCACCACTATTGCATCGTCGACGAAGTGGACTCGATCCTCATCGACGAGGCGCGCACCCCGCTGATCATTTCCGGCCCCTCGGCCGACCGCTCGGCGCTCTACGAGCTGGCCGACAGCCTGATCCCGTCGCTCGAAGAGGGCGACTACGACATCGACCTGAAGCAGCGCGCCGCGACCTTCACCGATGCCGGCATCGAAAAGCTCGAGGCGGCGCTCGAGGCGCAGGGGCAACTCCG
>JBQCFF010000376.1:0-2263 GCA_051959485.1 Devosia sp. | reverse complement strand
CACCTACGACATCGCCGATCCGGGCATGTACTTCGTCGGCATCGACAACCTCGCGGCCGGCATCGCCGGGGGCGAGCAGCTGGGCCAGATCATCAAGGAGAAGTGGGACTGCAACCCCGACCTGGTGATCTCGTCCGAGGGCGCCGCGGCCGGCATCGTCAACGAGTGGCGGACCGGCGGCATGCGCACCGGCGTCAAGAACATCTGCCCCGATATTCCGGCGGAGAAGTGGGTGAGCTTCGAGGGCCAGGGCGATGCCGCCGTCGGCCTGCCGGCCGCCCGTGACCTGCTCGCTGCCCATCCCGACGCCAAGAAGATGGCGGTGGTCGGCCTGAACGACGGTGGCGTGCTCGCCCTTATCAACGCCGCCGAGCAGCTCGGCCGCGCCGACGAGGTGATCGGCTGGGGCCAGGACGGCGCCTTCATCACCGGCGACAACGTCAACCCGCACCTTGCCGGCTCGGTGTTCTACTTCCTCGAAGGCTATGCCGTGTACGCGGTCGGCGACGTGATCAAGCCGATCGCCGACGGCAATACGCCGGCGCTGAAGGCGGATGCCGGCGACCCGGCCAGCCGCGTCGAGCCGTGCCCGGTCTCGGCCGAGCAGGCCAAGGCGATCCCGGACATGCCCGAGCGCTTGAAGCAGCTGCTCGCCGCCCCCGCCGGCACCACCGAGTACGAGCTCTTCTGCCCCAACAAGGGCTGAGCCTGAACTGACACGCGACTGAAGGCCCCCTCGCCCCATCCGCAAGGCCGGGTGAGGGCGCCTGCCACTTCCGAACTCCCGCGCGAGCGAAACCCCGATGTCCGCCGATCACGCCCTCGATACCGCGCCCCCGGCCGCGCCGCTGAAAGTCCGCTTCGGCGGCCTCGGCACCGGCCTCATGCTGGCTGCCGTATGGATCGCGCTGATCGTCGCCACCGGCCTCTACCGTCCGGATTTCTTCTCCCAGCAGACCGTGCTGGCCGTCGCCTTCACCATGTCGATCGTCGGCGTCTTGGCCATCGGCCAGGGCATCATCGGCATGTCGGGCGGCTTCATCGACCTGAGCCAGCCCGCCGGGCTGATCAGCGCCAGCCTCGTCGCCGTGCGCCTCTCCGAGGCCGGACTGCCCTTCCCGGTCGTCATCGTCGGCGCCATCCTCGCCGGCATGCTGTGGGGCGGCTTCAACGCGCTGATCATCGTGCTGGCGAAGCTCAACCCGGTGATCGTCACCCTCGCCACCAACTTCATCGGCCTGGCCGCGCTCTACCTGGTGTTCCAGCAGGCGCAGGTGCCGCTCAACTCGCCCATCTACACCTTCGGCCGCCAGAGCTGGCTCGGCCTGCCCGCCATCTTCTGGCCCATGCTGGCGCTGGTGCTGGTCGTTGGCTTCCTGGTGCCGCGCACCCGCTACGGCCGCCGCATGATCGCCGTCGGCGGCAACCGCGCCGCCGCCAAGGCGCGCGGCATCTCGCTGAAGGTCACGCGCTTCGCCACCTTCATGGTCGCCGGCGGCTTCGTCGGCTTCGCTGCCGTGCTGTTCGCCGGCACCGCCGGGCCGTTCAACCCCAGCTCCGGCAACGCCATGCAGCTCAACATCATCGCCGCGGTGATCCTCGCCGGCATCTCGCTGTCGGGCGGCCGCGGCAATTTCTGGATGCTCCTGCTGTCGGTCGGCTTCCTCAGCACCATCCCCACCGCGCTGGTGTTCTTCGGCCTCAGCTCCGACACGCAGTCGATCTTCCAGGGCCTGATCCTCGTCATCGCCGTCTCCATTGACGGCTACCGCGCGCTCCGGAGGACACCGTGACCGACGCCACCCTCAAGTCCGACGCGGGCGCCTACGTGGTGCCGCACCATCCGGTGCGCGACTTCCTCACCGGCTCGGTCGCCTCCATCGGCATCACCTTCATCCTGGTGCTGGCCGTCGGGCTGTTCTGGGCCGGCCCGCGGTTCCTGAGCTTCGGCAACATCTCGATCATCGGCACCTTCCTCATCGTGCCGCTGATCGTCGGCGCCTTTGCCGGTTTCGCGCTGCTCTCGGGGGTCGTAGACCTGTCGATCGGCTCGATGGTCGGCTTCTCCTCGGCGGTCTTCGCGCTGCTGCTGTCGCTGGGCTGGGACCCGTGGTCGGCCGCCGCCGTCACCCTGGTGCTCTGCCTCGTCTTCGGCGGCATCAACGCCGCGGCGATCGTCGGCTTCGGCGCCGAGCCGATCGCGGCGACGCTCGGCATGCTGGTGGCGCTGCGCGGCATCACCTGGGTGCTGCTGGGCTCGCAG
>JBQCFF010000375.1:0-3479 GCA_051959485.1 Devosia sp. | reverse complement strand
GGCCATCGCCGAGGCGCACCCGCAGGTCTGGTGCTCGGTCGGCACCCATCCGCATAACGCCGACGACGAGCTCGACATCTTCGCCGCCGACCTCGTCAGGCTCAGCGCCCACCCGAAATGCGTCGCCATCGGCGAAGCCGGGCTCGACTACTTCTACGACAACGCCCCCCTCGAGGCGCAGGAGACCGGCCTCCGCCGCCATATCGCCGCGGCGCGCGAGACCGGGCTGCCGCTCGTCATCCACTCGCGCCAGGCCGACGCCGACATGGCCGCCATCCTGCGCGAGGAATCGGGGCAGGGGGCGTTCCCCTTCGTGCTGCACTGCTTCACCGGCGGCATGGACCTGGCGCGCACCGCCCTCGAACTCGGCGGCTACATCTCGTTTTCCGGCATCATCACCTTCAAGAACGCCGAGGAAATCCGCGAGGTCGCGCAGATGGTCCCGGCCGACCGCTACCTCGTCGAAACCGACGCGCCCTATCTCGCCCCCATCCCACACCGGGGTTCGACCAACGAGCCGAGCTACGTCGCCCACACGGCGGCCAGGGTGGCAGAAGTCCGTGGCGTCACCGTCGAGCAGGTGGGCGCCGAAACCACCGAGAACTTCTTCCGCCTGTTCTCCAAAGCCACCCCGGTCTAGCCGCAAATGCCCGAAGCGCAGCGCATCGTTGCCACCATCATGGGCTGCGGCTCATCGGGCGGCGTACCGCGCATCGGTGGCCACTGGGGCGTCTGCGACCCCGACAACCCGAAGAACCGCCGCAGCCGCTGCTCGCTGCTGCTCGAGGGGTACTCGGAAGGCTCCGAACAGCCCACCCGCGTCATTGTCGACACCGGCTGCGACCTGCGCGAGCAACTGCTCCGCGCCGATGTCGACCGGGTCGACGCGGTGCTCTACACCCACGAGCACGCCGACCACACGCACGGCATCGACGACCTGCGGGTCCTGGCGCTCAACAACAAGAAGCGCGTCGACGTTTACTTCAGCCAGGAGGCCGGCGCCCGCATCGTGCCGAGCTTCGCCTACTGCTTCACCGCCCCGCCGGGCTCGGGCTACCCGCCCATCCTCAACCAGCACATCATCGAGGCCGGCCAGCCCCTCACGGTCAACGGCCCGGGCGGCGCGATCACCGTCATGCCGTTCCGGCAGGACCACGGCGAAATCTTCTCGCTCGGCTTCCGCATCCACGACTTCGCCTATTCCTGCGACCTCAGCGGCATCCCGACGGAGTCCCAGGGCGCCGTTTCCGGCCTCGACTGCTGGGTGCTCGACGCGCTGCGTCCGACCCCGCACCCGAGCCACCTGAGCCTGCCCGAGGCGCTCCGTGAGATCGAGCGCTACAAGCCGCGCCACGCCGTGCTCACCAACCTGCATATCGATCTCGACTACGTGCAGACCGATGCCATGACGCCTGACCACGTCCGCCCCGCCTATGACGGGCTGCAGATCGACGTGCTTGCCGGGGCGATCATCTCGCCGCGCTGAGACGCGCATCGTGCTAGGCTGAAAACAAGAGCAAACGAGGGGCAGACGATGACTACCTGGAACGGCGTATTTCCCGCAGCCACCACCAAGATGACGGCGGATGGGGCACTCGACCTGCCTGCCATGCAGGCGAGCATCGAGCGCCTGATCGCCGGCGGCGTGTCCGGCGTCATCGTGCTGCCGATGCTGGGCGAGAACGCCTCGCTCGAGCAGGCGGAGCGCGACCGGGTCGTCACCGCCGCCAGGGAGGCCGTCGCCGGCCGCGTGCCACTGCTCTCGGGCCTCGCCGAGCTTTCCACCGCTGACGCCGTCGCCGCCGCGAAGAACTACCGCCGGCTCGGCGCCGAAGGCCTGATGGTGTTCCCGAGCCTCGCCTACCGCACCGACCGGCGCGAGACCGTCGCCTGGTACAAGGCGGTCGCCACCGGCGGGCTGCCGATCATGATCTACAACAACCCGCTGGCCTACAGGGTGGACGTCGACGTGCCGACGCTCGAAGCCCTGGCCGGCGTGCCCGAGATCGTCGCGGTAAAGGAAGAGACGGGCGACGTCCGCCGCGTCACCGACCTTTACAACGCCTTCGGCGACCGCTTCGACCTGTTCTGTGGCGTCGACGACCTGATCCTCGAGAGCCTGGCGCTCGGCGTCACCGGCTGGGTCTCGGGCATGACCAATGCCTGGCCGGCGGAGTGCGTGCGCCTGTTCAACGCCGCGAAGTCCGGCGACTTCAAGGCCGCGTTGCCGCTCTACCGTCTGCTGACCCCGGCCTTCCACCTCGATACCGATGTGAAGCTGGTGCAGTACATCAAGTTCGCCGAGCACCTGGTCTACGGCGCCCCCGAGCACACCCGCCCGCCCCGCCTGCCGCTGGAAGGCGACGAGCGGGCTCGGGTGGAGGCGGTGATCCGGAAGACGATCGAGGACCTGCGGGCGCTCTGAGCTTCAGCCGCTGTTCATCGCCGTGGCAAAATCCGCAGTCGATTGCGGCAGCCGAGAGGATTGTCGAGCAATATCAGTGCTCTCAACCCTCTGAAGCTGCCACAATTCCAGGCGGTCAGGCCTCGCCCGCGTACGCCAGCACCATGGCGTAGTCTTCCTCGGTGAGCGGGATGCCGTTGGCCTCTGCGTCGCGGCGATTGGCGTAGCGCCGGTCGCCCGGCAGCCGGTCCTGGCCGGCGTCGCGGATCTCGTCGATCAGCACTTCCAGGCGGTCGGCGAAGCTGTTCACCGCGCCGCGAGCCGGGTCGATGATGATGTAGGTCTGGCCGCCATGCGGCGTGGCCGCGCCCGGATAGGGGCTCCAGTCGATCTCGAACGAGTAGTCGCTGCCGGCCAGGGCCGCGCCCATGATCTCCATCATCATGGCGATGGACGATCCCTTGTGGCCGCCGAAGGGCAGCAGCGCCCCGCCATCGAGCACCGCCGCGGGATCGGTCGTGGGGTTGCCGTCGCGGTCGATGCCGGTGCCGGGCGGCAGTTGCCGACCCTCGCGGCGCGCGATCTGCACGTCGCCATTGGCCATGGCGCTCGAGGCTTGGTCGAAGACCAGCGGATCGGTCCCCTGGCGCGGCGCGGCAAAGCCGAGGGGATTGGTGCCGTACACCTTGCGATGGCCGCCATGCGGCACCACGCTCGCCATCGAGTTGATCGTGGCCAGGGCGATCAAGCCCTCGCGCGCGAACGGCTCGATGTCGGGCCAGACGGCACTGAAATGGTGGGCCTTGCGCACGCTGAGCATGGCGATGCCGTTGGCACGAGCCTTGGCGATCAGCGGTTCGCGCGCCATCTCGAGCACCGGCAGTGAGAAGCCGTTGCGGCCGTCGGCCCGCAGCATGCCGGGGGCCACATCCTCGAGCACGGGCACGGCCTTGCCGTCGACCCAGCCCGAATCGAGCGAACCGAGATTGCCCTTGATGCGGAAGATGCCGTGGCTGTGCGCGCCGTCGCGCTCGGCTCCGGCCATGTTCTCGGCCAGCAGTGTCGCTACGTTGTC
>JBQCFF010000374.1:0-6023 GCA_051959485.1 Devosia sp. | reverse complement strand
CGCGGTGTTCTTCGGGCTGTTCATGGTGATCCAGTTCTTCTTCGGCTGGGCCGCCTCGAACATGAACTCGCTGTCGATGGAGCCGCTGGGCAACGTGGCGGGCACCGCCGCCTCGGTGTTCGGCTTCACCCAGACCGTCGGCGGCGCGATGATCGGGACCTATATCGGCCAGCAGTACAACGGCACGCTGGTGCCCAACGCCATCGGCTACGGCTCGATGGGCGCGCTGGTGCTGATCTGCGTGCTGATCGCCGAGAACGGCCGGCTGTTCGGCGTGGGCGCCCAGTACGCCCGCCGGACGGGAACGGGGCGCTAGGCGGATTAGCCCCGCTTCCTTGCCACGAAGATCGTCCAGCCCAGCAGCGGGCGGATGGTCCTGAGGTACAGCATCCAGTTGGCGCGGCTGCGTTCGAGCACCTCGGCGTGGTCCGGATCCGTCGGGTTCTCGCGGGCCCAGGCGAGGGTCGAATGCCGATGGTGGCTTTCGAAGCGCTCGTAGTCGGCCTCCGACGCGCTGATGGTGGCGCTGACTTCGGCGCCGTGGCGCTCGATGACGCCGATCACCGCGGTCACGTCGAGGGGAAGGATCTCGCCCTTCGGAACTTCCGGATGATGCTTGAGGGTCACGCAGCCGAGCACCACGGAGCCGCCCGGCTTCGTTGCTCCGATCATCCAGTCGACCGCGGCGGAGATGTCGCCGATGGCCTGCGTCGCCCCGAGGCACATCACCACGTCATAGGAAGCCGGGGTGACGACGAACCCCTCCATCGGCCGGCTATGGAAGGTGAGCTGCCCCCGGGCCGGCGGCTTGCGACGCGCCGCTTCGATGAAGCGGGGGTTGATGTCGACGCCGACGCCGCTGATCTGGTGCCGGTCGGCCCATTGGCGCAACACCCACGCCTTGCCGCAGCCGATGTCGAGGATGCTCAACCCGTCGCGGATGTCACAATAGTCGTCGAGCAGCCTCAGCTTGCGGTCGGTGACGGGGTTGCCGATCTCGATATCGCGCTCGGCGATGGCCCAGTAGGTGTGATCGTCCACGCCGCGCCTCCCGCCGCAGGTTGACGGCCCACTATAGCGTGAAGATCTCGCGGCGCAGCAAGTCCCAGGTGTCGCGATCGGTGGTGATGATCAGGCCGCCCTCGCGGTGCTGCGGCAGGTAGGGCGAGCCGTCGAAGCGCGCCACGTAGCCGCCCGCCTCCTCGGCGATCAGGCAGCCGGCGAGATGGTCCCACGGCATCAGCTTGTTGAAGGCGACGAAGTCGCAGTGGCCGGTGGCGAAGGTCCGGTAGTCGTGGCCGGCAACGCGATAGTTGGCGGCGACGCGGACCTTGGCGAGGTTCTGCAGCACCTGCGGCTTGCTGGCGGTCGGCAGGAAGGTGATGGAGACGTGCCCCACCATCTGCTCAAGCGCCGGTGCCGGCGTGACGTGGAGCCGGTTGGCCCGGCCATCGGGGAAGCGCAGGAACGCCCCTGCCCCGCGCTCGGCCAGCACCCAGTCATCGCCCATCGGGTCGTAGATGACGCCCGCAACGGTCTCGCCCTTGACCACGACGGAGGCCATGGTGGCGTAGAGCGGCAGGCCGGCGGCGAAATTGGCGGTGCCATCCACCGGGTCGACGATGATCGCGAACTCGGCCGCATCCAGCCGGTCGAGCAGCGCGGGGTCGGCGGAGACGGCTTCCTCGCCGACGAACAGGGCTTCCGGGAACGCCTCGGCGACGGCGGCGCGGATGGCGCGCTCGGCCTGCTCGTCCGCCTCGGTGACGAGGTCGATGGCCTCGGACTTCTGCCGCACCATGCCCTCGTCGAGGTGGCGGAAGCGCGGCAGGATTTCCGCCTTGGCAGCATCGCGAAGGATATTGGCCAGGCGGGTGACGTCGAAGGCGGGCATGGCAGCAGTCCGAAGGTCGGTGGAAAGTGCCACTGCACTACCACAGTTGCCGCCCCGGGCCAGCGACCAAAAGGTAGCGGCGCGCCCGAGCATCGCAGCATGTCATCCGAACTGATGACAATGCATCTGCGCGATAGTCTGTACTTCCGGCGATCCAGCAAAAATTCCGACGACGACACCAAGTATATCTGGCAGAATATCCCGTGGGGCGACTGGAGGGGATCGGTGAAATTTCCGGAGCTGTCCAAGGCCGAGTTCGTCGCCCTGCTCGCCTCGCTCACCATGGTCGAGGCGTTGTCGGGCGACATCATGCTGCCGGCGCTGCCCGATATCGGGGCGGCTTTCGCGGTGGCAAATCCCAATGACCGCTCGCTGGTGCTGATGGCCTTCGGGCTGGCCTTCGGACTGGCGCAACCGGTGTTCGGCCCGCTCTCGGACCGCTACGGGCGGCGCCTGCCGATTCTGGGCGGGATGCTCGCCTATATCGCCTGCAGCCTCGCCTCGGTGATCGCGCCGAGCTTCGAGGTGCTGCTGGCCATCCGCCTCGTGCAGGGCATCGCCGCGGCGGCGGTGAAGGTGGCGGTAACGGCGACGGTACGTGACCGCTACGAAGGCGCCGAAATGGCCGAGGTCACTTCGCTGATGTCGTCGATCTTCCTGCTCGTGCCGGTGGTCATGCCGAGTGTCGGCCAGGTGCTGCTGCTGGTTGGGACATGGCCGCTGATCTTCTACGCCATGGCCGGCATCGCGCTGGTTATCGGCGCGTGGGCGTTCTTCCGGCTCGGCAACACCTTGCGCCCGGAGAATCGCCGGCCGCTCACCTTCACCGGCATCGCCGAGGGCTTCGCCCTGGTCTTTTCCAACCGCCGCGCCTTCTTCTACGGCATCACCAACATGTTCCTGCTCGGCGCGGTGCTGGGCATGGTCTTCACCAGCCAGCAGATCTACGTCGAGCTCTACGGCTGGGGCGTGTGGTATCCGCTGGCCATGCTGGCCATGGGCGGCTCGGCTTCGCTCTGCTCGCTGGTTGCCTCGCAGGTGCTGGGCCGGATCGGGCTGCGGCGGAGTGCGCATGGCGGGATGCTGCTGCTGCCGCTGCTCACCTTCACCGGGGCGGTCGTGGCGCTTGCCGGCGGATTGCCCGGCTGGGGTTACCTGCTGGTCTGCTGCCTCTGCGCTATCCCGCTGATCGCCGGCTTTGCCAGCGGCGGCGCCCTGTCGATGCAGCCGCTCGGGGCCGTGGCCGCAACCGCTGCCTCGGTGTTCGGCCTGCTCGCGCAGGTCTTCGGGACGGCGTTCTCCTACGTGATCGCCCAGGCCTATGACGGCTCGCCCGTACCGACGCTGGTCGGCATGGGGATCATGGGCATCTGCGGCCTCGGCTGCTGCCTCGTGGCCGAGAACGGACGGCTGTTCGGCCGCGACGACGCGATGGTCGCCGTTCCCGCCTAGGCGTCGGCCTTCGCCAGGCCGAGGAAGTCGAAGAGCTTCGGGTCCAGCAGGTGGCTGGGGCGGACGTTGCCGAGGGCGCGGATCATCACGTCCTTGCGGCCGGGCATGCGCTTCTCGAGGTCGTCGAGCATCGCCTTCATGGCGTTGCGCTCGAGCCCGTCCTGGCTGCCGCAGAGGTCGCAGGGGATGATCGGGAACGCCATGTGCTCGGCGAACTTCGCGAGGTCGGGCTCGCCACAGTAGATCAGCGGCCGGAGCACCTCGACGTCGCCGTCGTCGTTCATCAGCCGCGGCGGCATGGCGGCAAGCCGGCCGCCGTGGAACAGGTTCATGAAGAACGTCTCGAGGCTGTCCTCGCGATGATGGCCCAGGACGAGTGCCGAACAGCCTTCTTCGCGCGCGATGCGGTAGAGGTGGCCACGGCGAAGCCGCGAGCAGAGCGAGCAGTAGGTCGCGCCCTCGGGCAGCTTGTCGGTGACGATCGAATAGGTGTCCTGGTACTCGATGCGATGTGCAATGCCATTGGCGCCGAGCCAGTCGGGCAGGATGTGCTTGGGGAAGTTCGGCTGCCCCTGGTCGAGGTTGCAGGCGATCAGTTCGACCGGCAGCAGGCCGCGCCACTTGAGATCGAGCAGCAGCGCCAGCAGGCCGTAGCTGTCCTTGCCGCCGGAGATGGCGACCAGCCAGCGCTCGCCCGCCCGCGCCATGCCGAATTTCTCGATCGCCTCGCGCATGTTGCGGATGAGGCGCTTCCTCAGCTTGTTGAACTCGACGCTCCGCGGGGCAGCCGCGAACAGCGGATGGGCGCCGGAGAGCTCTTCGGCGTCAGCTTCGATCAGGGCGGCGGGGGCGATCTCGTTCATGGCGTGGCTGTAGCAAAATCCGCGCCTTACCGGAAGCTTACGGCGCGTTTAACTCGCGGCAAGGTTCGCGCGCTTTCTTGCCGCCCGCGAAATTAGTCAGTTACATGACGGCGAAACCCGGAACCCCGAGGAGTCCCCCTTGTTCCGCTCGTTCTTCCCGAATCCCAGGTGGTTTTTCCTCAGTGCCGTCGGCTGGACGGCATTGGCAATGCTGCTCTGGTTCGTCGCCGGCCCGACCCTGCAGCAGTACATCAGCCTGGGGCCGTGGCTGGCGCAGCCGACCATCGAAGGCCAGCCGCCACCGTTCTTCGATACCAACCGGGTCTGGCTCTACGAGTACGTGATCCTCGCCGGCTACCTGTTCTGCGTGCCGTGGTTCTTCTTCACCGACAACCGCCGCTGGTACTGGTGGAGCGTGGTCGGCACGGTGACCATCATCGAGGTGGTGTATTTCAACGTGCAGGTGAGCGCCTGGCTGAACGACTGGTACGGATCGTTCTACAACCTGATCCAGCAGGCGCTCGAGAAGCCCAACAGCGTCAGCTTCGACGAGTACATGGGGCAGATCGCCACCGTGGCCATCGTGTTCGCGGTGAACATCTTCGTCCTCGTGATCAACGCCTTCCTAAACGCCCACTACCTGTTCCGCTGGCGGCGGGCGATGACCTTCTACTACATGGCCAACTGGCCGCAGGTCCGCACCATCGAGGGCGCGGCTCAGCGCGTGCAGGAAGACACGCAGAACTTCTCGTCGATCGTCGAGGGGCTCGGACTCGACATCGTCTCGTCCTTCATGACGCTGCTGGTGTTCCTGCCGATCCTGTGGGGGCTGTCGGAGCACATTCCGGCCTATCCGTGGATCGGGCCGGTGCCGGGCGGGCTGGTGTGGCTGGCGCTGTTCTCGGCGGTGTTCGGCACGCTGCTGTTCGCCGTCGCCGGCGTGCGGCTGCCGGGCCTAAACTTCGCCAACCAGCGCGTCGAGGCGGCGTTCCGCAAGGAGCTGGTCTATGGCGAGGATCATGCCGAGCGGGCGCAGCCGGTAACGGTGCGCGAGCTGTTCAGGAACGTGCAGCGGAACTATTTCCGCATCTACTTCCACTACACGTACTTCAACATCGTCCGCTACGCCTACATCAACTCCTCGCAGTTCTTCCCGTATGTGGCGCTGGGCCCGTCGGTGGTGGCCGGAGCGATCACCTTCGGCATCTTCAACCAGGTGCTGAACGCCTTCAACCAGGTGACGGACTCGTTCCGCTTCCTGATGAACTCGTGGACGACGATCATCAACCTGATCTCGATCTACCAGCGCCTGCGCGGCTTCGAGAAGCAGATCCCGTCCAGCACCAAGGTGTTCGCCAACGACTACGACGACCCGCGCTATTACGACACCGCCATCGTGCCGGTCGCGGCAACGCCGGTCGTGGTGCAGGAGTAGACCGCGAAGGGGCCACCTCCGGGTGGCCCGGCTCCCTCTCGCGCCCAAAGCAAAAGGGCCGCCCACCGGGCGGCCCTTTCCAATTCCACTGGTGTCCCGCGGCTTAGCGCGAGTAGAATTCCACCACGAGGTTCGGCTCCATCTGCACCGGATACGGCACGTCGGCGAGGGCCGGGATGCGAACATAGGTGGCGGACTGCCTGGAGTGATCGACCTCGACGTAGTCGGGCACGTCGCGCTCGGCGAGCTGGTTGGCCTCGAGCACGATGGCGAGCTGGCGCGAACGCTCGCGGAGCTCGACCTTGTCACCCACCTTGACGCGATAGGACGCGATGTTGACGCGCTTGCCGTTCACCAGCACGTGGCCGT
The DNA here is from genome assembly GCA_051959485.1 of Devosia sp. Taxonomy (GTDB): domain Bacteria; phylum Pseudomonadota; class Alphaproteobacteria; order Rhizobiales; family Devosiaceae; genus Devosia_A. Next base: position 10 of record JBQCFF010000374.1, on the reverse strand, counting down.
GGTTGACGAA
>JBQCFF010000373.1:0-6602 GCA_051959485.1 Devosia sp. | reverse complement strand
GGAAACGGTGCTGGCGACCGGCACCATCGGCGAGAGCTCGCTGGTGAGCGTCGGCGCCGAGGTGTCGGGCCGAATCAAGGCCCTGAACGTCGCCCGCGGCGACAACGTGAAGGCCGGCGACGTGATCGCCGAGATCGACTCGCTGAATCAGGAGAACGCGGTCAAGGCCGCGGAAGCCTCGCTGGCCAATGTCGAGGCGCAGAAGACGATCCAGCAGGCGAGCCTGGCGCAGGCCAAGGTGACGCTGCAGCGGGCCGAGAAGCTCAACCCGCAGAAGCTGATCTCGGACGCGGACTACCAGGCGGCGCAGCTCAGCGTGCAGACGGCCGAGGGGCAGTTGCAGGCGATCGATGCGCAGATCCAGCAGGCCGAGATCAATGTCGATACAGCGAAGCTGAACCTCGACCGAACGAAGATCGTCGCGCCGTCGGACGGAACGGTGGTGGCGGTGACGGTGGAGGTGGGGCAATCGGTGAACGCCAACAACGCCTCCCCGACGATCGTGAAGATCGCCAATCTCGACAAGATGGTGGTGAAGGCGGAAATCTCGGAAGCCGACGTGCCGCAGGTGCAGCCGGGGCAGAAGGTGTATTTCACCATCCTCGGCGATCCCGATACGCGGATCGACGCCACGCTGCGCGCCATCGAGCCGGCGCCGGAGTCGATTGCCAGCGACACCAGCGGCGGCAGCTCCAGCGCGTCGAGCGCCGTCTACTACAACGGCCTGTTCGATGTGGATAATCCCGACCATCGGCTGCGCATCTCCATGACGGCGCAGGTCACGATCGTGCTCAACGACGTGGAAAACGTGCTGACCATCCCGGCTTCGCTCCTCACCAGCAAGGCCAGGGATGGCAGCTACACGCTGCAGGTCTGGGACCCGCAGGCCGGCAAGGCGGAGCGGCGCAAGGTGCAGGTCGGGCTCAACAACAAGGTGACGGCCGAAGTGACGGGCGGGCTCAAGGAAGGCGAGCTCGTGGTCGACGCGGCGCGGGCGGCCGGCGGCGGTGGTGGTACCGGCGGCACGGGCGGTCGAGGTGGCTTCGGCGCCGGCGGCCTGCTGGGCGGTGGCGGACCGCCGGGCGGCTTCGGGCGGTGAGGCCATGAGCACGCCACTGATCCGCATCGAGAAGCTGCGCCGCGAGTTCCCGGCGGGCACGGAGACCATCACCGTGCTCAAGGACATCGACCTGAGCATCGAGGCGGGGGAGATGGTGGCCATCATGGGCCAGTCGGGCTCCGGCAAGTCGACCCTGATGAACGTGCTCGGCTGCCTCGATAATGGCTGGACCGGCACCTACCGGCTGGCCGGGCGCGACGTGTCGAAGCTCAGGCCGGACGAGCTGGCGGAACTGCGGCGCGAGTATTTCGGCTTCATCTTCCAGCGCTACCAGCTGCTGGCCGACCTCGATGCGGTCGAGAACGTCGAGGTGCCGGCGATCTATGCCGGGGCCACCCGCGGGGCGCGACGGGAGCGGGCCAGGGGGCTGCTCGACCGGCTGGGGCTGGGCGAACGACTGACCCACCGGCCCAACGCGCTCTCCGGCGGCCAGCAGCAGCGGGTGAGCGTGGCGCGGGCGCTGATAAATGGCGGCAGCATCATCCTTGCCGACGAGCCGACCGGCGCGCTCGACAGCCGCTCGGGCAAGGAGCTGATCGCGCTCTTGCGCGAACTGCACGCCGAGGGGCACACGATCATCATCGTGACGCACGACCCGGCAGTCGCGGCCCAGGCGGAGCGGATCGTCGAGATCAGCGACGGCGTCATCGTGTCGGACCGCCGCAGCACGCCCGTCGGATTGCCCGGGCGCCCGACGGCGGCCGCGATCCGGCAGATTCCGGGGTGGCGGCAGGCCATCGACCGGGTGGGCGAGGCGTTCGGCATGGCGACGCGGGCGCTGCTGTCGCACCGGCTCAGGACCTTCCTTACCATGCTCGGCATCATCATCGGCATCGCCTCGGTGGTCTCGGTGGTGGCACTCGGACAGGGAGCGCAGCAGACGACGCTGGAGCGGATCAGCTCGATCGGCACCAACACCATCAACGTGCTCCCCGGGGCGAGCGCCGCGGACCGGCGGCGCGACGCGATCCGAACGCTGGTCCCCGCCGACGTGACGGCGATCGCCACGCAGGGCTACGCGGATTCGGTGACGCCGCAGGTGAGCTCGGGCGTGACGGTGCGGTTCAAAGGCGTCAGCGCCAACGGGCAGGCGCAGGGCGTGGGGCCGGACTTTGTCCGCGTCAACAACCGCAGCTTCGTCGAGGGCACGGCGTTCGATGAAGCGAGCGTTACGAGCCTTGCCCAGGAGGCGGTGATCGACAGCAAGGCACGCGACACGCTGTTCACCGACGGCGAGGACGCGGTGGGCCAGGTGATCCTGGTCGGCAACGTGCCGCTCAGGGTGATCGGCGTGGTGGAGGCGAGCACCAACAATTTCGGGCCGGGCGCCAACCAGATCACGGTGTGGATGCCCTACACCACGGCGATGTCGCGGGTGCTGAACCAGAGCTGGCTCAGCTCGATCACGGTGCGCGTCGCCGACAGTGCCGACATGGACGAGGCCCAGACCGGGATCGAGGCGCTGCTGACGCAGCGGCATGGGACGGTCGACTTCTCGCTGCAGAACACCGACACGATCCGCGAGAACATCACCTCGGTGTCGCAGACGCTGACGCTGCTGATCTCGGCCATCGCGGTGATCTCGCTGGTGGTGGGCGGCATCGGGGTGATGAACATCATGCTGGTCTCGGTGCGCGAGCGGACCCGGGAGATCGGCGTGCGCATGGCGGTCGGGGCGCGGCAGAGCGACATCATGCAGCAGTTCCTGATCGAGGCGGTGCTGGTGTGCCTGCTCGGCGGCGCCATCGGGGTGGGGCTGTCGCTGGCGATCGGCTGGGGCGTCGAGAGCCTGGTCGCGGGGATGAGCTTCGTCTACTCGCCGGCGACGATCATCGCAGCGTTCGTGAGCTCGACACTGATCGGCGTGGGGTTCGGCTTCATGCCGGCCCGCAGCGCAGCACGGCTCGATCCGGTGGTGGCGCTGGCGAGCGAGTAGACATGGCATGGGGAGCGCGAGGTAGGCCGGCAAGTCGCTGTGACGCTTCAGCTTTACGCTGTCATCCCGGCGCAGGCCGGGATCCAGCCTGAGCGGCAGCCGCACGGTCTCCGAGGTGGAGAGCGCTCAGGATGGGCCCCGGCCTGCGCCGGGGTGACCGTGGCTGTGGGGTGGGATGGGAGTCTGGCGTCCGGGGCGGAACTCCCGGGCGGGAGTGGGGGTTGAGTCGGGAGCGAACTCGAGGAGGTTCAGATGCCGGCGAAATCAGCGGCTCAGCAGAAGGCGGCGGGTGCCGCACTGGCAGCCAAGCGTGGCGACGAGAAGGTGGGCGACCTGCAGGGCGCCTCCAAGTCGATGTACAAGTCGATGAGCGAAAAAGAGCTCGAGGAAATGGCGCACACCAAGCGCAAGGGAAAGCCCGAGCACGTCAGCAAGAGCTAACGCACAGTCACCCCGGCGCGGGCCGGGATGACAGTGTTGTGGTACGAGCCCCCGGAACTCCGGATCAGTGGGCGTGGTCTTCGAATTCGTGCGGCTTGAAGTGGTAGTCGGCCGAGCAGAACTCGCAGACCACCTCGATCTCGCCGTTGACGACCATGTCCTGCCGCTCCTCGGCGGTGAAGTTGTCGCGCAGCATGTGCTCGATGCGCTCGGCCGAACAGGTGCAGCGCTCCTCGAGGTCGATCGGATCGAACACCCGGACGCCGGTCTCGTGGAACAGCCGGAACAGCAGGCGCTCGGCCGACAGGTCGGGGTCTGCCAGTTCATCGTCGGCGAGCGTGCCCATGTAGGCGCGGACGGTGGCCCACTTGTCGTCCTCGACGAAATCCTGGTCGGCGGTCTCGGGGTTGCCGAAATCGCCGTCCCCCGGCAGGTCGGGCATCGCCGACTGGCCGGCGGGCGGCAGGAACTGCGCCAGCGCACCGCCGGCGCGCCAATGCGTGCCCTGCCCGCGCACCGCATGCTCGGCCACCGCCAGCCGGACCATGGTAGGGATCTGCTCGGACTGCTGGAAATAGGTGTGCGCCACATCCTCGAGCGAGCCGCCCTCGAGCGCCACGATGCCCTGGTAGCGGTCCATGTGGCTGCCCTGGTCGATGGTCATGGCGAGGTGGCCCTTGCCGAGCAGCTGGCCCGGCCGGGTTTCGCCCCGCTCGATGGCGGTCATCACCGCGTCGGCATCGAAGCGGGCATAGCCACGCAGGCCGTCCGGCGCATCGAGGTCGACGACGATCAGGTTCACCGGACCGTCGGTCTGCGTCTGCAGGATGACGCGGCCCTGGAACTTCAGCGACGAGCCGCTGAGGGCGGCCAGCACCACCGCCTCGCCGAGCAGGCGGGCGACGGGCGCCGGATAGTTGTGGCGCGTCAGGATGGCGTCGAGGGCCGGGCCGAGGCGGACGATACGCCCGCGGCTGTCGAGCCCGTCCACGGTGAAGGGCACCACGACGTCGTCGCCGGACTCGGGGCGATCGAGGCCATAAGTGCTCAGTTGCGTCTCAGTCATCGAAATCCGATCCCGCGGGAGCAAGCCGCCCCGAGGGAGATCGGAGAGGTCCCGCGCTAGTTTGCGTCAGGTATGGAGATCACCGGAACCTCAGATGTTCTGGCGATCCTGGCCCAGGGCCCAGCAGAGAATGGCCTTCTGGGCGTGGAGGCGGTTTTCGGCTTCATCAAAGACCACCGATTGCGGCCCGTCTATGACCTCGTCGGTCACCTCGTCGCCGCGGTGTGCCGGCAGGCAGTGCATGAACAGTGCATCCCTGGCGGCCAGGCCCATCAGATGGGCATTCACCTGGTAGGGTTTCAAGGCCCGCCGGCGCTCGGCGGCATCGGTATCGCCCATCGATACCCAGGTGTCGGTGATGACGAGGTCGGCGCCCTTCACCGCCTCTTCGGGATCCTCGATCAGGCGCACGGCGGCGCCGGCCTTGCGGATGTCGGAGAGGAGGTCCTTCTCGGGGGCGTATTCCTCGGGGACAGCGATGGTCAGCTCGGCGCCGAACAGCTCGGCGGCATTCACCCAGCTGGCGAGCACGTTGTTGGAGTCGCCGACCCAGGCCACCTTGGCGCCCTTGATGTTGCCGCGGTGCTCCTCGAAGGTCATGACGTCGGCCATCACCTGGCAGGGATGGGCGCGGCGGGTGAGGCCGTTGATCACCGGCACGGTGGCGGCCTCGGCGAGCTCCGTCAGGTCGGCATGGGTGAGGATGCGGATCATGATCGCATCGACGTAGCGCGACATCACCTTGGCGGTGTCGCTGAGGGTCTCCTCGCGGCTCAGCTGCATTTCCTGGCCGGTGAGCATGATGGTTTCGCCGCCGAGCTGGCGCATGCCGACATCGAAGGAGACGCGGGTACGGGTCGACTGGCGCTCGAAGATCATGGCCAGCACCTTGTCCTTCAGGAGCTGGGGCCGGTCGCCGCGCTTCAGGCGATCCTTGAGTTCGACCGCCTGGTTGAGCATGCCGCGCAGGGTGGCAGCGTCGAAATCGTCGAGATTGAGAAAATGCCTCGGGGTAGATGCAGTCACTTGCGGGGCGGTCATTGGGGGACCTCTCCTGTCAGTGGACGTGCCGGGCACCGGCTGCTGTCCGGTGCCCTCGAGCCGTCCGGCGATGGGGTCAGGCGGGGGCCTTGCTGTTCTCGGCCTCGATGGTCTCGAAGAGCGTGGCGATCCTGCCGATCGCCTCCTCGAGGTCGGCCTCGGTGACGACCAGCGGCGGCAGCAGGCGCAGCACGTTCTCGCTGGCGGTCATGGCTAGGAGGTGATGCTCGTCGCGCAGGCGGGCCGCCACGTCGCGGACCGGCGAGGCGATGCGGATGCCGGCGAGCAGGCCCTTGCCGCGCTGCTCGAGCACCTGGTGGGGGAAGCGCTGCGCCAGTTGCTGCAGGTGCCAGTTGAGGCGCTGCCCCATGCGGTCGACATGTTCGAAGAAGCCGGGCGCCAGCATGCGGTCGAGCACGGCATTGCCGATGGCCGAGGCCAGCGGGTTGCCGCCATAGGTGGAGCCGTGGGTACCGGGGATCATCGAGTTCGCCACCTCGCCCTTGGCGAGGCACGCGCCGAGCGGGAAACCGGCGCCGATGCCCTTGGCGACGGCCATGATGTCGGGCTCGATGCCGCTCCACATATAGGCGAAGAACTTGCCCGTGCGGCCGTAACCGCACTGCACCTCATCGAGGATCAGCAGCATGCCGTGCTCGTCGCAGAGCTTGCGCAGGCCGCGCATGAACTCGGGCGACATGGCGGTGACGCCGCCCTCGCCCTGCACCGGCTCGATCAGGATGGCGCAGGTCCTGGGCGTGATGGCGGCCTTAACCGCGTCGAGGTCGCCGGGGGCGACATGCTGGAAGCCCGGGAGCGGCGGGCCGAAGCCTTCGAGGTAGTGCTCGTTGCCGGCGGCGGCGATCATGCCCATGGTGCGGCCGTGGAAGGAGCCGGTGAAGGCGATGATCTCGTAGCGCTCGGGCTCGCCCTTGGCCCAGAAATAGTGGCGGGCGGTCTTCACCGCGCACTCCACCGCCTCGGTGCCCGAGTTGGTG
>JBQCFF010000372.1:0-2410 GCA_051959485.1 Devosia sp. | reverse complement strand
AATTCGCGCCGGGACTGACAAGCGCCGCGTCTTGCGCTACACCCCGCGCACGGCCTCGTAGCTCAGGGGATAGAGCAGCAGCCTTCTAAGCTGTTGGTCGGAGGTTCGAATCCTCCCGAGGTCGCCAATCTCCCCACAGATACGCTAGGGCCGGTAACCCCGGCCAAGCAGGATCTGCTGGCTGTCGAGTGGCAGGCCGAAGCGCCGCGGGGTGATGGTCGTGAGCGGCTCGATGCTGTCGAAGTGCGCGGCGAAATCCTCCGGGTCGCCGAGCAGCAGCAGGTCCTCGCCAGGGGTGAGCTGCACCTGTGTCAGTCGGTCGATGCGGCCGCCGAAATCGGTGAGGTTCGCGTCGCTGCCCCGGCCGAAGGCCAGGCGCGACAGGGCCACGTAGCTGTCGCCGCCGATATGGGTGATGCCGTGCTCGGCGGCGAGCCGGTCGACCTCGGCAGCGACCTGCTCGCGCCCGAAGGTGCGGCTCGCCTCGCGGTCCTCGATGCCGAGCAGGGTGGTCGGCAGCGGGGCCAGCACCAAGTAGATCACCGCGAGGGTGTTGATTGCCACGCCCCAGCCCAGATGCAGCCTGATCAGCCAGCGAGAGCGCAGGTAGAACGGCGCGACGAGCAGGAACGGCAGGAAGCTGAGCACCATCCAGTGCGGATAGACCTGCCGGCCCAGCGCCGCCCAGGTCGACAGCGGCAGCAGCACCAGCGTCGAAACCAGCGCCGTGCCGCGGGCGATCTGGATAATGCCGCCTTGCTCCGGCCGCGCCGCGCGCCCGAACATGAAGCGGCACAGCGGGACGATCAGGAAAGGGGAGAACATCAATGCCGAGACCGCCAGCAGCCGCACCAGCATTAGCGGCGTGAACGGGTCGTCATAGGAGTTGAGGCGTTCCGCCGTGTGCAGTTCGACCGAGGCGAAGTGGTTCTGCGCGTTCCAGATCAAGACGGGCAGGGTGATGGCGAAGCACAGCGCACCCGCCAGGTAGAGGTGGGGCGAGCGGAACAGGCGGCGGAACCGCCGGTCGGCGATCAGCACCACCAGCAGCCCGGCGGGGATGAACACCGCATTATACTTGCTGAGCCCGGCGAAGCCGAGAAAGGCGGCGCCGAGATAGAGGTCGGCGTGGCGCTCGGCATGACTGATCGCGCCGTTCAGGTATCGCCCGATCAGCAACAGCGCCAGCGTGCTGAAGCAGATCAGCAGGTGGTCGGGGTAGTTGAGCGTGGTGAGCGCATACAGCAGCGGCGAGGCGCAGAAGATGGCGAGCGTCAGCCAGAAATGGCGCTCGGCATTCTCCGGCGCCAGCCAGCGCGCGGCCCGGTGCAGGGCAAAGGCCAGGACCAGGAAGGTGACCATGGCCGGGAACTGCAGCCCCAGCGGGGTCCAGCCGAACAGCAAGCGGCTGATCCCCGAAGTCCAGCCGACCAGCGGCGAATGGTCGAAATAGGAGAGTTGCGGGTGGCCGCCCCACAGCCAGTAATAGCCGGCATCGCCGTCGGGCGGCACGGTGACACCGTACGCGAGCTTGAGGGCGAGGAAGTATGCGACGGCAAGCTGCAGCAGCCTCACGCTGCCCTGCGCCGCCGGCGTGGCCCGGGCGCCGTTCTCGGTGGCGGATATTGATGTCAAGGCGTGTCTCGAATCCCGCAGCCTGTCTGGCATTCCGTGGCTTTCGAGGCAACGGGAAAGTCGTCAGAGCGGGCGGGTGCTGCCCCGTACCACCAGCTCGGCCCGCAGGGTCACGTGCACCGGCTCGTCACTGGGGATGGCGCCCTCGATGATGTCGATCAGCGTGCTGGTCGAGACCCGGCCGATATCCTCGCGCGGCTGCCGCATGGTGGTCAGCGGCGGGGCGAAATACTCGGCGACCGCGATGTCGTCGAAGCCGATCACGGAGATGTCGCGCGGGCACTCGATGCCGGCGAGGCGGAAACGGTGGATCAGGCCGATGGCCATCTCGTCGTTGGCGCAGAACACCGCCGTCGGCAGTTCGGAATTGGCGAGCAGGTGCTCCGCCGCGGCGGTGCCGGTGTCGAGGTTGTAGCTGCCCTGCACCAGCCACTCGGGCCGCACCGGCAGCCCCGCGTGCTGCATCGCCTCGTTGAAGCCGACCAGCCGCTCGTTGTCCGACTGGTTGCGGGACGGGCCGATGACGTGGCCGATGCGCGTATGCCCGAGCTCGATCAGGTACTCTACGGCACGCCGCGCCGCGGCCCGGTTGTCGGTCAGCACCGAGTTGACCTGCGGATCGGGGATCTCGTCATACGCCGCGACCAGCGGCAGGTTCAGGCCTTCGTCGCTGAGATCGTGCAGGCCGAACGTGTCGAGCGAGCCGTCGAACAGCAGCAGCCCGTCGGCGCGGTTCGAGAGCAGGTAGTCGGAGAGCCAGCGGTTCGGATCGTCG
>JBQCFF010000371.1:0-3584 GCA_051959485.1 Devosia sp. | reverse complement strand
CGGCGCGGGGCGGGCGAGGCCGCCCCGCGTCTATTCCGCCGCCTGCGAGGGCGCCATGCCGCCCATCCGCTCGATGAAGGCGATCACCGCGTCGAGCCCGTCACGGCGCAGCAGGTCGGTGAACACGTAGGGCCGCCCTTCACGCACCCTTATGGTATCGGCTTCCATCACTTCGAGGCTGGCGTTCACGTAAGGCGCGAGGTCCGCCTTGTTGATGATGAGCAAGTCGGAGCGGGTGATCGCCGGCCCGCCCTTGCGGGGAATCTTCTCCCCCTCGGCCACCGAGATCACATAGAGCGTGATGTCGGCGAGGTCGGGCGAGAAGGTGGCCGACAGGTTGTCGCCTCCCGACTCGATCAGCACGATGTCGAGGTCCGGGAACCGCCGGTTCAGGTCTGCAATCGCGGCAAGGTTGAGCGAGGCATCCTCGCGGATCGCCGTATGCGGGCATCCACCCGTCTCCACCCCCACGATCCGGTCCGCCGAAATGGCCTGCACCCGGTTGAGGATCAGCGCATCTTCCTGGGTGTAGATGTCGTTGGTGACCACCGCCATCGAGTAGCGGTCGCGCATCGCCTTGAGCAGCAGTTCGCACAGCGTGGTCTTGCCCGAGCCGACCGGGCCGCCGATGCCGACGCGAAGCGGACCGTTGAGCGACTTCATATCAGCCTCATGACCACCAGGATGAGCAAGCCCGCCCCGACGATCAGGCAGAGCGGGGAATAGATCCGCCGGTCGTTGGTGACGAACGGCTCGACGGCATAGCGTGACCGCCACCCCTCAGTGTAGCCCAGCGCCCCCCGGCCGAGGAAGAGCGCGGCGAGCACCACGCCGAGCGCCGTCAGCCACCAGTCGCCCGCGTCGTGGTCGGCGAGCGACAGCGCCACGATGCCGGCCGCGAACACCGCCACCGCCACGACGAAGGCGCCAAGCCGCGGCACCCGGGTCACGCCGGGCCGGCCGATCACCGTCCTCGCCAGCAGTTCGGGGTCCCGGATCGGCCAGCGGCTCCCAAGCGCCCAGAGCAGGTGAGCCAGCGCCACCGCCAGCAGGATGACGAAGACGATGGAGGCGATGATCATGTTCATGAGCGGAAGATCCTGGGCTCGAGCGTCTCGTGACGCATCTGCGCGATATCCGCGGCGTAGGCGATGCCGCCGATATCGGCAAGCCCGGCCGTCACTGCAGCTTCCGCTGTCGCCGCGATCGCCGGCTCCAGCCCCGCCATGACCCGCCACCCGTCGCTCTGCCCAAGCGGCACCAGCCGCACCGCCACCGATACTTGTCCCTGCGCCGTCGCTGTCAGCCAGGCGAGCAGCGTGTCGCCGAGCCCGATCCGGTGCGCACCGGCCACGGCGCCGACCGCGATCGCGTACGGGCAGGGCGAGGGCAGGGGCGCCAGCCCCTCGGCCGGCCACATCCCGGTTGCGGCGACATAGCTGTCGCCGGTTATCGTGGTCTCCAGCCAGCGCTCGCGCGACGGGGTCAGCGCCAGGCTCAGCTCCGCCAGCTCCCGCAACGTCACGGCATCCGCGAAGGCGCGATACGCATGCGCCAGCAGGATTGCGTCCGTCCGGATACCGCCATGCTGCAGCATCCCGGTGATCCACTCGCCGAGTTTCAGCGCATCGCGCACCCGTCCGTCGGCAATCGCCGTCTCGAGCCCCGCCGACCAGGCGAAGTTCCCGACCGGAAAGGCCGGCGACAGCCACGTGACCAGCTTCTGCAGCGCCTGCGGGTCAGCCATCGGCACGGCTCATCGGTTGAGCAGCGCGTGCGACGGCTCGCCGTGGCTGTGCGCGTACGCCCCTTCCTCGGGGTGGAACGGCTCGCTCACCTCCGCGACCTTCGCACCGAGCCCGCGCAGCATCTCGCCGATCACGTGGTCGCGCAGGATCAGGAGGCGCAGCGCGCCTCCGTCGCCGCGCTCGATCTGGGTCTTGAGGTGCCGGTTGCCGAGATGCCAGGCGAGTTGCAGCAGGTGCACCTCGTCGCGCCCGCGCACCTCGTAGAGCTGCTCTTCGGCTGCGATGATCTCGACCAGCCGCCCGTCATCGAGCTGCAGGAAATCGCCGTCGTGCAGCGTCACCGGCTCGGGGAAATCCACCAGCACGCCATCTCCATGCAGCAGCGGCACCAGCCGGCGGCGCACCCGGCGTTCGTCATGCGGAAGTACGGCGAGCTCGAACGCAGCCGCTGCCGCCCTTTCGCCGCGGCGCACCAGTGCAACGGCGCGAAACGTCTCGGGCATCACTCAACTCGGTCTGCGAAGCTTCCCAACTGCACCGATGAGCTTAGCGCCGCGCTCGCCCGCGTCAAACTCTTACGGCGTCTCGTTCACTTCGCTGCACTCGACCGATTGCGGGTCGGCCTGCAGGTCGGTCAGCGTCGCCTCGGCGCCGCGGGTCCAGAACTCGTACTGCCCGGCCACGTACTTGGCCCCATCGGCCGCGATCACGTTGACGAAGACCAGCTTTCGCGGCCCCACCGGCACGATCGCCAGGAAGTTCGGATCGGCGTTGATGAATTCCACCGTGAACGGCTCGAGTCCTTCGCACTGGTACTGATGCGTCGTCTTCTGGAAGTCGCCGCTGAGCGACAGCACCACCTGCGCCGAAACGTCGACGTTGCCCATCATGGCGGCGGCAGCGAGCGGAAGCATTTCCATCGGTGATCCTCCTCGGTCAGGCCGGAAGGCTATCCGATTCGGGCGCCATCGCCCCTAAAGCTCACCGGGGAGGAAATCGGGATCGAGGATCTGCTCGATCGTGTAGGGGCAGCTCTCGGGGAAATTCTTGAGCAAGACGGTCGTTTCCTCGGCCGCCTTTTCGCGCGCTCGGGAGTAGCGCTTGGCGATCTGCGTGGCGGGATACGGTCTGAGACTTGGACTTTCCTCAAGCAGATCAAGGATTGCCTCGCGTTGACCGCGGATCGTTGACGACCAGCTGCGCGAGCGATGCTCCGGTTGCCGCTCCCACTTCAGCAGGTGGATGAGGAGCACCTCAAGGCGGCTGCCGATCTCGTGCCGTATGCTGATGCCCAAGCTCTCGATCTCCTCGGCTGCGTTCTCGAGATCGACGCGGTCGAATGACCCCGTGCGGATAAGCGCCGCCTGCTCCGCGCTCCAGAGGGCGAGGTCCTCGTCGTAGCCTGCCAGCCGCTTGGGATCGATCTTGTTCATCGCAGCCAATATGCGCCTTCCGGCGGGGCCGTGCAAACGCGCCTCAGAACAGGAAATAGCGCTGCGCCATCGGCAGCTCCGTCGCCGGCTCGCAGGTCAGCAGCTCGCCGTCGGCGCGCACCTCGTAGGTCTCGGGATCGACCTCGATCTGCGGCGTCGCCGAGTTGTGGATCATCGATGCCTTGGAGATGCCGCCGCGCGTGTTCTCGACCGGCAGCATGCCCTTGGCGACCCCGAGCCTGGCCTGCAGCCCATCGGCATGGGCGGCTTGCGAAACGAACGTCACCGTCGAGCTGGTCCTGAGCTTGCCGAAGGCCGCGAACATCGGCCGGTAGTGCATCGGCTGCGGCGTCGGGATGGAGGCGTTCGGATCGCCCATCGGTGCCGCCGCGATCGAGCCGCC
>JBQCFF010000370.1:0-7179 GCA_051959485.1 Devosia sp. | reverse complement strand
GCAGGCGGCGCTGGCCGGCCTCGGCTTTGCCGTATTGCCCTCCTACCTCGCGGACCCGCAGATCGCCGAAGGCCGACTCGTCAGCGTGCTTGCAGACCGCATGCCCGAGGGGCCGAGCCTTACGGCAGTCTATCCGCACCGGCGGCATCTCGCCGGCAAGGTCCGCGCGCTGATCGACCACCTGGTCGGCTGGTTCGAGGACAACCCGGTGCGCTGAGTTACGGGGCGGGTATGCGCGGATTATTGAGGGGAGCGGTCGTTGCCGGGGCGCTGGCGGCCACCGCAGGGTTGGCGCAGGCACATCCGCATATCTGGATAGATGCCAAGGCGCGCATCAGCTTCAACGACGCGGGCGAACTGGTCGCCATCCACAACACCTGGGCCTTCGACGAGGCGTTTTCCGTCTGGCAAATCCAGGGGCTCGACACCGATGGTGATGGCATCACCTCGAGCGAGGAGATGCAGGAGCTTGCCGACGACAACGTCAGCGGGCTGGCGGAGTATGGCTTCTACACCCTGGCGGGGGAGGGCGACGCCTCCTTGCCTATGGCGGCGCTGGGCGACGGCAAGTTCGAGTTCAAGGATAACCGCTCGACCCTGACCTTCGCCATCGAGCCCCAGGAGCCGTACCGGATCACGGGTCGCTTCGAGATCGCCATCGCCGATCCGGAATACTATGTGGCGATCAACTTTGCCGACCTCAGCAACGTGACGCTGGAGAACGCGCCCGCCGGCTGCTCGCTCGGGCTGCAGCCGCCACGGGAGCTGTCGCCGGACGTGCAGGCGCAACTGGGGCAGCTCTCCGCCGACGTGACGAAACTGCCGCCCGACCTCGAGGCGGCGGTGCGCGGTTCGCAGGGCGCGATCGTCATTGATTGCTCGCGGGCTGCCGCTGCGCCGGCACCGGCGACGGCACTGGAGGCGGCGACCCGCGTTGGGGAGGCCAAGCCGGCGACACCGTTCGGCGGGCCGCCGCAGGAGCCGGGTTTCCGGATCTCGCCAACCGGACCGCTCGGCTGGCTCGTGCTGGCGCAGGAGCAGTTCTACAGGGCGCTGACGGCGACCCTCGGGCAACTCAAGACCGACTGGACGGCGTTCTGGGTGCTGGGTGGGCTGAGCTTCCTCTACGGCGTATTCCACGCGGCGGGGCCGGGGCACGGCAAAGTGGTGATCGGCAGTTACATGCTGGCAAACGAGCGGCAGGTGCGGCGCGGCATCCTGCTGAGCTTCGGCTCGGGACTGCTGCAGGCAGCGGTGGCGATCGGGCTGGTGGGCGTCGCGGCCGCGCTGCTGCAGCTCTCGACCAGTGCGATGGACCTGGCGGTCGTTTGGATCGAGCGCACCGCCTATGCGCTGATGGTACTGCTGGGGTTTTGGCTGGTGGCGCGCAAGCTGTTCGGCCTGGGGCACCGCCACCCGGTGCCGGACCTCGAGGCGAGGGCGCACGCGCAGCTACATGCCGGCGAGGTGCAGCCTGCACAGCCGAGGGATGGCGCACCAGCGCTCGAGTTTCGACCGGCGGTGGCTGCGGCGGGCACCGGCGAGTATGACGCCTATGGGCGCGCGCCGGGACAGGCTCACTACGGGCACGACCACGGCGACGAGGAGCATGGTCACCCCCATCATCACGTGGTGACCGCCGACCAGACGGGAGGCGACTGGCGCGAGCAGCTTGGCGTCGTGCTGAGTTCCGGGCTCAGGCCGTGCACCGGCGCGCTGATCGTCCTGGTGTTTGCGCTGAGCCAGGGCCTGTTCCTCGCCGGTGCAGCGGCGGCGCTGCTGATGGGCTTGGGCACGGCGATCACCGTCTCGGTGCTGGCAATCGTCGCAGTGTGGGCGAAGGGCCTGGCGTGGCGCTATGCCGGTGCCGGCGGCAGGCTCGGTCCACGGCTGGTCGGGGCGGCAGAGCTCGTCGGTGCCTTTGTCGTGCTGGCTTTCGGGCTGGCGATGCTGCTCGGCAGCCTCTGATCGTCCGATCACAAGGCGATGGCGCGACATGCTTGCACTTGTGTTGTCATCGGCGCTGATTATGGTGCGCCGCCTGGAACCATTCCAATCTGCGAGACACTCACTTGACCGAAATTCCGGCGGGGCATCCCCCCATTCGCGAGCCGAAAATCGGGGTGCTGCTGCTCAACCTGGGCACGCCTGATGCGACCGACTACCGGTCGATGCGGCGCTATCTCAGCGAGTTCCTCTCCGACCGCCGCGTCATCGAAACCAATCCGCTGATCTGGCAGCCGATCCTGCAGGGCATCGTGCTGAGCACCAGGCCGCAGAAGAGCGGCGAGAACTACAAGCGCATCTGGGACAACGAGGCGGGCGACAGCCCGCTGCGCGTCATCACGCGGCGGCAGGTGAGCAAGCTGCAGGCGCGGCTCGGCACTGCGGTGCAGGTCGAGTTCGGCATGCGCTACGGCAACCCCTCGACCGAAGCCGGGATCAAGGCGCTGCTCGATGCCGGGTGCCAGAAGATCCTGCTGGCGCCGCTCTACCCGCAATATTCGGCAACGACGACGGCCACGGCCAACGACAAGGCGTTCGATGCGCTGAAGAAGGTGCGCTGGCAGCCGGCGGTGCGGACCTTGCCGGCCTATTTCGAGACGCCGGAGTATATCGCGGCCCTCGCCACCAGCATTCAGGACGGGGTGGCGAAGCTCGACTTCACGCCCGACCTGGTCCTCACCTCCTATCACGGCATGCCGATGAGCTATCTCCAGGCCGGCGATCCCTATCATTGCCAGTGCCTGAAGACGACGCGGCTGGTGCGCGAGCATCTCGGCTGGCCTGAGGAGAAGCTGCGGGTGACCTTCCAGAGCCGCTTCGGGCCGACCGAGTGGCTGCAGCCCTATACCGACGAGACGCTGATGGCGTTGCCGGGGCAGGGGATCAAGCGGGTTGCTGTGGCGTCCCCGGCCTTCGCGGTCGACTGCATCGAGACCCTGGAAGAGCTGGCGATCACCGGCCGCGAGCAGTTCGAGCACGCCGGCGGCGAGCAGTACGCCTACATCCCGTGCCTCAACGATTCCGACCCCGGCATGGACATGCTCGAGACGGTGGTGCGGCGGGAACTGATGGGTTGGATCTGAGGGGAGCCCGCCCTCGTGGTTCGACAGGCTCACCATGAGGGCTTTGGTGGGGCCGTCGGAACGGGCCGGGGGCCCTGGACTGTGGACCTCATCCTGAGCTTGTCGAAGGACGAGGTCCAGGCACCACGCCCTGTTAGTCCTTCACCTCCGCCCCGACCGCATCCAGCATCTTCTGCGTCAGGGCCTGCTTCAGCTTGAAGTAGTCGGGCCAGGGGTCGGCTTCCTGGGCGCGGGCGGCGGCTTCGGGGAGGGAGAAGCCGTTGGCGCGTTCCAGCGTCTCCACCTCGTCCCAGCCGACCGGCACCGCACAGGGAGCCCCCTCGCGCGAGCGGGTGGAGAACGGGGCGATCGCGGTGGCGCCGCGCTCGTTGCGCAGGTAATCGACGAACATCCGCCCCTTGCGGTTCACCTTGCGGATGTTGGAGGTGAAGCGGTCGGGCTCGTCGATGGCCAGCTTCTCGGCAAAGCCGCGGCAGAACGCCTTCACCTCGGGCCACTCGAGCCTGGGCTGCAGCGGCGCGATGACGTGCACGCCCTTGCCGCCGGTGACCATCGGGAAGCTCGCGATGCCGAGTTCGCCCAGCTTGTCGCGGATGTCCATGGCGGCGTGCCGCACCCTCTCGAAATCCAGCCCCTCGTCGGGGTCGATGTCGAAGATGATGCGGTCGGCCTTCTCCACGTCGTCGATGTGGCTGCCCCAGATGTGGTACTCGAGCGTGTTCATCTGCACGCCCGCTGCGAGGCCGGCGAGATCCTCGATGTACATGTAGTCCTGAATGTCGCCGTCCTTCTCGGTGATCGGCACTTTCTTGAAATTGTCCGGGAAGCCGCCGGAATCGTGCTTCTGGAAGAAGCAGTACTTGGAGCGGCCCTGCGGGCAGCGCACCAGGCTGAGCGGACGGCGGACGATGTGCGGCAGCATGCGCTCCGCCACTGCCTCGTAATAGGCGACGATCTCCGCCTTGGTGACGTCCTGCTCGGGATAGACGACGCGCTCGGGGTGGGTGAGCTTCACCCCCAGCTTCTCGGCGGCCGCGATGCCCATGTCGTCGGTCAGCTCCATGGGCGCGAGCTTACGTGACGCCCTGGGCTTTGTCGCCGGCTTGCTGGCTTTTGCGGCCGGGGCCGGCGTTTCGAGCTTCACCTGCTTCGCCCGCTTGTCCTTGCGCAGGCCGATGAAGCTCGGGTGGCGGAGGTAGCCGTCCGGCGTGAACTCGGTGAAGGCCACCTCGCCCACCAGTTCGGGATCGACCCAGCGGGCCCGGCGGGAAATGTCGCGCGGGGCGTTGGCGAAGGGCGAGGTGTCGCGGGCGCGCTGGTCGAGTTCGGCCTGGATTTCGCCGGCGGACTCGACGGTGTAGCCGGTGCCGACGCGGCCGCGGTAGATCAGCTTGCCGTCCTCCCAGGTGCCGAGCAGCAGCGAGGCGAAACCCTGCTTCTTCTCGCTCGGGCGCCAGCCGCCGATGACGAATTCCTGGCGGTTGATGCACTTGATCTTCAGCCAGTCGCGGGTGCGGTCATGGTGGTAGGGCGCGTCGGCGCGCTTGGCGATCACGCCCTCCTGGTGCGCCTCGCACATGGCCTTGAACACTTCCTCGCCGTGGCCGCGGATGTGGTCGGAGTACTGGATCAGCGGGTCCTTGCCATGCGCCTTGAACAGCTTCTCGAGCCGTGCCTTGCGCTCGCTGGTCGGCAGTTTCTCGAGGTTCTCGCCGTCCTGCTCGAGCAGGTCGAAGACGAAGTAGACGAGGTCGCCGCCGGTGGAGAGCGCGTCCTTCAGCGTCGAGAAGTCGGTCTTGCCGTCCTTGAACGAGCAGATTTCGCCATCGAGCAGCACCGAGCCCCTGGTGAACTTCGAGAGCGGCTCGACGAGGCGGTGGAACTGCGTGGTCCAGTCGTTGCCGTTGCGGGTGTAGAGGCGCACCTCCGGCCCAGCGATGGCGGCGAGGGCCCGGTAGCCATCGTACTTCATCTCGAACAGCCAGCCGGTGCCCGAGGGGATCTCGTCTACCAGGGTGGCGAGCTGCGGGCTGCGGAACTCGGGCAGCACCACCTCGCCGCTCCTGGTCCACACCCGGCTGGAGGGCTTGTCGGCGGCGGCCTTGCGGCGCGACTTCCGGCCCTTGGCGATCCCATCGAGGTCGCGGCCGGTTTCGACGCTGGTGGTGAACTTGTCGACGAGGCCGTCCGTCTCCTGCGCATAGTCGTCCCGGTGCTTGATCAGCAGCCAGTTCTCGCGCGGGCCGTTGCGGGTCTTCTGGTCGCGGCCCTTCATGTGGACCAGCACCCACTCGCCCTTCATGCGCTTGCCGTTGAGCCTGAACTTGAGGTCGCCGTCTTCCAGCGCCGCGTGCGGATCGCCGATCGGCTCCCAGGTGCCCTCATCCCAGAGCATCACCGTGCCGCCGCCATACTCGCCCTCGGGGATGGTGCCCTCGAAGTCGCCGTAGTCGAGCGGGTGGTCCTCGACGCGGACGGCGAGGCGCTTGTCGGCCGGGTTGGTCGACGGCCCCTTGGTCACGGCCCAGCTCTTCAGCACGCCGTCGAGCTCGAGGCGGAAATCGTAATGCAGGCGGGTGGCATCGTGCTTCTGCACCACGAAGCGGAGCGGCGTCGCCTTGCCCTTCTTGCCGCGCCGGGCGGTGGTTGCACCGGAGGGCTCGGCCGTCTTGGTGAAATCGCGCTTCCCGCGATAGTCCTTGAGCAGTTCGCTGGGCGTCGTGCTGGCCATTTAGCTCGCCTTCTTCTTGCCGGTTGACGCGGCGGTGCGGGGCTTCGACCTGGCGGCCGGCTTGCGGGCCGGCGCCTGCTTTTCCGCTTCAGTGTCGCCCTTGCCGCCCTCGAGGCTCTTCTTCAGCGCCGACATCAGGTCGACGACGTTGTCGCCGCGCGGGCTGCGGGACGGCTCCTCCACCCCGGTGACCTTCCGGCCCTTCGACTTGAGCTTGCGGTCGATCAGCTCGCGCAGGGCGGCCTGGTAGTGGTCCTTGAACGCCTTGGGGTCGAACTTGGTGGTTTTCTTGTCGATCAGCGCCGTCGCCACGGTGAGCAGCTCGTCGTCCGCCGCCTTGGCCGGGATTTCCGAGAAGAAGCTGTCCGACTTCTTCAGTTCGTCCTCGTAGTGCAGCGTCTCCATCAGCATGCCCTTGCCGCAGGGCTTGATCGAGACGAGGTACTCCTTGCCGCGCAGCGCCAGTTGCCCGAGGCCGACCTTCCTGCTCTTGCGCAACGCGTCGCGGATCACCCGGAATGCATCCTCGGCAAGCTCGTCGGCCGGGGCGACGAAGTAGGGCGCATCGAAATAGAGCGGCGGAATCTCGTCCTCGTCGACGAACTGCACCAGCTCCAGCGTCTTGCGGGTCTCGAGCTTCACCGCATCGATCTCGTCGTCGCTGAGCAGCACGTAGTCGCCCTTCTCGTACTCGAAGCCTTTCTTGATCTCGTCGCGATCGACCGGACCGACGCCTTCCACCACCTTCTCGTAGTGGATGCGCTTGCCGGTCGGCTCGTGGATCTGGTGGAAGGTCGGCTTGGCCGAGCTCTTGGTCGCGGTGAACACCTCGACCGGGATCGAAACCAGGGAGAGACGGAGCTGGCCCTTCCAGATGGGGCGGCTGGCAGCCATGGCCATACCTCGCGGAGACTGACGAAATCCTCGCAATCTCAACGAACCGCAGCTGGCGAATGTTCCGCGGGCCGCAATCATTGGCGCGGGCGCCGAACGGCACTACATAGTGATGTGGGACGCGAATCTTCGCGGGATGCGGGCCAGTAAAAGGGGATTGCTGCCATGGAGTTTGGGCTGGACGGACTGAGCGCGACGCTGATCGCGCTGGGCGTATTGTTTGTCCTCGTCCTGTTCGCCGGCGCCAAGACCGTGCCGCAGGGCTACAACTACACCATCGAGCGGTTCGGGCGGTACATCCGCACCCTCAAGCCGGGCCTCGGGCTGATCATCCCGTTCGTCGACAGCGTCGGCAAGCGGATGAACATGATGGAGCAGGTGCTCGAGGTGCCGCACCAGGAGGTGATCACCAAGGATAACGCCACGGTGACCGCCAACGGCGTCACCTTCTACCAGATCCTCGAT
>JBQCFF010000369.1:0-2153 GCA_051959485.1 Devosia sp. | reverse complement strand
TGGATGCAGAACACGCTGATCCCGCTCGACATGCTGTTCATCCGGCACGACGGCACGATCGCCAACATCCATGTCAACGCCAAGCCGCTGGACCCCACTTCGATCCCGTCGGACGGGCCGGTCGAGTTCGTGCTGGAGATTCCGGGCGGCCGCTCGCAGGAACTCGGCATCAAGGCCGGCGACACCGTGATCCACGACCGGATCAATCGCGGCTAGAGCCGGCTCAGCACCATGCAGTCGAGCACGGCGACGAGGTGAAGGCTGGCGCCCGCCACCACGAAGCCGTGCCACAGCGCGTTGTGGAAGTTGAGCTTCTCCCACAGGTGGAAGACCACGCCGGCCGTGTAGGCGACGCCGCCGCCGACCAGCAGCCAGAGCGACAGCGCCGGCAGGTGGGCGGCAAGGCCCTGGAGCATCAGCACGCCGCTCCAGCCGATACCGAGATAGAGCACCAGCGCGCCGCGGCCGAAGCGTTGCGGCACCAGCAGCTTCAGCAGCATGCCGGTGAGCGCCGCGCCCCAGATCACCACGCCGAGCGCGATGTTGAAGGGCGTGGCACCGAGCAGCACCAGAAACGGCGTGTAGGTGCCGGCGATGAACAGGAAGATCGCCGCCTGGTCGAGCCGGGCCAGCGTGCGCTTGGCGCGCGACTCGGCGGGACAGAGGTTGAACGCCAGCGAGATGCCGAGCACCGCCAGCAGCGAGCCGACATAGAGCACCAGCGCCGGCAGCTCGCCGGGCGCCGTCTCGAAGGCGGCGAAGGCGGCGAAGGCGAGGAGGATGGCGCCGAGCGCCACCGCGACGAGGATGCCGACCGCGTGCACGATGCCATCGGCGATCAGCTCGGCCAGCGTGAAAGGCCGGCCGCGGCTCCACCAGGAGCGGGCGATGACGGTGTCGGAGGGCACCAGCGGGGCTCCATCGCAATTAAGCTGTGACAATCCGGCCATCGGGCCGGTGCAGTCAACCCATCGGAGCGTCCGGTGCTTGACACGTAACGGCCTTGTTACGACCGTCCGCGCTTGGGAATGCGGGCGTTGCGTAAAATGAGTCTCGTCGATCTTTTCTCGGCCCTGGCCGATCCGACCCGCTGCCGCGTGGTGGAGCTGCTGCATCAACGGCCGCGGCCCGTGCACGAGCTGGCGGCGGCGTTCGACATCTCGCGCCCGGCGATCAGCCGGCACCTCAAGGTGCTGAAGGACGCCGGGCTGGTGGTGGAGGAAAAGTCCGGCCGCGAGAACGTCTATTCGCTGCAGCGCGGCAAGCTGAAGCCGATGCAGGACTGGCTCGAGAAGCATCGCACGGCGACGAAACCCGCGGCGAAGCGGCCCGCGCGGCCGAAGCTCGTGACCGAGATCGTCGTCGCCACGCCGGCCGCGGAGCCTCGGCAGGCAAAGCGCGCCTCGAAATCGCCACGCCCGGTGGCGGCACCTCCGGCCGCGCCGCAGCTGTCGTTCTTCGACCTCTAGGGCAGGGGCGCCGGGCCGGGCAGCACCTCGTCGATGCGGCCGGTGAGATAGTAGCCGAGCAGCCCAAGCCATTCGCGCGTCGCCGTGCTGCCGACCGACAGGTTGTCGGGCACCTCGTCGAACTTCAGGCCGAAGCCCTCCTGGCCCGAGCCGAGGTAGTCCGCCGGCCACGGAATCACCGCGAAGCCGGCCCGGCGGAACAGGCCGACGGAGCGCGGCATGTGGAAGGCGGAGGTGACCAGCAGCCAGGTCTCGCCGGGCTGCGGCTGGCCGACCGCCTTCGCGTTCACGGCATTCTCCTCGGTGTTGCGCGACTTCTCGTCGAGCAGCAGCCGCTCCGGAGCGATGCCGAAAGCGCGGAAGAAGCGGGCCCCGGCCTCGGCCTCCGAATCGAGCCCGGGCGCCAGCGCCGAGCCGCCGCCGGCGATCAGGATGCGCGCCTCGGGATGCCGCAACGCCAGCCGCAGCGTTTCGACGAAGCGGTCGCCGGAGCCGTTGAGCTCCCAGTTCTTGCGCACGGTGGCGATATCCGTCTCCATGCCGCCGCCGAGCACCACGATCCCGTCGATCCGCGCCGGCTCGGCGGGGCGCACGAAGCGGGCCTCGAGCGGAGCGATCAGCAGGTAGGGGAAGCTGGTGAAGCTGAACAGCACGAGCAGCGCCAAGGACAGCGCCAAAGCGGTC
>JBQCFF010000368.1:0-2765 GCA_051959485.1 Devosia sp. | reverse complement strand
CGAGGCGTCGGCGGACCTCGGGGCGCGGCCGGTCCGCACCTTCATCTCGGTGACGCTGCCGCTCTCCATGCCCGGCGTGGTCGCCGGCGCCATGCTGGTGTTCATCCCGGCGATCGGCGAGTTCGTCATCCCCTCGCTCCTCGGCGGCCCGGGCACGCAGATGATCGGCCGCATCCTCTGGGACGAGTTCTTCGGCAAGACCAACTGGCCGCGGGCCGCGGCGCTCGCCATCACCATGCTGGTGATCGTCGTGATCCCGATCATGCTGATGCAGCGCGCCCAGAGCGCCGTGGTGGAAGGGAGGCGGCGATGACCGGAAAGAACCGCTGGTTCCTGCCGCTCGCGGCCTCGATCGGCTACATCTTCCTCTACGCCCCGATCATCTCGCTGGTGGTGTTCTCGTTCAACGCCAACCGGCTGGTGACGGTGTGGTCGGGCTTTTCGACCCAGAGCTATTCCGACCTCTGGGCCGACCCGCAGCTGCTGCCGGCCGCCTGGCTGAGCCTGCAGATTGCCGCCGTCTCCGCCACCATCGCGCTGGTGCTGGGCACGCTCTGCGCCGTGGCGCTGGTGCGCTTCCGCCGCTTCCGCGGCAAGACGGTGCTGCAGGCGACGGTGTCGGCGCCGCTGGTGATGCCCGACGTGATCACCGGCATCGCGCTGCTGCTGCTCTTCGTCACCATGCAGTCGCTGATCGGCTGGCCGGCCGGCCGCGGCATCCTCACCATCATCATCGCGCACTCGACCTTCTGCACCGCCTACGTGACGGTGGTGGTGCAGAGCCGGCTCAGCGATTTCGACTACTCGCTCGAGGAGGCGGCGATGGACCTCGGCGCCTCGCCGGTGCGGGTGTTCTTCGACATCACCCTGCCGATCATCGCCCCGGCGCTGGTCTCGGGCTGGCTGCTCGCCTTCACCCTGTCGCTCGACGACCTGGTGATCGCGAGCTTCGTTTCCGGCCCCGGCTCGTCGACGCTGCCGATGATCATCTTCTCCAAGGTGCGGCTCGGCGTCTCGCCGGAGGTGAACGCGCTGGCTACCATCATCATCGGCGTGGTCGCCACCGGCGTGGTGCTGGCGACGATCTTCGGCTTCCGCGGGAGCGCCAGGGCGAAGCGGGCGTAGGGGCGCAGAACCCTCGTCCTTCGACAGGCTCAGGATGAGGGTTCGAACGGGGGTGGTACCGGAGGCCACCCCTCATCCGGCTGCCGCCACCTTCTCCCGCAAGGGGAGAAGGCGATGAAACCGGGACCTCGTGTCGGTCTTGAGCGCGATCGTGGACGGCAGGCCTTCTCCCCTTGCGGGAGAAGGTGCCCGAAGGGCGGATGAGGGGTGGCCGCAAGTATCGCTCAGCCCGGTGTCATCCCTGTACCTGCTTGCAGGCCCGGGCCGATCGGCCTATGTGACCGTGTGTCGGCAGCGATGCCGGCAATGTTCTCAGGGCGGGGTGCTATTCCCCACCGGCGGTAACGGGAGCGATCCCGAAGCCCGCGAGCGCCCCTCATCTCGGTGAGGGGGTCAGCAGATCCGGTGTGATTCCGGAGCCGACGGTATAGTCCGGATGAAAGAGAACGGGACCCAAGCGCCGGTCTTCTGCGCCCGACCCTGCGTCGGGCGGCAAAGCCATCGCCGATCCCCGTAACTCCCTGAGGGAACTGGTTACGGAAAGGATCGTCGCGATGAACCAGGTTTCCTCGTCTGCCAACACTGCCACCACCGGCGCCGCCTTCATGCTGGTCGCCGCCCTCGCCTTTGCCGGCTCCAACCTGCTGCAGTCGGTTCTGCCGACGCCCGTCGAGTATGGCGGGTTCGGCATGAGCTCGACCGGCATGGCGTTCTGGCAATATGTCGTTGCCGCGCTGCTCAGCCTGCCGCTGATCCGCCGCATCGGCCTCGACAAGCTGCGCACCGCGCACCCGCTGGCGCACGAAATCCGCGCCTTCGTCTCGGCGCTCGGCGTCCACGTCTTCGTCTATGGCTTCGCCACCGGCGTGCCGATCTGGCAGATGGTGACGCTGCTCGCCACCGGGCCGCTGTTCATCATCCTCGGCTCGACGCTGTTCCTCGGCGAGCGCGCCTCGCCGGCCCGGATCGGCGCGGCGCTGGTCGGCTTCGTCGGCGCCATCATCATTTCCGGCGTCGGCACCGAGAGCCTCGGCTGGCAGGCGGTGGTGCCGATCGCCGCCGCGGCCCTGTGGGCCACCACCGACGTCTTGACCCGGTACCTGTCGCTCATGGGCGAGCGGCCGGAAACGCTGACCGTGTCGCTGCTGGTGCTGGTGACACCCAACCACCTGCTGATCCTGCTCGCGGTGTGGGCGCTGGGCCTCGCCAGCCCCGGCCTGTTGCCGGCCGGGCTGACGCACGACGTCTTCGCCATCCCCGCCGGGACGGCGCTCTGGCTGCTGGTGCTGCTCGGGGCGCTGACCGCCGCCGCGCAGTACCTGCTGGCCCACGCCTACCGGGTGGCCGACGCGACCTACCTGCAGCCCTTCGGCGACAGCAAGGTGCCGCTTTCCGGCCTGCTCGGCTGGGTGATCCTCGGGCAGGTCCCGTCGGCCTGGTTCTGGCCCGGCGCCGCCATGATCGTCGCCGCCTCGGCCTTCATCTACTGGGTCGAGTCCCGCACCCGCCGCGGCACGCTGGCGGCGGCGTAGCGCCGACCGACAGCGGACGGCCCCTCCCCGGCCCTCCCCATGAAGGGGAGGGTGAAGAGGGTGCGCGTTGCGGCGGAGTGTTCCACGACGCGGCACCTCCCCCTTTAT
>JBQCFF010000367.1:0-4211 GCA_051959485.1 Devosia sp. | reverse complement strand
GCGGCCACCGTGTCGCCGCCACCGGCGACGGAAACGATCTTGCCGGCCTTGGTGCGCTCGGCGACGTACTTGGCCACCTCGACCGTCCCGTGATCGAACGGCGCCATCTCGAAGGCGCCTATCGGGCCGTTCCAGACGACGGTTGCCGCCTCGTCGATCGCCGCCTTGATGCGCTCGATCGAGCCCGGCCCGATATCGAGCACCATGCCTTCTGGGTCGAGCGCGTCCACGGCGTAGTAGCGGTGCGCGGTGTTGGCCTCGAAGTGCCAGCCGACCGTCGCATCGATCGGCAGGATCACGGCGCAACGCGCCGCCTCGGCCTTGTCGCGAACACGGTTGGCGGTCTCCGCCAGGTCCTTCTCGGCCAGCGACTTGCCGATCCCGAGCCCGCCGGCGTGCAGGAACGTATTTGCCATGGCGCCGCCGATCACCAGCGCCTCCACCTTGTTGATCAGGTTCTCAAGCAGGTCGAGCTTGGTGGAAACCTTGGCGCCGCCGACAATGGCGATCACCGGGCGCTGTGGGTTGCCGAGGCCCTTCTCCAGCGCCTCCAGCTCGTCCTGCATCGCCCGCCCGGCCGCGGCGGGCAGCAGGTGCGCCACGCCCTCGGTCGAGGCATGGGCGCGGTGCGCCGCGGAGAAGGCATCGTTGACATAGACTTCGCCGAGAGATGCCATCCGCTTGGCGAGTTCGGGATCGTTCTCCTCTTCGCCGGGATGGAAGCGGGTGTTCTCCAGCACCAGGATCGATCCGGCGGGCGCCTCGTCGATCGCCTGCTTCACCTGCTCGACGTCGGCCCAGTCGGTGGCGACGAAGCCCACCGGCTGGCCGACCTCGTTGGCGACCGCCGGGACCACCTGCTCGAGCGAGAATTCCGCATCCACCTTACCCTTCGGCCGGCCGAAATGGCTCAGGATGATCGCCTTGCCGTTCGCCTTCACGATGTCGCGCAGGGTCGGCACCAGTCGCTCGATGCGGGTGGCATCCGTCACCTTGCCGTCGGCGACAGGGACGTTCAGGTCCGCCCGCACCAGCACGCGCTTGCCCGAAAGGTCGAGGTCGTCGAGGGTCTTGAAAGCCGGCATGAGACGCATCCGCTGAAAGGAAGGGTGCCGTTGCTATAGCAAGGATTGCCGCACGGGCAACAGCGGCGCCGTCAGTAGCCGATTAGGGCGGCAGCGGTTTTTCCGGCCGCGAAGACGATGGCCCCCAGCGACAGGTGGCTGAGGCCGAAACTCAGGTTCGTGCCGAAGGTGAAACGGGCGAACCCCTCGCTGGGCCAAGCCCTCGATCCGATGCGCCGGCGCAGGGCGCGGTCCGCCACCACCGCATAGACGCCGAAGGCGACTGCCGCCACCACGAACCACGCCGCCTCGTCCTGCACCCCGGCAACGGCGCTGCCGGCGAGGTTCAGTCCGATTAGTATCCGCTCAGTATCCCGCAAAGCGAGGGCTCGTACATAACTCGTCGCCAAGCATCAAGATTGCTGATTCCCATTGCCCCGCGAGGCACGAAATCGTGAAGTGGAGTCCCGCTAGGAACGCAAGAAAGGGCGCTCGTGGAGGGCGCCCTTAAACTCTTCGGTCAGCTCCACCAGCCAGCAGCGCAGCAGCAGCAAGCAGCATAGTATATAGTCAGAGCGTCTTGCCGAACAGGGCGGTCACGTCGGCCATCCGGTTCGAGAAGCCCCACTCGTTGTCGTACCAGCCCATGATGTTCACGAAATTGCCGTCGATCACCTTGGTCTGGTCGATCAGGATCGTGCACGAGTGCGGATCGTGGTTGAGGTCCGACGAGACCAGCGGGTGCAAGGTGTAGGTCATCACGCCCTTCAGCGCGCCTTCGCTGGCGGCTTTCAGCGCGTCGTTGACTTCCTGCACCGTGGTGTTGCGCTTGGCGACGAACTTCAGGTCGACCAGCGACACGTTCGGGGTCGGCACGCGGATCGAGATGCCGTCGAGCTTGCCCTTCAACTCGGGCAGCACCAGGCCGATGGCCTTGGCCGCGCCGGTCGAGGTCGGGATCTGCGACAGCGCAGCGGCGCGGGCGCGGTACAAGTCCTTGTGCATGGTGTCGAGCGTCGGCTGATCGCCGGTGTAGCTGTGCACCGTCGTCATCATGCCCTTCTCGATGCCGACGAGATCGTTCATCACCTTGGCCATCGGCGCGAGGCAGTTCGTCGTGCACGAGCCGTTCGAGATCACCACGTCGTCCTTGCCCAGGCTCGCGTGGTTGATGCCGTAGACGATGGTCTTGTCGGCGCCTTCGCCCGGGGCCGAGATGATCACCTTCTTCGCGCCCGCAGCGAGGTGGGCCGAGGCCTTCTCCTTGGAGGTGAAGATGCCGGTGCACTCGAGCACGATGTCGACGCCGAGTTCCTTGTGCGGCAACTGGCTCGGGTCCTTCACCGCCGTCATCTTGAAGGTCTGGTCGCCGGCGGTGATGATGTCGCCGTTGACCGTCACCTCGTGCGGGAACTTGCCGTGCACGCTGTCGTAGCGCAGCAGGTGGGCGTTGGTCTCGACGGGGCCGAGATCGTTGGCGGCCACGACCTGGATGTCGGTGCGACCGCTTTCGACGATGGCGCGCAGGATGTTGCGGCCGATGCGGCCAAAGCCATTGATTGCGACGCGAACAGCCATGATGGCTCCTTGAGAAATCTGAGGGAGGCGCGGGTTGCTTACAACTGCGCCTTGACGGCTTCAACTACCGCTTTTGCGGTGATGTCGAAATGCTCGTAGAGCTTCTCGGCCGGAGCAGAGGCGCCGAACGAGTGCATGCCGATGAAGCGGCCCTTGTCGCCGAGCAGCTTCAGCCAGCTCATCTCGATGCCGGCTTCGATCGCCACCCTGGCGCGGGTGCTGCCGATCACTTCGTTGCGGTAGCTCTCGGGCTGCGCGAAGAACAGCTCCTGTGACGGCACCGACACCACCTTGGCGGCAATACCCTCCGCCTTCAGCGCGTCAAGCGCCGCCACGCCGACCGCCACCTCCGAGCCGGTGGCGAAGATCACCACGTCGGCATTCCTGTCGCCGGCGATGACATAGGCCCCATTCGCCGACGGGTTGCCCGACACCGTTTCGGTACGGAGCGCCGGAAGGTTCTGCCGGCTCAGCGCCAGGATCGAGGGCTTGTTCGCCTCGATGGCCAGCTGCCAGCATTCGAGTGTTTCCACCGCATCGGCCGGCCGGAAGACCAACAGACCTGGGATGGCGCGAAGCGTGGAAAGGTGTTCGACCGGCTGGTGGGTCGGGCCGTCTTCGCCGAGGCCGATCGAGTCATGCGTCATCACGTAGATGACCTTCTGCCCCATCAGCGCCGACAGCCGGATCGCGGGACGCGCATAGTCGGTGAAGACGAGGAACGTGCCGCCATACGGGATCAGCCCGCCATGAAGCGCCATGCCGTTCATCGCGGCGGCCATCTCGTGCTCGCGGATGCCGTAACGCATGTAGCGGCCAGTCCGGTCGGTGGCGGTGAAGGGCAGGGTCTCGGGGGTATTGGTCAGGTTCGAACCGGTCAGGTCCGCCGAGCCGCCGATCGTCTCGGGCAGCACCCTGTTGATCACCTCGAGCGCCAACTGGCTCGCCTTGCGGCTCGCCACCTTGGGCTTGTCCGCCACGAGCTTGGCCTTGAACGTTGCTATTGCGTCGGTCCAGCCGGCGGGCATCTCGCCCTTGACGCGACGCTCGAAATCGGCCCGCTGGTCGGCGGGAGCCGCCGCGAGGCGGCCTTCCCAGGCGCCGCGCAGGTTGGCGGAGCGGGTGCCGGCAGCGCGCCACGCACTGACGATATCGGTCGGGACTTCGAAAGCCGGGTACTCGATGCCCAGGTTCTTCTTGGCCGCCGCCAGTTCCTCGGCGCCGAGCGGCGAACCGTGCACCGAATGCGTGCCGGCCTTCTTCGGCGCACCGAAGCCGATGGTGGTCTTGGCGGCGATCATCGTCGGCCGGTCGGAGGCCTTGGCCTCGTTCAGGGCCCGCTCGATCTGTTCCTGGTCGTGGCCGTCAATCTCGATGGTGTTCCAGCCCACCGCCCGGAAGCGCTCGACCTGGTCGGTCGAGTCGGCATTCGAGACGGCGCCGTCGATGGTGATGTTGTTGTTGTCCCAGATCACCGTCAGCTTGTTGAGCTTGAGGTGCCCGGCGAGCGAGATCGCCTCCTGGCTGATGCCTTCCATCAGGCAGCCATCGCCGGCGATCACCCAGGTG
>JBQCFF010000366.1:0-3740 GCA_051959485.1 Devosia sp. | reverse complement strand
GTGTAGGTGAGGCCGTCATCCGACACTTCCCACTTCTCGGCGAGGCCCGGCTGCACGGCGGTGCCGCCATGCTCGAACTCGACGAGGCGGCTGTAGACGGTGCGCGAGGAGGCGTCGAAATCGTTACCGCCGGTGGTCGGGCCGGGGTCGAAGTGAGCGGGCGAGGCCTCCGAGCAGAACACCAACTGCTTGGCGTAGGCGCTGCCGGCCAGCACCGCGACGAGCGCGGTGGCGGTCAGCAGGGTGCGCATGAGTTTCATGTATGTCTCCCGATAGCATTGCGCTCCGGTTACGAGACGGTCCCTGCCCGCCCTGCCGGAGCTTGGGCCGCAACAAAGCCGTTTTTTTGCATAGGCGCAATGGGGAGTTTGACCAACCGGTCAAACTCCCGCCGTCGGGAATGCCATTCCAAGCCGCGGCAAATCCGGGAAAAAGGCCGTTTGCCGAGCGGTAAAGCGGTTGCGTGCCGCGCCGCGTCCCGGCACTCAACCGGTGAAGAAAACCTGGAGGCCGGGATGCGGATCGCGACGGTGGCACTGGTGGTGCGGGATTACGACGAGGCGATCGGCTTCTATTGCGACACGCTGGGCTTCGAGCTCAGGGCCGATACGCCGCTCGGCGGCGGCAAGCGCTGGGTACTGGTGGCGCCGCCAGGGGTCGGGGCGAGCCTGCTGCTGGCGCGCGCCGATGGCGAGGCGCAGGCGGCCCGCGTCGGCGACCAGACCGGCGGGCGCGTCGGGTTCTTCCTCGAGACGGAGGATTTCGCCCGCGACTTCGCGCTGTTCGCCGAGCGCGGGGTGAGGTTCCTCGAAGAGCCGCGGCATGAGGCCTATGGCTCGGTGGCGGTGTTCGAGGACATCTACGGCAACCGCTGGGACCTGATCCAGTCCAAGGGGTGAGCGGCCCCCTCTCCTCAGCCCTGCTACGGCGCTGACGCGCCTAGCGCCGCTATCCTCCCCCGCCAGGGGGGAGGAGGCGCCGCTGGTTGATCGGTGACCGGGCAGCATCGCCTCCTCGCCCCCGGCGGGAGAGGATAGTGGAGCTTGTGAGCGGAGCGAACTAGCGAAACTGAGGAGAGGGGGCGCTCCCCCCTGGCTTGCCGGGTTTGAACCGGCGGGCGTAGGCTGGCGTTCTCCTCCACTACATGCGTCGATCAACCATCTGGAGTGACTGCCATGACCAAGCGCCGCCTGGGCCGGACCGACCTGCAATTCGAACCGCTGGTGTTCGGAGGGAACGTGCTGGGATGGACGATGGACGAGGCGCAGTCGTTTCGCGTGCTCGATGCCTTTGCCGACGCGGGCTTCACCGCCATCGACACGTCGGATTCCTACGGCAAGGGCAAGTCGGAGACGATCCTCGGCAACTGGCTGAAGGCGCGCGGCAACCGCGAGCGGATGCTTGTCTTCACCAAGGTGGGCTCGGACATGGGCCAGGGCAAGCGCGACCTCTCGGCTCGCTGGATCGCGGAAGAGGTGGAGAACTCACTGCGGCGCCTGCAGGTCGACTATATCGACCTCTACCAGAGCCACTGGCCGGACCCGACCGTCGGCCACGAGGAAACGCTCGGGGCGTATGCGCGGCTGGTGGAGGCCGGCAAGGTGCGGTGGATCGGCGCCTCCAACTACACCGCCCAGATGCATGCCGAAGCGGATGCTGTGAGCATCGCGCATGACTGGCCGCGCTACGAGTGCGAGCAGCCGGAATACAACCTCTACGCGCGCGACGGCTTCGAGGGGCCGCTGCAGGATTACTGCGTCAAGCACCACATCGGGGTGATCACCTATGCCAGCCTCGCCTCGGGGTTCCTGAGCGGCAAGTATCGCACGGAGGCGGATTTCTCGAAGTCGCCGCGGGGGCCACGGATGGAGCGGTTCCTCAACGACCGCGGCTATCGCATCCTCCAGGCGCTGGACCAGGTGAGTGAGCACCACCATGCCAAGCCGGCGGAGGTGGCGCTGGCCTGGGTGGCGGCGCAGCCGGGGGTGACGGCGCCGATCGCCTCGGCGACCAGCGTCGAGCAGCTGGCGAGCCTCGCCAAGGGCGCGTGGCTGACGCTGAAATCGCGCGACCTGGCGCTGCTCGAGGCGGCGGGGAAGTAGCGCAACGTAGGGGAAGACGGGCGACGGGCCGGACGGCCCCTCCCCGGCCCTCCCCATGCAGGGGAGGGTGAAGAGGGTGCGCATTGGTAGGATGGTGAAAGCAGCAGGGCGTGGCACCTCCCCCTTCATGGGGGAGGCTGGGAGGAGGCCGTTCCGGGTGATTACCTTACTAGCGGTGCTCCTGGCACTCCCCGGCCCCGCCCTCGGGCGGCGCTGGGGTGCTCGTATGGGGCCAGCGCGGAGCACTACACCTGCCTCGCGGTGCGGTGCGAGGACGATTTCTCGGTCGGGGTGCACATCCATACCAGCCGCGCCGGCGGGGATGCCGGGGACTGGGTGCTGGAGTTCGACCGCGAGATGCAGCGGCTGCCGGTGATCGCGGCGGCGGACGGCTCGCCGTACCACGCGCGGATCGCGGGCGACGTGGCGCCGATTCTCGAACTGCTGAAGCATGCGGGGCTGGTCTATCTCGACCCGCCGGACGGTCCGCCGCTCGACCGGGCAATCTCGCTGTCCGGGTCGCTGCAGGCCATCAACCAGGCGCTGTACTTCTGCGCGCCACGGGCGAGCCCGCCGGCTGCAAGCCCGCTGACTGCAAGCCCGCCGGCTTCAGGCGATGAGGTAGCCCCCGTCGACGGGCAGCACGGCGCCGGTGATGAAGCCGGCGAGCGGCGAGCAGAGGAATAGCGCGGCAGGCGCCAGGTCGGCGGGGGTGCCCCAGCGAGCGAGCGGCGTCCGGCCCATCAGCTCGGCGTTGCGCGCCTCGTTGGCGCGGGGCACGGCGGTCATCGCGGTCTCGATCCAGCCAGGGGCAAGGGCGTTGACCCGGATGTTGTCCTTGGCCAGCCCGGCAGCGAGCGACTTGGTGAGGCCGGCAACGGCGTGCTTGCTCGCGGCGTAGGCGGGGGCGTGCGGGGCGCCGAAGAACGAGAACATCGAGCCGATGTTGAGGATGGCCGCCCCGCCGGGATTTGCCGCCAGCTTCTCCCGAAACGCGTAGGCGGTGCGCATCGAGCCGTTGAGGTTGATGTCGATGACGGTCTCGAAGCCCTCGACGGTGTGCTCGGCGGCGCGGAGGTTGACGCCGGCGCAGTTGACCAGCGCCAAGACCGAGCCGAAGGCGGCGGCGTACTCGGCCACCTGCGCGGAGTTGCGGACGTCGAGCTCGGTGTAGCGGAAGCGCGGCTCGGCGGCGGCGGCCGCCTCGACCTCGGCCTGGGTGGCGCCGGTGGCGTGCACGATGGCACCCGCGTCGGCGAAGGCGCGGCCGATGCCCTGCCCGATGCCGGAGGTGGCGCCGGTGACGACGACGTGCCTGCCGGCGAAGAATTCGGTGGCCCAGGTCATTGGCTCATTCCCATCATTGCTGGCCCCCTCACCTAGCTACGCCAGGCGGCTGCGCCTCAGCGCACGAACTGGTTCACGTAGTCGGCGCCGAGGCCGACCTTTTCGTAGTGCTTCTTGCACATGTCGATCTTGGTGAAGACGTCCTCGAACCCGATCTGCCGGTTGTCCTTGTCGAGGTAGACCATGCAGCCGGAGATGTTGAAGAAGGTGATCATCTCCTCGGTGTCCTCGGGGACGGTGAGGGTGTGGATTTCGCCGGGCGGCTCGAACACGTAGGAGCCGGTCTCGGCC
>JBQCFF010000365.1:0-2247 GCA_051959485.1 Devosia sp. | reverse complement strand
CTCCACCGTGAAACGGGGGAGGGGGACCGCCGACGGCGGTGGAGGGGGCGGCGGGAAACGCCGGTGTTTGGTGCCGCCCCCTCCACCAGCTTCGCTGGTCCCCCGGGGTGAGGCCTCCGGCCTCATCCCCTCTCCCGCAGGCGCAGGGCTATCCCATATGGCCCTACGCATGCACTCTCCGTGCTCCTCCACCGTGAAACGGGGGAGGGGGACCGCCGAAGGCGGTGGTGGGGGCGGCGGGAAACGCCGGTATTGGGGCCGCCCCCTCCACCAGCTTCGCTGGTCCCCCTCCCCCGCTGCGCGGTGGAGGATCAAGGTCGCGGCACTGACGTCGCCGGGGTCCTCCCCCGTGCCAACGGGGGAGGGGGACCACCCGCAGGGTGGTGGAGGGGGCGGTCAGGGGCTCCGTGGCTACGACCTCGTCCTTCGACAGGCTCAGGATGAGGTTTCGACAGGCTCAGGATGAGGTCTTGTCTTGCTCGGTGGTGCCGGATGACAGGAATGCCTCGACCTCGCCCCGGCTGGGGCAGCCGAGGCGGCCGCCGAAGCGGGTGCATTTGATGGCGGCGGCGGCGGAGGCGAAGGCGATGGTGTCGGCCATCGGCGCGCCTTCGACGAGCCGCAGGGCGAAGGCGGCGTGGAAGACGTCGCCGGCGGCGAGGGTGTCGATGGCGTCGATCCGCGGCGCCGGGGTGTGGCGGATGGCGCCGTCGTCCGACCACCAGCAGCCCTCGGCACCGGCGGTGACGGCGACGAAGCTGGCGGTGCCGAGGAGGGCGCGGGCGGCGGCTTCGGGCGTCGGGGCGCCGGTGATCAGGCAGGCGGCGGATTCGGAGGCGACGATGTGGGTCGCAAGAGGCACGAGCCGGTGGAGGATGTCCGCCGAGGCCATGTCGGCATCGAGAATGGCGGGGATGTTGCTGGCGCTCGCCGCGGCCAGCGCCAGTGCGGCGGCGTCGGGCCAGCGCACGTCGGTCATCACCGCGGCAAAGCCGGCGAGGTCGGGCGCGGCGGCTGGCGCGGAGGTCAGGTCGGGGTCGTAGCGCGGCACGATCATGGTCGAGCCGGTCCGGTCCATGAAGATGGACGAGAAGCCGGAGCGGCCACCCGGCACGCGGCGGACGCGCGAGCAGTCGACGCCTTCGGCCTCGATCTGGGCGACCAGGCGGTCGCCGGTCGCGTCGTCGCCGGCCGAGGCCCAGAGGGCGGCCTGGCCGCCGAGCCGGGCGATGCTGGCGGCCTGCGCGGCAGCCATGCCTTCGGCGACTTCGGCGGCATCGAGCGGGATCACCTTGCCCGGCCCGGCCGGCAGCCGGTCGAGGCGGAAGATGGTGTCCATGGTGAGGGCGCCGACGCAGAGGATGCGGCCCGAGGATACAGCCATGGGTCAGACGCCGAGCAGGGCGTCGATGACGGCGTGGCCGTCGGGGCTGTCCCACTCGGCCGGGCCCTGCAGCACGCCGAGCTCGCAGCCCTTCTCGTCGAGCAGCAGCGTGGTGGGCAGGCCGACGGTCACCGCCTCCTGCTGCAGGCGCTGGAAGGCCTGGAGCGGCGCCGGGTAGAGCGGCAGGTCGAGCTTCTCGTCGGCGAGGAACTGCCTCGCCTTCTCGAGCCCGCTGTCGCCGACATCGAGGTTGATCGGCAGGACCTCGAAGGTGTCGGAATCGTAGGCGTGGGCAAGGGCCTGCAGCGCCGGCATCTCGGCCCGGCAGGGCACGCACCAGCTGGCCCAGAAGTTCACCAGCAGCTTCTTGCCGGCGAAATCGGCGATGGTCCTCGGCGCTCCGGCCGCGTCGGTGAAGCCGAGGTCGGCATAGCCGCGGCCGGTGCCGGTGCCGTTGAGGGCGGCGAGCTCGCCCTGGGCCGAGCTGTCGACCACCTGGGCCTTGACCGGCTGGGCGGCGCACTGGCTCGCGGCCGCCGGCATGAAGTTGCCAACGACGAGCGTTGCGACTAGTGCTACCGCCGCGCTGCCGAGCGCGATCACCGCCAGCCGCCGGGACTTCAGTTTCTGCTGCGGAGCGGGGACTTGGTCGGTCATGATTCTACCGTTGGAGCTGAGATGAGCAACCGCATGTGGGGCGGCCGTTTTGCAACCGGACCCGACGCCATCATGGAAGAGATCAACGCCTCCATCGGCTTCGACCAGCGCCTCTACAAACAGGACATTGCCGGGTCTATCGCCCACGCCAGCATGCTCGCGCAAGTGGGCATCCTGACCCAGGAGGATCGCGACGCGATCGTCAA
>JBQCFF010000364.1:0-4608 GCA_051959485.1 Devosia sp. | reverse complement strand
GAGCAGCACCGACCAGTTGAAGATGGCCGCCGTCTCGGCGAAGCCGATGAGGAAGCCGCCGGCGATGGCGCCATAGGACTGCCCCAGCCCGCCAACGATCGCCGCCGCGAAGATCGGCAGCACGATGTTGAAGGCGAGATCCGGCTTCAGCTGCACGTCGAGCGCCAGCATGGTGCCGGCCATGGCGGCGAGCGAGCCGGCGATGATCCAGGTGACCCGCACGACGAGCTTGGTGTTGATGCCGGAGACCTGCGCCAGGTCCGCATTGTCGGCCATGGCGCGCATCGCCTTGCCCAGCCGCGAGCGGGTGAGGAACAGGTGCAGTGCGATCACCGCGATGGCGGTGCACACCACCATCAGGATCTGCGGTTGCGTGAAGTTGATGGTGCGGGTGACGCCCTCGAGCGGCAGGGCGATGCGGATCAGCTGCTTCTGCTCGGTCTCGAAGAACGAGTAGGTGCCGGAGCCGAAGAACAGGCGGATCAGGCCCTGGATGATCAGCGTCACGCCGATGGAGGCGATCAGCATGGTGACCGGCCGGGCGCCGCGCTTGCGCAGCGGCGCATAGAAGCCCTTGTCGAGCCCCAGCGCGATGATGGCGGTGAGCACCATGGCGACCGGCAGGACGAGGAAGCCGGTGGGCAGCAGCGGCGTGGTGACGCCGAGGGCCTGACAGCCCAGCATCAGCACGAAGGCGATGAAGCCGCCCATCGTCATCATGTCGCCATGGGCGAAATGCGCGAAGCGCAGGATACCGAAGATCAGCGTCACGCCGATGGCGCCGACCGCGTAGATCGAGCCCAGCACGACGCCGGCCACGATCACGTTGTTGAAGAAGAAGATGAGTTCGTTCATAGGGCAGACCCAGGCAGTCGGCAATCCGCAGTAGGCAGTGGGTGCGAACAGCGCTTCGGCGCATACAATCGATTGCCGACTGCCGACTGCCGATTGCCGGGACGAGATGTGAGTGTCGCTGCCATCATCAGCCCCCCAAAAAACTCTTGGCGACTTCTGGGTCGGCGATGAGTTCGGGGCCGGTGCCGGTGAAGCGGTTCTTGCCGGTGGCGAGCACGAAGCCGCGCGAGGCGAAGGCCAGCGCCTGCCGGGCGTTCTGCTCGACCATCAGGATGGCGACGCCTGCCTTGTTGACCTTGACGATCTGCTCGAAGATCTCGAGCACGTAGCGCGGCGAGAGGCCGGCGGAAGGCTCGTCGAGGAGGAGAAGCTTGGGCTTGCTCATCAGCGCGCGGCCCATCGCCACCATCTGCCGCTGGCCGCCCGAGAGCTCGCCCGCCGGCTGGCGGCGCTTCTCGCGCAGCACCGGGAACATCTCGTAGACCCACTCGATGGTGGGGCGGAAATCGTCGGTGCGGGTGAAGGCCCCCATCTCGAGGTTTTCCTCGACGCTCATGGAGGTGAAGACGTTCTTCTCCTGCGGCACGAAGCTGAGCCCCCTGGGCACCAGCTTGTCGGGCAGCGAGTTCTGGATCGCCTCGCCCTGGAACAGGATGGCGCCGTCGGTGACCTTGAGCAGCCCGAAGATGGCCTTCAGCGTCGTCGACTTGCCGGCGCCGTTGGGGCCGACGATGACGCCGATGTCGCTCTGCTCGATCGCGATGTTGACGCCGTTCAGGATGGGCGCGCCGCCATAGCCGCCGACGACGTCGTTGAGTTCGAGCAGCGCCATCAAGCCGCCTCCACCGGGGCGCCGAAATAGGCTTCGATGATCTCCGGATTGGCCCGGATCTCCGACATCGGGCCCTCGGCGATCTTCTCGCCCTGCGCCATGACGATCACCGGGTCGCAGAGCCGCCCGATCAGGTCCATGTCGTGCTCGATGACGAAGAAGGTGTAGCCGAGTTCCTGGTTCATGCGCTGGATATTGGCCGCAAGGTCCTGCAGCAGCGTGCGGTTGACGCCGGCGGCCACCTCGTCGAGCAGCACCACCCTGGCGTCGACCATCATGGTGCGCCCCAGTTCCAGCAGCTTCTTCTGGCCGCCCGACAGGTTGCCGGCGAGCTCGTGCCGGACGTGCCCGAGCTTCAGGAAATCGATGACGTCGAGCGCCTTCTGGCGGACGTGCCGCTCCGCTGCCTTGACCGTGCCGGGCGTCAGCCAGGTGGTGAGCAGGCTCTCGCCGGGCTGGCCGGACGGCACCATCATCAGGTTTTCCAGCGCCGTCATGTTGGAGAATTCGTGCGCGATCTGGAAGGTGCGCAGCATGCCCCGGTGGAACAGCTGGTGCGGCTTCAGCCCGGTGACGTCCTGCCCGTCGAACACGATGCGGCCACTATCGGGGGAGATGTTCCCGGCCACCAGGTTGAACAGCGTCGACTTGCCCGCGCCGTTCGGACCGATCAGGCCGGTGATCGAGCCGCGCGCGACCCGAAGGGAACAGTTGTTGACTGCGCGCAAGCCGCCAAAGCGCTTGCTGACGTTCTGCACGTCGATGACTGCGTCGAAGGACACCCCACCCCCGTCCTCATGAATGTGCCGGTCTGCTGCCGGCTTGGCCGGGCATGTGCGCATATGCACAGCACCCGGTCAACCGAGCAGCAACCGTGTCTGGGGGCGCTTCCTAAAGAATTCGCGACGATTTGACCAGATGGTCAAATCGCGGCGAGCACCGCATCCGCAGTCTTGTGGTTGGGCGCGAACAGGATGCCGTAGAGCGTGGCGAGGCGCGTCAGCGACTTGATGTCGACGTCGTGCGGCATCGCGGTGAGCGGATCCTGGAAGAAGATCAGCGCGTCGAGCCGGCCCTCGGCGATCATCGCGCCGAGCTGCGCATCGCCGCCCAGCGGGCCGGACAACAGGCGGGTGACGGCGAGCCCCGTCCCCTCCATGATTCGCCGACCGGTCGTCCCCGTGCCCCAGAGCTCGTGGCTCGCGAGCACCTCGCGATGCTTCAGCGCCCAGGCGACCAGCTCGTCCTTCTTGTCATCGTGTGCGACGAGACCAATGCGCGCCATGTCGACCCCTCCGGAACCGTCGGGGTCTTCTGCACGGGTCAGGCCTTGAGTGCAATGGCTTCGCTGAGGAGGATGGCGATGTCGTCTTCGGGAATGTCGTGGCCGGGCACGAGCTTGATGTAGCGCACCTGCTTGCCGTCGCCCTCGAGCAGCGGCGACCTCAGCTGCCGGCCGTGCTCGAACACCAGGGAGACGTGGTCCTCCATTGGGAAGATGGCGCAGACGAAGCCGGCGACCGGGTGCCGGTAGTTGACCGAGCCCCAGCCGAGCCGCGCCTTGCCCTCGAGGTCGGGGCGGACGGACAGCAGCGTCAGGGCCAGCCGGCTGGTGAGCTGCTGGATCGGCTCGGGAAACGAGCGGACGATGTGCAGGAGATCGGCGACCATTTCAGTCGACCGAGAGTCTGATGGTTCCATGGCTCCTGTCGAGGCCCATGGGATCGATCATGGTCATGGCCTCCGACTGGGCCATCTCTTCCATCATTTTGTTGCTCGCCGCTAGTGCGTCGGCGTGCGTCTGCCAGAAGACGATGTCGAGAAAGCTGCCATCCTCGCGCTCGGCGAGGTGCCGGGACACGAAGCCGGGCTGGCGCTGCAGCCAGTCGCTGACGCCGGCATTGGCATCGACGAAGGCCTGCGTGTCGCCCTTCGCCACGCGGAAGGTGACGAGCTCGATGGTATGCGGAACGACGACGGACATTGAACAAGACCCTTCCCGGTGACGCGGGAGGGGTTTTGCCACGAGTCACCTGACAGCGCGTGTCAGGGTTATCGGCAGAGGCTCAGAATTCTGCCCAGTCCTCGTCGAGCGCGGCGTTCCCGCGGCTGAGATACGAGGCCGCGGCCCGCTTCACCCTGGCCTGCAGCCCCTTGATGCCGCGCGGCGGCTCGGCCGGTGCGGCGACCACGGGCTCGGCCGGCTGCTCGGCCAGCTTGAAGGCGGCGACGATGCGATCGAGTTCGCTCGCCTGCGCCTCGGTCTGCTCGAGGGCGGCGTTGGTTTCCTCCACCAGGGCCGCATTGTGCTGCGTCATCTGGTCGAGCTGCCGCATCGCCGCCGAGACCTCCTCGATGGCGGCCGCCTGCTCCCGCGAATCATGGGCGATGCCGTCCATCAGGGCGTTCGAGGCACGGGCGGCGGCCAGCATGGCTTCGAGCCGGGCCGCGGCGTCGGCGACGAGCTTCGAGCCGTTGCGCACCTCGGTGCCCGACTGCTCGATCAGCCCCTTCACCTCGCTGGAGGCCTGCGCCGCCGATTGCGCCAGCCGGCGCACTTCCACCGCCACCACGGCAAACCCCTTGCCGGCCTCGCCGGCCCGCGCCGCCTCCACCGAGGCATTGAGCGCGAGCAGGTTGGTCTGGAAGGCGATGTCGTCGATCATGCCGATGATGTTGCTGATCCTCGCCGACGAGGCGGTGATCCGCTCCATCGCGACGTTGGCTTCGCTCATCACCTCGCCGCCCTGGGTGGCGGTGCGGGTGACGTCGGCCGAGACGCTCGAGGCCTCCTTCGCCCGTTCGGCGTTGGCGAGCACCGTGGAGGCGAGCTGCTCCATGGCGGCCGAGGTTTCCTCGATGGTCGCCGCCTGCTTGGTGGTGCGCTCGGACAGGTCGTTGGCGCCCGACAGGATCTCGCC
>JBQCFF010000363.1:0-8712 GCA_051959485.1 Devosia sp. | reverse complement strand
CTCGACGCGCTGAAGATCGAGTACGAGGCGCGGATCGTTTCGGCCCATCGGACGCCCGAACGCATGTACGATTTCGCCAGGGGCGCGCGTGCCGAAGGCTTCAAGGTGATCATCGCCTCGGCCGGTGGCGCCGCACACCTGCCCGGCATGGTGGCAGCGCTCACTCCCCTGCCCGTGCTCGGCGTGCCGGCCGAAACCAAGGCGCTGGGCGGCGAGGACAGCCTGCTCTCGATCGTGCAGATGCCGCCGGGGATCCCGGTGGGGACGCTCGCCATCGGGCGCGCCGGGGCGATCAACGCCGCCCTGTTTGCGGCTGCAATCCTCGCCCTCTCCGACCCTGAAATCGCCCGTGCGCTGGATGAGTTCCGCGCCGACCAGACCAACGCCGTAGCCGAGTTCCCAACCGACAATGTCTGAGCACCGCCCGCTGCCGCTCGGCAGCACCATTGGCATCCTGGGCGGCGGCCAGCTCGGCCGGATGCTGGCGCTCGCGGCGGCCCGGCTGGGCATGAAGACCCACATCTATTGCCCCGACTCGGCCAGCCCGGCATTCGACGTGACGCCGAACCGGACCGTCGCCGCCTATGACGACGAAGCGGCGCTGGCCGCCTTCGCCGCGGCAGTGGATGTGGTGACCTACGAGTTCGAGAACGTGCCGGCACGGACGGCCGAGTTCCTCAGCGGCCTGAAGCCGTTGCGTCCGGGCGCCAATGCCCTGGCGGTGGCGCAGGACCGGCTGGCCGAGAAGGCCTTCCTGTCGATCAATCGCATCCCCGTGGCGCCATTCGCGGCAATTTCCGACCTCGACAGGCTGGAAGCCGAGCTCGGCGAACTGGGAACGCCCGCGGTGCTGAAAACGACGCGGCTCGGCTATGATGGCAAGGGCCAGCAGATCGTCCACAACATGGAGGACGCAGCGCTCGCCTGGGAGCTGCTCAGCCCCAAGCCGCTGGTGCTCGAGAAGTTCATTCCGTTCGAACGCGAGATCTCGGTGATCGTGGCGCGCGGGCTCGACGGCAGTATCGCCGCCTTCGAGCCGGCCGAGAACGTGCACCGCGAGCACATCCTCAAGACCTCGACGGTACCGGCCAATATCAGGGGCAAGACGGCAGCGCGGGCGATCGAGATCGCCGGCGAGATCGTCAGCGCCCTCGACTACGTTGGGGTGCTGGGCGTGGAGTTCTTCGTCCTCGAGGGCGGCAAGCTGCTGGTCAACGAGATCGCGCCGCGGGTACACAATTCGGGGCACTGGACCGAGGCGGTGGCCATCACCGATCAGTTCGAGCAGCACATCCGGGCCGTCGCCGGCTGGCCATTGGGGGATCCGTCGCGGCTCGCCGACGTGGTGATGGAGAACCTGATCGGCGACGAGATCGCGGCGATACCCGGCGCACTCGGCGCCTCGATTCGTCCGCACGCCTACGGCAAGGCGGAGACGCGCAAAGGCCGCAAGATGGGTCACCTCAACCGGGTAGCCCTCAAAAAGCGCTCAAAGTAGGCTGTTTGGCCCACTTGGAAGTGTGGACAAGCCGATCCGGTGGGTCTATATAGCCGCACCACGGTGACCGGCTCCGGCCGGTCGGCGCCTCCTTGGGCGCTTCAATCCAACAAATCTGACCTATGAAGGGCGGTTGCGCTTGCAAGTAGTTGTTCGCGATAACAATGTGGATCAGGCGCTGCGTGCCCTGAAGAAGAAGCTCCAGCGTGAAGGTGTCTTCCGCGAGATGAAGCTTCGCAACTACTACGAGAAGCCCTCCGAGAAGAAGGCTCGCCAGAAGGCCGAGGCAGTGCGCCGCGCCCGCAAGCTGGCGCGCAAGCGCGCCCAGCGCGAGGGCGGCCTGCCCTCCCCGGCCGCCGCAGCCCGCGCCGCCCGGCCATAGAAGCATTCAGCTCCAGTTCAGAAACGCCGCCCCAAAAGGGCGGCGTTTTTGTTGCTGCACCGCCGGAATTCGGCCTTGATCCTGGAATTGACCGGAGCGGAACAAAGCTTGTGCCATTGCCGGCAACGGCTAGACTTCAGGACCCGCCCGGGTCCAATCAAACTGCGTCACTCTGAGGGAAACAGACAAATGAAGAAACTTATTGCCGCGGCTGCCGCCGCCCTGATGCTCGCTGCCCCCGGCGCCGCGACTGCCGACGCCCAGGTAAAGGTCGGCGTGCTCACCTGCCATGTCGAGGGTGGCGTCGGCTTCATCATCGGCTCGTCCAAGGACATGAACTGCACCTTCAAGCGCTCCGGCCACAAGGCCGAGTACTATAGCGGCAACATCAAGAAGCTCGGCATCGACATCGGCGTGACCCGCCGCACCGAGATCGTCTGGCTGGTGTTCTCCGGCTCGTCGACCAAGTACGGCAAGGGCTCGCTCGCCGGCACCTATGTCGGCGGCTCGGCGGAAGCGACGCTTGGCGTCGGCCTCGGCGGCAACTGGCTGATCGGCGGCTCGCGCCGCGGCTTTGCGCTGCAGCCGCTGTCCATCCAGGGCCAGACCGGCCTCAACTACTCGGTCGCCTTCTCCGGCCTGACCCTGCGCTGAGGCGCTGGGTGTTGAATGCAACGCCGGCCCTGAGGCCGGCGTTTTGCTTTGTGCGGGCTGTAGCGATAGCGCAGCCACCTCGTCCTTCGACAAGCTCAGGATGAGGTGGGAGGGGTCGGGGCTGTTCCACCCAGTCGAGTTCTCAGCCCCCAAGTTCTCAGCCCCCAGGTTCTCAGCCCCCAGGTTCTCAGCCCCAAGTTCTCAGCCACAGGCCCCTAGGCCCCCCTTCAGATCCTTAGCCCTCAGATCCTTGGTCTCATCCTTGGCCCCCGACCCTCATCCTGAGCTTGTCGAAGGACGAGGGTCGCTGCGCATGAGGTGGAGGTATCAGCCGCGTGCGGCCTCGAGCTTTTCCGGGTCGAGGGCGTACTCGAAGGCGCGGGCGAACACCTCCTGCGGCTGGCAGCCGGAGATGGCGAACTTGTTGTCGAAGACGAAGAACGGCACGCCCTGGATGCCCTGCTGGGCCGCGGAAACGGCCAGTTGGTGCGTGATCGAAAGCTCCTTTGGATCACGAACTTCTGCCAGCGCTTCGGCCCGGGTGAAGCCGTGCTGCTCGGCGATGCCGGCGAGCACCTCGTCGTCGTTGATCAGCTGGTGATCCATGAAATAGGCCCAGGCGATGGCATTGGCGAGCGCGTGCTGCGTGCCTTTCGCCTTGGCGAGACGCACCAGCGTGTGGCCCTTGCGGGTGGGGAAGGAGCGCGGCTGCCGGCTCAGGTCGAGTTCGATGCCCGACTTCCTGGCCTCACCCTCGACGCGGGCCCACATCTCCTTGGGGTCGCGGCCGTATTTCTGGCGCAGCATGTCGGCCACGACCACGCCTTCCTCGGGCGTGTTGGGGTCGAGGTAGAAGGGATGGTTCTCGACTTCGACGGTAACGTCCGGCGGCAGCGCCGCGATCGCCTGGTCGAGCCGTGCCGAGCCCACTAGGCACCAGGGGCAGACGGTGTCGGTGAAGAGGTCGACCTTGATGGTGCGAGGCATGGCGGTTCCTTTCGGGTACTGCCCTAAGTGGCGGCTGCGGCTTGAATTCACAAGCAGGCACACCGGGGTAACCGCTACTGCGCGGGGGTCACCGCCACACTCGATCCGGATTTCATCCGGGATTCCGCCACACGAATGAACGCCGATGAACGGCGGCGAGCGCCACGAAGATGAACGGCATCTGACCGGTTCCTGAACGACTCTTTCGAGTTCCTCCGCCTCGCCCTGGCGCGGCGGCGGAAGAACCGGTCGGTGCTGGTGATGGCGTTGAGGGTGAAGGTCACCATGCTCCAGGCCCACAGGGCGGCGCCGACGAGCCAGCCGACGATGGTGAAGAGCAGGTGGCCGAGCCGCAGGGCGCCGCGCCCGACCAGCTTCATGACGCCGACGAAGCGCTCGCCATAGGAGTCGGCGACGCGGGCGAGCCGGCGCACGTCGGCGGTGCTGTCGGCGGCCTCGAGGCTGAGCTTCATGGCCCGCACGCCGCCGGCCTTGCCGATGGTGCCGAAATCCTCGGCGAGGTTGGAGGCGAGCCGCACGCTGCGCGGGTTGAACAGGCGCGACAGGGGCCGGCCGAGCTCGGCGAGCCGCAGCGAGGTGGCGAGGCCGATGGCTTCCTCGAGCGCCGGGCGGTTGATGCCGCGTTCGAGTGCCCTGGCAATCTGTGCCGTGAGGCGCGGCGGCAACTTGCCGACCCGGTGCATGGCCTTGACGAAGCTGGAGCCGACCCGCAGCGGCAGCGCCGCGCCCAGGCTCGAATAGGTCGCGGCCGAGAGCCCGAGCCCGACGCTGGCGATCCCCAGCGTGAAGTAGTCGACCGGCTGCCCGGCGATGAACTTGCCGCCCTCCCCGACAAGGTCGCGCACGTCGCCGATGCCGGTCATGTCGGTGGCGACGACACAGGCGAAGCCGGCCTCGCTGTCGAAATCGCCGTTCACCACGCAGTTCCAGCCGGCGCCGAGCGTGGCGCCGAGGTCGACGGCCGGGAGGCTGGCGATGCGCTCGGTGAGCTCGGTCGGGATCGCGATGTCGCGCGAGGCGGCCAGCGCGGCGAGCGAACGGGCGAGCGTCGCATCATGCGCCTCGAGCGCCGCCGCGATCTCCTCGGCGTAGCGCTCCGGCGGGATGGACTGGAGGTGAATCTCGGCATAGGCGCCGTCGGCCGCCAGCCCCGCCACCTTCACCGCGGCGGCGACATTGGGCGACAGCAGCAGGCCGGCAATGAAGGCGCCGAGGACGAGCACACGCCAGAGCTCGACCAACTCGCGCCATACCCTCCGCATCCGGCCCCGCCTCATCGTTCGTACGCCGGGCATGTAGGTGCGGGGAAAGGCGGAAGGAAGGCGGGGTGTCGAAGAACACCACCGCTGGGGCTTGCACGGCCTAGAAATGAAAAGCGGCGCACGCCTCAGGCGAACGCCGCTCCGTATTTCTGCCGCGGTGACGCGGGCCGGCCGCTTAGTGCCCCAGGGACTTGACGATGTCTTCGGTCACCTTCTTGGCGTCGCCGAACAGCATCATGGTGTTGTCGCGGAAGAACAGCTCGTTCTGGACGCCGGCGTAACCGGCGGCCATGCCGCGCTTGATGAACAGCACCGTGCCGGCGTCTTCGACGTTGAGGACCGGCATGCCGTAGATCGGCGAGGTCTTGTCGGTCTTGGCGGCCGGGTTGGTGACG
This sequence comes from Devosia sp., assembly GCA_051959485.1. Classification (GTDB taxonomy): domain Bacteria; phylum Pseudomonadota; class Alphaproteobacteria; order Rhizobiales; family Devosiaceae; genus Devosia_A. The sequence goes on along the minus strand of JBQCFF010000363.1, from coordinate 3,513 downwards.
TCGTTGGCGCCGATGACGAAGGCCACGTCGGCCTGCGCGAACTCGGAGTTGATGTCCTCGAGCTCGAACACCTCGTCATAGGGGACGTTGGCTTCGGCAAGCAGCACGTTCATGTGGCCGGGCATGCGGCCCGCCACCGGATGAATGGCGTACTTCACCTCGACGCCGGCGGCCTTCAGCATGTCCGCCATCTCGCGCAGCGCGTGCTGTGCCTGGGCGACGGCCATGCCGTAGCCGGGGACGATGATGACCTTGCCGGCGTTCTTCATCATGAAGCTGGCGTCGTCGGCCGAGCCCTGCTTGACCGGCCGCGTCTCCTCCTCGCCCGAGGCGGCCGCGGCGGCATCGCCACCGAACCCGCCCAGGATGACGGAGATGAAGCTGCGGTTCATCGCCTTGCACATGATGTACGAGAGGATGGCGCCCGAGGAGCCGACCAGCGCACCGGTGATGATCAGCGCCGTGTTGCCCAGCGTGAAGCCGATGCCCGCGGCCGCCCAGCCCGAATAGGAGTTGAGCATGGAGACGACCACCGGCATGTCGGCGCCGCCGATCGGGATGATCATCAGCCCGCCCAGCACCAGCGCGACGGCCGTGATGAGCCAGAACCACAGCGGATCGGTGGTGGTGGCGAAGAGCCAGATCAGGACCACCAGCAGCACGCCGAGCGCGATGTGGATGAGGTGGCGCTGCGGCAGGATGATCGGCTTGCCGCTCATGTTGCCGTTGAGCTTGGCGAAGGCGATCACCGAGCCGGTGAAGGTGAAGGCACCGATGGCGACGCCGAGGCTCATCTCGATGAGGGCCTGGGCGTGGATGTGGCCCGGCTCGCCGATGCCGAAGGCTTCGGGCGCATAGAGCGCGGCCGCCGCGACGAACACCGCTGCAAGGCCGACCAGGGAGTGGAACGCCGCGACCAGCTGCGGCATGTCGGTCATCTTGACCTGCCGTGCCAGCACCGCGCCGATGGCGCCGCCAACCGCGAGACCGCCGATGATGAGCAGCCAGCTCAGCCAGTCGGAAACGCCGGCAACTAGCAGCGTGGTGACGATGGCGATGGCCATGCCGACCATGCCGTAGGTATTGCCCTGGCGGGCCGAGGCAGGGCTGGACAGCCCGCGCAGTGCCAGGATGAAGAGGACGCCGGAGACCAGGTAGAGGACTGCGGCGAGGCTGGCGTCGATCATTTAGTGGCTCCCAGCCTTCTTAACCGGAGCGTCCTTCTTCTTGTACATCGCCAGCATGCGCTGGGTGACGAGGAAGCCGCCGAAGATATTCACCGAGGCGAGCACCAGGGCGAGGAAGCCGAACAGCTTGCTCATCCAGTTGCTGTCGGCCGCAAGCGGCACGCCCACTGCGAGCAGCGCGCCGACCACGATGACGGAGGAAATGGCGTTGGTGACGCTCATCAGCGGGGTGTGCAGCGCCGGGGTGACGCTCCAGACCACGAAATAGCCGACGAAGATCGCCAGCACGAAGATGGAGAGGCGGAAGACGAACGGGTCGATCGCCCCGCCGGTCACAGCGGTGACGGCGGCCGCGATGACATCGGCCGTGGGTTCGGCATTAGGGTCCATTTAGGTCGTCCCCTTGGAAGCAGCAGGTTTCTTCGCGGCCGGCTTGCGCGCCGGCTTGGGCGCAGCAGCTTCGGATGTCGCGACGGCGGTCTTGGCGGTGCGCTTGGCCGGGGCCTTGGCAGCCGGCAGCGGCGGCACGTCGGTGATGCCGGCAGGCGCCGCAGCCTTCTTTGCGGTGGTCTTCTTCGCGGCGCCGGTCTTCACCGGAGCGGCCGGAACGGCCTCGGCAACGACAGCCTCGGTGACTACGGCGGCCTCGGGAGCGACGGGCGCAGCAGCCGGCGGCCGGGGCGGCGTCGCGGCCTGGGCGACCGGCACAGTCTTCGCCGGAGGGCCGGCCGGCTTGACCGCCGGGGCCGGCGCGGCAGTCACCGCGTCGAGCTTGATGTTGGGATGGACGATGGCCCCATCGCGGGTGAGCACGGTGGCCTTCACCAGCTCGTCGTCCCAGTTCACCGCGAGCTTCTGCTCCTTCTTGTCGACCAGCGTCTCGAGGAAGGCATTGAGGTTGCGCGCGTAGAGCTGGCTCGCCGAGGTGGCGAGGCGGCCGGGCACGTTGGTGTAGGCGAGGATGGTGACGCCGTTCGTGGTGACGATGGCCTTGCCGGGCTGGGTGAGCTCGACGTTGCCGCCGCGTTCGGCCGCGAGGTCGACGATGACCGAACCCGGGGCCATGGATTCGACCATCGCCTTGCTGACCAGCTTCGGCGCCGGGCGGCCGGGGATCAGCGCGGTGGTGATGACGATATCCTGCTTGGCGATGTGGCCGGCGACGAGGTCGGCCTGCGCGGTCTGCTCGTCGGGGGTGAGCTCGCGGGCATAGCCGCCGCTGCCGGACGCATCCTTCAGCGCCTCGGTCATGATGAACTTGGCACCCAGCGACTCGACCTGCTCGCCAGCGGCGGCGCGCACGTCGGTGGCGGTGACGACCGCACCGAGGCGGCGGGCGGTGGCGATGGCCTGGAGACCGGCGACGCCCGCCCCCATCACGAACACCTTGGCCGGGCGCACGGTGCCGGCGGCGGTCATCATCATCGGCATGGCGCGGTCGAAGGCCTGCGCGGCGTCGATCACCGCCTGGTAGCCGGCGAGGTTGGCCTGCGAGGACAGGATGTCCATCACCTGCGCGCGGGTGATGCGCGGCATGAACTCCATGGCGATCGCGGTGACGCCGGCCTTGGCCAGCGCCGCGATCTCGGCTTCGTTGCCGTAGGGGTCCATGGCGCCGATGACCAGCGCGCCCGGGTTGACGCCGTTGAGGCTGGTCACCCGGGGACGGCGGACGGTGAGGACGATGTCCGCGCCCTTGATCGTCTCCGCCGCCTTGCCGATGGTGGCGCCGGCCGCGGCATAGTCGGCATCGGGAATGCGGGCCTGCGCCCCTGCCCCGGCCTCGACCGCGACTTCGGCACCCAGTCCCTTGAACTTAGAGACGGTTTCCGGCGTCGCCGCCACCCGGGTCTCGCCGTCGGCGAGCTCCCGCAACACTGCAATCTTCATGGACTTCTCCGGATAGTCTCGCCTGTCGGCAGGCGCCCGGGCGGGCGCCGCCGAAATCGCCGTCAGGCCGTACGGCGGCGCATCAGCTGCATGCCGACCGGCACGACGACCGACAGGATCAGCAGCACGATGCCGGCAATGGCGTTATGGGCTTCGATGAAGGCGTAGAGCGAGAGGATGACGAAGATCATGTTGACGATCGCCAGCCGCACGAGCGTGAGGAAACCACGGTAGGTGCCCTCGTGCTGCGGATAGTCCATTGCCGGGATGTCGACGTGATCGGTGGCAGGAGTATTGGCCATCTAGGTCCTCTTTGGTCAGTTCGGCGACGTGGCTTCCAGTTCGCCGATCAGCCGCTCGATCATCGAGAGGCCCAGCGACCAGAACTGGGGATCGCGCGCATCGAGCCCGAAGGGCGCGAGCAGCTCGGAATGAT
>JBQCFF010000362.1:0-5497 GCA_051959485.1 Devosia sp. | reverse complement strand
CGAGCGCAAGCAGATCGCGCTGGAGCAGCTCTCGGACATGATCGGCTTCCGGGTGATCGTGCCGACGGTGGAGGACTGCTACCGGGCGCTCGGCATCGTGCACACCAACTGGAAGGTCGTGCCGGGGCGGTTCAAGGACTACATCTCGGTACCCAAGCACAACGACTACCGCTCGATCCACACCACCATCGTGGGCGTGGGGCGGCAGCGCGCCGAGCTGCAGATCCGCACCGAGGACATGCACCGGGTGGCCGAGCTGGGCATCGCGGCGCACGCGCTCTACAAGGAGGGCGCCACCGACATCCACAAGATCGAGAACGAATCCAAGGCGTTCGCCTGGCTGCGGCAGACCATCGGGCACCTGACCTCGGGCTCGTCGCCGGAGGATTTCCTCGAATACACGCGGCTCGAGCTGTTCCAGGACCAGGTGTTCTGCTTCACCCCGAAGGGCCGGCTGATCGCGCTGCCGCGCGGGGCGACGCCGATCGATTTCGCCTACGCGCTGCACACCGATGTCGGCGACACCACCGTGGGCGCGAAGATCAACGGGCAGATCGTGCCGCTGGTGACGCACCTCAACTCGGGCGACGAGGTCGAGATCATCCGCGACCAGAACCACCTGCCGCCGTCGAACTGGGAGGGCATCGCGGCGACCGGCAAGGCCCGGGCGGCGATCCGGCGGGCGGTGCGGCAACAGGTGCTGCAGCGGCACCATGCGCAGGGCGAGCACACGCTGCTGATGCTGCTCGAGCGCGAGGAGATCAGCCTCGACGATGCCGAGTTCCGGCAGCTGGCCGAAGCGGTGGGGCTGTCGGCCAAGCGCGAGCTGCTGATCGCTGTCGGCGAGGGCCGGGTCACGGCACAGGAGCTCGACGACAAGCTGCTCGAGGTGAAGGGCGTGAAGCGGCGGCGCCGGAAGATGGAGCTGCCGGTGCCCGACAAGGCCGAGGGCTGGTTCGCGCTTCGGGCCACCGACACCTTCCGCTTCCGGGTGCCGGGCAACCCCAATGCGGGGCCGGAGTCGCGGGCGGCGCTGGCCGAGCTCAACTTCAACACCCGCTGCGCCGTCTCGACGGAGGGGGTCGTGCCGGGCGACCGCATGGTGGCGATCATGCGCAAGGGGCAGGGGATCACCATCTACCCGATCCATTCGGACGCGCTGGGCGAGCTCTACGACAGCGACGTGGCGTGGATGGACGTGCGCTGGGACATCATGGGGCGCGAGGACGAACTGCACCCCGTCGCCATCTCGATGCAGAGCCAGAACAAGCCGGGCTCGCTGGCGCAGATCGCCTCGGTGATTGCCCACTGCCGGGCCAACATCCATAATCTGGTGATGCGCATGGAATCGCCGGACTTCCACAAGATGACGTTCCAGCTCGAGGTGCGTGACCTGGGTCAGCTCACCGACGTGCTGAATTCGCTGAAGATGCAGGCGGGGGTGTCGGACGTGCACCGGGCCACCATCGCCGAGGCGGAGGAAGTCAGGACGCTCGAATGGAAGGCGCCGGCCAAACAGAAGGTACCCGCGTGACGACAGAAGAAGTGCTGCAGGTGTTCCGCGAGGCGGGCGCGCTGCTCAACGGCCATTTCATCCTGAGCTCGGGGCTGCGCTCGCCGGTGTTCCTGCAGAAGGCGCGGGTGTTCATGCAGCCCGACAAGGCGGAGAAGCTCTGCCGGGCGCTGGCCGAGAAGATCCGGGCCGAGGGCTATGGCGACGTGAGCCAGGTGGTGTCACCGGCGGTGGGCGGGATCATCCCCGGCTACGAGACGGCGCGGCACCTCGGCGTGCCGGCGATCTATACCGAGCGGGTGAACGGGGTGTTCGAGCTGCGCCGGGGCTTCGAGGTCCGGCCCGGCGAGAAGGTGATCATCGTCGAGGACATCGTGACGACGGGGCTGTCGATCCGCGAGTGCATCGACTCGATCCGCGCGCTCGGCGCCAACGTGGTGGCGGCGGCGTGCCTGATCGACCGCTCGGGCGGCGAGGCCGATGTCGGCGTGCCGCTGGTGGCGCTGACCGAGTACAAGGTGCCGGCCTATCCGGCCGACGCCCTGCCGCCGGAACTGGCGGCCATCCCGGCCGTGAAGCCGGGGTCGCGGGGGCTGGCGTGATGTCGTCCGTCGCTATCGCTCCGGTCGCGCAGTCTGGCGACTGCGGACCCCTCATCCGCCCTTCGGGCACCTTCTCCCACAAGGGGAGAAGGCGTGCAGTCGACGGTTTCCCCTCACCGATGCCGCGGCTCCATCACCCTTCTCCCCTTGTGGGAGAAGGTGGCGGTAGCCGGATGAGGGGTGCGCAACCGCAGGTTGCGCGTTTCGGTACCTGCCCATGATCATCGGGCTGGGGAACGACCTGTGTGAGATTTCGCGGGTGCAGGAGGTGCTGGACCGGTATGGGGAGCGGTTCACGCATCGGTGTTTCACCGAGATCGAGCGGGTGAAGTCGGACCGGCGGGCGCAGCGGGCGGCGAGTTATGCGAAGCGGTTCGCGGCCAAGGAAGCGTGCGCCAAGGCGCTCGGCACCGGCCTTAGTTTCGGCGTTTATTGGCGCGACATGGGCGTCGTGAATCTCCCCTCGGGCAAGCCGACGATGAAACTCACCAACGGCGCGGCCCGGGTGCTGGAGCGGCTTGTGCCCGCTGGCATGAAGCCACATATCCACCTGACCATCACCGATGACGGCGGCATGGCGCAAGCGTTCGTGATCATCGAAGCACTGCCCGTTGACCAGTTCGCGGCGGTTCCGTAACGACAACCGGGCCCGCACCGGGCAGAGGCATGAGATGAGCGAGACGATGTCCAAGGCCGAGGCGGCCAAGCCCGCCAAGAAGAAGAACGAGCTGCTCGAGACCATCGTCGTGATCATCGAGGCGCTGGCGATCGCGCTGGTGTTCCGGACGTTCCTGTACCAGCCGTTCTCGATCCCGACCGCCTCCATGCAGTCGACGCTGATGATCGGCGACTACTTCATCGCCAACAAGTGGGCCTGGGGCTTCGGCAAGTACTCGTTCCCGGTGGCGCTGCCGTTCAACGGCCGCTTCCTCGAGTTCGGGCAGCCGCAGCGCGGCGACGTGGCGGTGTTCCACAACATCACCGGCGAGGACTACATCAAGCGCATCATCGGCATGCCGGGCGACCGCATCCAGATGAAGCAGGGCCGGCTCTACATCAACGACCAGCTGGTCGAGCGCCGCGAGGTCGGCAACACGACTGACACCGACAGCGCCATGGATTCGGTGCCGGTGACGGTCTACGAGGAGACGCTGCCCAACGGCGTGACGCACACGATCCAGGAGATCAGCGACAGCGCGCCGCTCGACAACACGGACGTGTATGTCGTGCCGGCCGGGCACTTCTTCATGATGGGCGACAACCGCGACCGCTCGGCGGACAGCCGGGTGCTGAGCCAGGTGGGCTACGTGTCGTCCGACCAGCTGATCGGCAAGGCCGAGGCGCGCTTCTTCTCGATCAAGAACAACCTGCCGCCGTGGCAGCTCTGGGAGTGGCCGGCGAACGTCCGCTGGGACCGGATGTTCCAGTCGGTCTATCAGTGACCGAATGGGCAGGAGTCGCTCGCACGAGAGGCTGGAGGCACGTCTAGGGTACCGGTTCGCCGATCGCGACCTGCTCGAACGGGCGCTGACGCATTCGTCGGCGGTGTCCCCCACGAAGCGCATCGAGCGCTCCTACCAGCGGCTCGAGTTCCTGGGCGACCGGGTGCTGGGGCTGGTGGTGGCGGACATGCTCTACCGCCACCTGCCCAAGGCCAACGAGGGTGAGCTCAGCCGCTCGCTCAACTCGCTGGTGCGCAAGGAGACCTGCGCGGCGATCGCGCGCGAGCTCGACCTCGGGCACGAGATGATCCTCGGCGAGTCCGAGGCGCGGACCGGCGGGGCGAACAAGGAAGCCATCCTCGGCGACATCACCGAGGCGGTGATCGGCGCCATCTTCTGCGACGGCGGGCTGGGGCAGGCCTACGAGGTGGTGGAGCGGCTGTTCGCGCCCTATATGGGCCATGCCGGCAGCGTGCGCGCCGACCCCAAGACGACACTGCAGGAATGGGCGCAGGGGCGCGGACTCGATCCGCCGCACTACGCCGAGGTGGAGCGCAAGGGCCCCGACCACGCGCCGGAGTTCACCATCGCCGTCCGGCTGGGCGACTTCCCGGCCGTGACCGCTACCGGCGCGAGCAAGAAGCTCGCCGAACACAAGGCCGCCGAGGCGTTTCTCATCCGCGAGAAGGTCTGGCGCGAGACACTATGAACGAGAACGACAACGAAATCGCCGAGGGCACGCCCCTCGCCGCGCCGGACGACAGGATGCGCTGCGGCTTCGTCGCCATTGTCGGCGCGCCGAACGCCGGCAAATCGACGCTGCTCAACTCGCTGGTCGGCACCAAGGTGTCGATCGTGACGCACAAGGCGCAGACGACGCGGGCGCAGATCCGCGGCGTGGTGACCGAGGGCGACGGGCAGATCGTGTTCATGGACACGCCCGGCATCTTCGCGCCGAAGCGCCGCCTCGACCGGGCGATGGTGGAGGCCGCGTGGAGCGGGGCAGGGGACGCCGACTTCGTCGCCTTCATCATCGATGCCGAAAAGGGCGTGACGCCGGAAATCGAGGCGCTGCTCGAAGGGCTCGAGAAGATTCCGCACCCCAAGGTGCTGATCCTCAACAAGGTCGACCTGCTGAAGCGCGAGAAGCTGCTGGCGCTGGCCGAAGCGCTGAACGCCCGGCTCGGCTTCGAGGCGACGTTCATGATCTCGGCGCTGAAGGGCGACGGGGTGCGCGACTTCCTCGACTGGACGCTGCAGCGCATCCCGCTCGGGCCCTGGCATTTCCCCGAGGACCAGCTCACCGATCTGACGCTGGCGCTGACGGCGGCCGAGGTGACGCGCGAGAAGCTGTTCCTGCGCATCCACGACGAGATTCCCTACAACGCCACGGTGGAGACCGAGAAGTTCACCGTGCAGAAGGACGGCTCGTACCGGATCGACCAGGTCGTCTACGTGACGCGCGAAACGCACAAGAAGATCGTGCTGGGCGCCGGCGGGCAGACGATCAAGGCGATCGGCGCCGATGCGCGCAAGGAGCTGATGGAGATGTACGAGGTGCCGGTGCACCTGTTCCTGTTCGTCAAGGTGCGCGAGAAATGGGGCGAGGACCCCGAGCGCTACCGCGAGAGGGGGCTAGAGTGGACGAAGTAGCTCATCCGGCGGCAGGGTTGGAAGGCCCCCTCACCCGGCCTTCGGCCGACCTCTCCCCCAGAGGGAGAGGTGATGTGGTGGCGTCGCCGGGTCCCCACCTCTCCCTGCGGGGGAGAGGTCGCCGCGGAGCGGCGGGTGAGGGGGCCTTCTTCGGAGCAGCGTTACCCCATGCAATGGTCGGGTGAGGGACTGATCATCGGGGTGCGGCGGTATGGCGAGAGCAGCGTCATTGCCGAGGTGATGGTCGAGGGGCGGGGGCGGCACCTGGGGCTGATCCGGGGCGGGCG
>JBQCFF010000361.1:0-6394 GCA_051959485.1 Devosia sp. | reverse complement strand
GAAGCCGCCCACCTGGTAGCCGCCCGGTCCGATGTCCCAGGGTTCGCCGATGAGCTTGACCTTGGCCAGAACCGGATCCTGCCCCACCGCATCGAAGAAGCCGCTGCGCTGGTCGAAGCCGTGCGGCTCGCGCCCCAGGATCGTGCCAAGGTCGAAGCGGAATCCGTCGATGTGCATCTGCTCGGCCCAGTAGCGAAGCGAATCCGTGATGAGCTGCAGCACCCGCGGGTGACTGGTGTTGACGGTGTTCCCGGTGCCGGTGTCGTTGATGTAGTAGCGCGCCTCGTCCGGCATGGTGCGGTAATAGCCGAAGTTGTCGATGCCCTTGAACGAGAGCGTCGGCCCCATCTCGTTGCCTTCCGCCGTGTGGTTGTAGACCACGTCGAGGATCACCTCGATGCCGGCATCGTGGAAGGCGCGCACCATGTCGCGAAAACCGGCCATGCCCTTGGGGCCGTAGTAGCGGCCGGCGGGGGCGAAGAACCCCATGGTGTTGTAGCCCCAGAAGTTGCGCAGCCCCTTCTTCAGCAGGAAGTCGTCGTCGGGGAACGCATGGATGGGCAACAGCTCGATCGAGGTGATGCCGAGGCTCTTCACGTAGTCGACGATCTGCGGCTGCGACAGTCCCTCATAGGTGCCACGCAGGTTCTCGGGGATGGCCGGGTGAAGCTGGGTGAAGCCCTTGACGTGGGTCTCGTAGAAGATCGTTCGGGCCCAGGGGACGTTCGGCTTCTGGTCGTCACCCCAGTCGTAAGCGTGGGGATCGATGACGACGCCCTTCGGCATTCCGGCGGCACTGTCCAGTTCGGAGAAGGAGAGGTCCTTGTCGTCGCTCCCGGGGTCATAGCCGAACTGTGCGTCCGACCATTCGATCTCGCCGCGCAGCTCGCGCGCATAGGGGTCGAGCAGCAGCTTGTTGGGGTTGAACCGGTGGCCGTTGGCGGGATCGTAGGGACCGTACACCCGGTAGCCGTAGAGCTGCCCCGGGCCGATGCCGGGGACGAAGCCATGCCAGATTTCGTCGGTGTATTCGGGCAGCGTCAGCCGCTGCGTTTCGTTGCCGGCCTCGTCGAACAGGCAAAGCTCGACCCGTTCGGCATGGGCCGAGAAGATCGCGAAGTTGGTGCCCTCGCCGTTCCAGTTGGCGCCGAGCTCGGTGGGATCGCCCGGCTCTATGGTGTGGTCCAAGATGTGCTCCCGCGGGATTGTTGATGGCGCACAACGAGCCCGGTTAGCGCCGGTTGCGTGGTTACCGCGGGCGGGCTTCGCAGGGAACCGAGCGCTGTAGGGGGAGACGGCAGCGCTGAGGGTTCATGTGAGAACTCTTCTCGCTAGACCGTCTCTTTGATCTTGCTTACCGCGCGGACGGGCGCGGGATCGAGTGCGGTCACCAGTTCCCTGGCGCGGGCCAGGCCGGTGTGCCTGGCCAGAACGATGCGGCGAGCCGCTGCGCCGATCTCGTTCCGGCGGCCCTGCGGCACTCGCTCCAGATAGTCGACGACCTGCCGGCTCGCATCGGCGGTGAGGATGGCGGAGCCGCTCGGGAACAGCTCGCCGAGGCCCGGCCACTCGTCGCTGATGATCGGCGTGCCGACCGCGGCGGCTTCGAACAGACGGACGCTGGGCGACCAGCCCGCCGCCCGCATGTCGGCTCGGGTAACGGTGAGGGTGAAGCGCTGGCGGCTGTAGAACGACGGATGCGCCGCAGGCGGCAGGTGCTCGATGCGCTCCACATTGGCCGGCCACTGGATGTCGTCCGGGTAGAGCGGGCCGGCAACGACGAAGCGGCGATGCGGCAGCCGGCGCGCCGGCTCCAGCAGCAACTGCTCGAGGGCGGACTGGCGGTCGGGGCTGTAAGTACCGAGATACCCGAGGTCCCAGCGGGTCGGCTCGCCGGTGGGAGCGTAGTTGCCGGCGTCGACGGAGCAATAGAGCGGCACGGCCCGGCGCGCCCCGAACTGCCGCTGCAGCCGCTCGAGCGTGCGGCCGCCGGAGAAGGAGAAATAGGCGTCGAAATGCGGGATCTGGCGGCGGGCCAGGTAAGCCTCGTCACCACTTTCGAGCCCGGCGAGGGTGACCGGCGTGTCGATGTCGTAGAAGCTCAGGTGACCCAGGTCGCGCGCCAGCAGCAGGTCGACCACCTCCACCCCATCCGGCACGTAGGAGCCGACAATCACCGCGTCGGCCCGGCGCAGCAGCGCGCCGTAGCGGACCAGCAGGTCGGATGGGCTGGAATAGTAGCCGAGGTGGCAATAGTCCGGATCGGGCAGGTCCCGGTTCTCGGCGTACCAGGGCACGTCGCGCTCGAGGAAATGCACGTCGTGGCCGAGTTGTACCAGCCCGGGAATGAGGGCGCGATAGGTGGTGGCATGGCCGTTGCCCCAGGACGACGAGAGGCTCAATCCGAGGATGACGATATTCATGCGGCGACCTCGGCGCGGTTACCGGCGTATTCGCGGAAGAGCTGGTCGGCGAGACGGGCGCGCTGGGCATAGGTGTGGTCGCGCAGCGCGCGCCGCAGCGCATTGCCGCCGATCCGCTCCGCTTCGGAGGGCGTGAGCATGGCGACGAGCTCGGCGACGTCCTTGCCGTCGCGCGCCACCAGCACCTCGTCGCCGGGAGCGAGGAACTGCTCGATACCTTCCCAGTGGTCGGTGATGAGGCAGGTGCCGGCGCCGGCGGCCTCGAAGACGCGCGTGGCGGGAGAAAAGCCCATGTCTGCCATGCTGTTGCGCGAGATGTTCAACACCGCCAGCGGCGTGCAGTTGAAGGCGTTGTGCGCGGCCGTGGGGACGTGGCCGAGGTAGTTGACGTTCCCCGGCAAAAGCTTGTCGTGCCAGCCCGAGCCGCCGAGCAGAAACTGCCTCGTCGGCAGCGCCAAGGCGGGCTCGAGGAAAAAGCTCTCCACCCGTGCTTCCCGATCCGGCAGGCGGTTGCCAAGGAACGACAGGTGCGCGGTGTACCGGCTGTCGGACGGCACCGGGTGGTGCGTCTCCGGGTCGAGCGCGTTGTAGATCGGCACGCAGCGCCGGGCGCCGAGCTCGGCATAGGCGCCAACGACGGGATCGCCACCACCATAGGTCAGCACCAAATCAAGCTGCGGCAGTGCCCGGCGGAGCACGTGCCCGGGCGCCGCGCGGAGCTCCGCCAGGGTGGCCGGCGCGTCGACGTCCCAGAACACGATGATGGCACCGGGTCGCGCCTGCGTCAGCAACTGCTCAAGCAGGGCATCGTCCTCGTAACCGACACCGCTCGCCTTGACGACGATATCGGCCTCGCCCGCCTCCGGGGTGACCGAGAGCATGCCGTCGGGCGTGCCGGGATAGACGACCACCCGGCACCAGTCGGGCGGGTCGATGTCGCGATGCGACTGCCGCTCGTAGACGTCGGGCTCGTAGAACGTGACCTCGTACCCGAGTGTCGCAAGCGCCTTGAGGATGCCCCGGTAATAGGTGGCGGCGCCGTTCCAGTAGGAGGACAGGAGGCTCGAACCATAGAAGGCGATCTTCATTGCGCGGGCTCCGGAACGGCGAGTTGCCGGGTCACACGGGCCGTGCCGATGCGACGCAGCACCTGGAACAGTTCATCGACACGGTGGCGGCAGGTATGGCGGTCGGCGATCCGCTGCAGGCCGGAGGCCGCGAGGGCTTGCGCCCACGCCGGGTCGTCGAGGATGGCGCGCAGGTGGTGCCGCATCTCGCCGCCGTCACGGGCGAACAGGAAGTCCTGCCCGGGTCGGAACAGGCCTTCCACGTCGTCCCATGGTGCCGACACCAGCGGGATGCCGCAGGCCAGGGCCTCGAACATGCGGATGGTCGGGATGCCGGGCAGTTCGCGGATGTAGGGGCGGCGCGGCACGTGGACGGTGACCCGATGCGCGGCGAAGGCGCGCCTCACGTCGGCATTCGCGATCCAGCCGCCATAGGCGATGCCGGCGGATGCCAGCCGGTCGAGGGCGGGCTTGGGGTAGCGCACGCCACGGACCGTGGCGGCGAGGCCAAGCGCCTCGGTAGGGCGCACCAGGAATTCCTCCAGTTCGGTCGAGCGTTCATCGTCGCCCCAGTTGCCGATCCAGATGAGGTCACCCCGCTTTTCGACCTCGGGCAGCGGCTGGAACAGCGCGTCGTCGGCCGCCTCGTGCCAGGTGAAGACTGCGCGGCCCCACCCTGCCCTGAGGTAGCGTTGCCGCAGCGCCTCGCCGAACGCCAGGATGCCGTCATAGCCATCGAGCTCGAGTCCGGCGATGTCGCCGGAGGCGGAGACGGCGCGGTGGTGGGTGTCATGGAACAGCAGCGTGAAGCGGCCACCGGCGGCGCGAGCCCGGCCGAGACGGACGACCAGTTCGGGGTCGGTCCACTCGTGCACGATCACCAGGTCGGCGGTCTCGACCACCGCTTCGTGCTCGCAGTCCGGGCCGTAACGGCGCGCCTGCAGGTGGGGGAAGTCCTGGGCAAAGCGATCGATGGCGCCCTGCCCCTGGTCGGCGAGGAGGTTGGCACGGCTCCAGCTGTCCTCCGGCTCGAGGGCCAGCACTTGATGACCGCGGCGCAGCAGGTCGCGCATCACCCCGCGGAGGAAGTGGGCGTTGCCGTGGTTCCAGTCGGACACCAGCGAGTGCGTGTAGAACAGGATCCGCATGTCAGGCGCTCAGCTTCAGGGTTTGGCCGGCGGCTTCGCGATAGAGTCCGGTCATGCGATCGGCCTGCGCATCGAGCGAATAGAGCTTCGAGTGCTCGCCGGCGCGGCGGCCTAGATCGGCCCGAAGCACCGGGTTGCCGGCGAGAGTATTGAGCGCGGCGCGGAACGCCGCCGGGTCGCGGGCCGGCACGAGCAGCGCGGCGCCGTCCCAGAGTTCGCGGTAGGTGGGGAGGTCGGCGAGCACCAGCGGCGTCCCGGCGCTGGCGGCCTCCAGCGGCGCGAGGCCGAACGGCTCGTAGAGCGACGGCGAGACGAAGCTGCCAGCACGGGCCATGAGGGCGCGGAGCTCGCCGTTGGGCACCTCACCGAGGTACTGGGTGTGCTGGAGCGGCATGTACTGGCCGCTAGGGCCGCGCTGCGGGCCGCAGAGGCGGATCGGCCAGTCGGTGCCGGCCGCCGCCGCTTCAAGCACTGCCGCGTTCTTGCCCTCGTCCCACCACCGCCCCGCCGCAAGGATGAACGGCTCCCGAACGGAGTCTGAACGGATCGGCGTGGTGGCGTTGTGCACCACGCGCAGTTTCGGGCTTGGACCGTAGCACTGCGCCAGGAGATCGGCGTGGCTCTGGCTCGGCGCGACGACGAGGTCGGTATTGGCGAAGCCGTCGCGGTTGAGGCGGTGCTGCCATGACCAGCCCTCCGGCACAGGCGTGCCGCGGACGGCCTGGAACCAGGTGACGACGCAGGAGTGGGAGACGACGACGACCGGCAGATCAGTATCGAGACCGGCCGCCTGCGACGGCAGGTTTAGGTGCAGCAGGTCGGCGCCGTGGCGCGCCGCGAGCTCCGCGATGCGGCCGGCGACCGGGGCGAGCTCGGCTTCATCGGTGACGATCCAGTCGAGCGGTGCATCGGCATGGACGACCTCGCCGACGCGCTGGGCTTCGGCCACCTGTGCGGCCGACGCCGGCGGGCCGAAGACAGCGAACACCAGCTCGTGGCCGCGACTGACCAGCGCGGTGCCAAGGTCCATGGCGTAGCGCCAGACTCCGCCGACGGCATCGACGGTCATCAGGATGCGGTGAGGTGCAGGGGGCAGGCTCATGCGACGGCCCTCGTGCGGGAGGGTTCGGAACGGTGGACGATGTGGCCTTCGAGCAGCCAGTCCATCAGACGGGCCAGGCCGTCGCGCCAGCCGACCTGCGGCGACCAGCCGGTCTCGCGCGCCAGGGAACGGGTGTCGGCGACGAAGTAGTGCTGGTCGCCCTGCCGCCAGTCGCCGCGGCTGATCTCGAGGGCCGTGCCGGTGAGGCGTTCGATCTCGGCGAGCGCCGTATTGATGCTGACGGTGTTGGCCGGCCCGCCGCCCAGGTTGAAGGCGCGGCCGCGCAGACGCCCGATGTCGACGAGCAGGCGGCGATAGGCGGCCACGGCATCGTCGACGAACAGGATGTCGCGAACCTGCTGCCCGTCGCCGAAGATGGTGATGGGCTGGCCGTTGAGGGCGCGGATCAGGAAATGCGCCACCCAGCCCTGGTCCTCGGTGCCGAACTGGCGCGGGCCGTAGATGCAGCTCATGCGCAGCACGGCGGTAGGGAGGCCGAAGGAGCTGGCGTAGTCGAGCACGTACTGGTCGGCGACGCCCTTGGAGCAGCCATAGGGCGTGCAGAAATCGAGCGGCTGCGCTTCCGAGATGCCATGTGCCCCGACCTCGGAATCCGCGGGCGCATAGCCCTCGGGGGTCTCGTGCATCTCCAGC
>JBQCFF010000360.1:0-13103 GCA_051959485.1 Devosia sp. | reverse complement strand
GGTCAGCGCCACGGCCACGAGGGGCCGGTTCGGCACCGAGTTCAGGCGGTATTCCACCAGCACCGTCTGCACCGGGGTGTCCTCGACCATGTACTCGTAGTCGACGAAGCTCATCTGCGTCATGCCGCCGCCGGCATGGCGCGCGTCGAGGTAGCGCTTGAACAGCGCGAACTGCTCGCCCGTGGCGCGCGGCTGGCACACCTCCACCACCACGTCGGCGTTGAGCTTGCTGATCCGGCGATAGCGCTGCGAGGGTGCGAATTCCTGCGCCACGATCCGCACCGACTGGCACGCCGAGCAACCGTCGCAGGCGGGCCGGTAGATCAGGTTCTGGCTGCGGCGGAAGCCGTTGTCGCTGAGCAGGTGATGCAGCGTCGTCGCCCGCCGCCCGGTCAGGTGGGTGAAGAGCTTCCGCTCCTGTCGGCCCGGCAGATACGGACAGGGCATAGCCGCCGTCAGGAAAAGCTGGGTGTTCTCGGGCGTCTGGTCCGTCATCGTGGCCCTATCTTCGACCCCGGCAGTCTAGCCCCCGGAGTCGGGCCCCGCAATGGCCGATCAGGCGGCACTCACCCGCGCGTCGCGCCAGTGCCGCTCCATCGGCGAGCGCCGCACCATCAGCGTGCCGGCGACCAGGTCGTGCAGCAGCTGCTGCCGTGGCGTGAACAGCGCGAACAGGATGACGAAGGGCCAGGAGATCCAGATCGTCACCCAGAACACGATCGGATGGATGAGGATCGCCCAGCCATCGAGCGGCACGCCACGCGCCGGGGTGAGCACCAGATCCATCATCTGCATGCCGAGCGTCGCCCGCGCCGGCGACCCCAGCGTCGCGGCATAGTAGCCGAGCGTCGCGAGCACGATCAGCACCGGGATGGCGACCCAGGCGAGCCCGAAGGTGAGGAGGCCGAGCACCAGCCCGACGATCGCGATGGCGAAGGCCATGACCCCGAGGATCGCAAGATCGATCAGGTAGGCCACAGCCCGCCGCCCCAGCACACCCTGGAACAGCTCAGGATTGGAAACCGGATCCGGCAGCACACGCATGGCATCCCCCTTGTTCACGGACAAAAAATGGGAAGTGCTGCGCCCCACGCAAGCGGCCAGCGGCAATTTTTGGGATGGAGCCCCCTACCCGTTCAACACCCGCGCCGCCTCGATCGCAAAGTAGGTCAGCACCCCCGTCGCCCCGGCGCGCTTGAAGGCCCAGAGGCTCTCCAGCATCGCCGCCTCGCCGTTGATCGCCCCCGCCGCGCCGGCGAGCTTCAGCATCGTGTATTCGCCCGACACCTGGTAGGCGAACACCGGCACGTCGAACTCGTCGCGCACCCGCCGCACGATGTCGAGATAGGGCAGCCCCGGCTTCACCATCACCATGTCGGCACCCTCGGCGATGTCCTGCTCCACCTCGCGCATCGCCTCGTCGGTGTTGGCGAAGTCGAGCTGGTAGGTGCGCTTGTCCCCCTTGAGCCGCGTGCCCGAACCAACCGCCTCGCGGAACGGCCCGTAGAACGACGATGCGAACTTCGCCGAATAGGCCATGAGCGCCACCTGCTCGAAGCCATCGGCATCGAGCGCCGCGCGGATCGCCGCCACCCGGCCGTCCATCATGTCGGACGGCGCGACGATGTCGGCCCCGGCCCGCGCCTGCATCAGCGCGGCCTTGACCATCACCTCGACCGTTTCGTCGTTGAGGATTTCGCCGTCGCGCACCAGCCCGTCCTGCCCGTCCGACGAATACTCGTCGAGCGCCACGTCGGTGATGAGCCCGATCGGCACCCCGGCATCCTTGATCGCCCGCAGCGTCCGCGCCGTCAGGTTGTCGGGGTTGTGCGCCTCCGAGCCGTTCTCGTTGCGCCGGTCGTCCTGCGTGTTGGGGAAGATCGCCAGCGCCGGAATCCCCTCCGCGGCGGCAGCCTTCGCCACCTCGACCGCCAGGTCCACCGATACCCGCTCCACCCCCGGCATGGTCTTGATCTGGGTGCGGACGTTCGTCCCGTCCTCGATGAAGATCGGCAGGATGAAGTCGGCCGGCGTCAGCTGCGTCTCGCGCACCATGTCGCGCATCCAGCCGGTACGGCGCAGCCGCCGCTGCCGGCGCCCGTCGAGAAAGTTCATGTCGTGCTTCTTCCAGTCGGGCATGGCGGGCGAACTCCTCGGGGCGAGCCAGATTGCAGGGAAGGATTGCCGCCTCCATACCCCCTGCCCCGGCCTGCGCCAAGACGCCAGGATGTCCCTGCTTGTCGCGGCGCCCCGCCGCCTGCTAATCGACAGGCATGGATTTCCAGAGCGCACTCGCCGGCCGCTACCTTCGCATCGTCGCCATCATCGCGCTGCTGCTGGGGCTGGTCGACGCCGCGCGGCTGCTCGGCGTCTCGTCGGGCGCGCAGAGCCCGATCACCCAGCTGGGCGCCACCGGCTTTGCCTACCTCGCGGTGTTCTGCCTCGCCCGCCTGTTCGCGGCGGTGGGCCTCTGGATTCGTGCCAGCTGGGGGGCGGTTCTGCTCGGGTCGGCAACCACGGTCGAGCTGCTGATGTACCTGTTTCGCAACAAGGACGTTACCATTTCCGCCTTCGGCTTCGCCGTCCGGCTGCTGCTGGTGGTGAGCGTCGCCGCCCTGCTCTTCCTCAGCCTGCGCACGCGCCGCGCCCGCGACTGAGCGCGCCTTCTTACGGCCGCTTAACTTACCGTTCAGGTTACAATTTCCTGACCTGTGGTTACCTCTCGTAAAGCCAAATTCCGCAACTTTTTCCGTAAGATAGTTTTAAGTGTGCGGCTTAAGGCGATCTTATTTGGGGGCCCGTAGATTGGCGCCATGAGACGCGGATAACCGCGCAGCGACGACAGGACAGTGAGGCAAAAATGGCAGTCAAATCCAACGCCGCAGAGGTGATGGTTCCGGCGGAAACCCAGGGGCTGAAGCCGCTCTACCTTGAGGCCGTGAGCCGCGTGGAGCGTCTTCATCGCCGCCTGCTCGACCTGATCAAGGACGAGTTCGACCGGATGGGCTGGGACGACATCAACCCCGTGCAGGCGCTGCTGATGTTCAACATCGGCGATGCCGAGATGACCGCCGGCGAACTGCGCTCCCGCGGCTACTACCTGGGCTCCAACGTCTCGTACAACCTGAAGAAGCTGGTCGAGACCGGCTACATCTTCCAGGAGCGCTCGCGCGCCGACCGCCGTTCGGTCCGCATCCGCCTCACCCCCAAGGGCGAGGAAGTGGCCGAGGTGATCGACGAGCTCTATGACCGCCACCTGAAGTCGATCGAGAAGGTCGGCGGGCTCAACGGCGAGTCGTTCGAGCACCTCAACAAGGCGCTGGGCCGCCTGGAGCGCTTCTGGGTCGACCAAATTCTGTATAAGCTGTGATAGCTTACCTCGTGCCTTTACGGGGCACGACGGTCACAGGAATGCACAAAGGGGCGCTGCGGCGCCCCTCAGTTTTTGGCGCCGCGTGCCGGTTTCGTGCCGTTGGATTTCCGCTTCTTGGCAGGCTTCGCCTCGGCTTCCGGCTGCACCAGATGGGCTGGTGTGGCGCGGTTGGCGCCAAGCATCCGATTGATGAAGTCGCCGTTGTCCTGCACGAATGTTTTTTGGCCATGGGTCCCCCTCGCCGAAATCAAACGCAGGCAACCCCCACCGTCAATCGGTTCGACTCGGAATGGCGAACGGAGCAACCCCAAGCCCCGTGTCTTGCCGCGAACTGTGAGGGTCTTGGTTAGCGCTGCTGTTGCTGCGGGGGTTTCTTCCTTGCCTTCGGCTTCCCCTTTGGCGGCTTGGGTAGATAGGTCGCCGCCAAGTCCTTCAGAGCGTCCGTCTTGCGGACCTTCGCATGCACCTTGGCAAGTGTCTTCGCGTTGAGCTTGCCTGTTGGTTCCTTGGAGCCGACATCGAAAATCACGCCGGTAATGACATCGAGCTTCAGGTGTTTGGCGTAGTCGTGGGCATGGAATTTCGAGGGCCACGGGTCCACGTCGTTCTTGTGGAAGTCCCATTTGTAGCCCTTCGTTTTTAGCCAGAACTCCATAAGCGACTGGCGGGCTGGGTATATCTTCGCGAAGTCCTCGTTGGTCGTCTCGACTGTGAGGACCGTTTCCTTCGGTGGCTCAAGCGCCCTCAGGACTCTGCCAAGCTCGGCTATCGGTCCGGCGTAATGGTCGTCATCGATCTGCACGTCGGAATAGTCCAGGCGCAGCGACACGACGTTGCTGCCGTCCACCCGCTCTATCCGCCCGACCACCTTCCCCTTGTAGATGAGGGTGTTGTTCTCTTGGTCCAACTCCAGCACCGACGCTTCCTTCTCCCTTGGTCCCGTGTCGTGTATACATTCCCCATTGTTCGGGGGCGATGGTGAGCAACAACACGGGAAAAGTCATAGCCGTTCTTCTGGCGCTTATTCTTGCGGTCCTGCTCTTCGGGAGGGACGCGGTTACGCCATGGCTATGGGTGGCCGGTGTTGTACTGATGGTCGGCTGTCTGCTGTGGCTGGTGTGGCGGTTCTTGGTGTTCGCGTACGGCGATGAAGTCCGCAAACACTTTGACGAGACGCGCGCTAAGGGCGGCTCCATCCTTCTTGCCGTAGGCTTTTGGATTGGCTGCTTCCTCAACGCCGTTGTTCTGCTGTGGGCGGGTATTCTCGCGCTCAACGGCGTGCCGTTCAAAGAGGCTTTTCTTCAGGTGCCACTATTTTGGGTACCGCTCGTGCTGATGCTCGGCGGCTATTTTCTGAATGAGGTCATCCAATGGTGGAAGCAGCGGCGAGCGGAACGGTAGTCAGCCAAGGCTGCTGCCGCGCTTGCACCTGGTACGGTCCCCCGTGCCCTCTGACGCCCCGAAGGTCCCGTCCGGCCGCTAGTCGTGCCGGTCCCGTGCCTCCCCACTCCCCAACATCATGGAACGACACGCTGGAGCGTTTGAGGGTCGACCAGATCCTCTACAAGCTCTGACGCTCGCCTGTGGCCGCCTCTGACGCTCGCCTGTGGCCGCACCGCCACAATCCGCTCAGCAAGCGCCGGCTTTAAGCCGGCGTTTCTTATTTACGCCCTAAATCCCCTTACTGGATCGAACCAGCGCAGGGTGGCTCCCCTATCCCGCAGGTTTCACGAGTTGCGTCGCCGGCGCCGGCAGGTTCACACCTGCTTGACCGCGTTGGTTGCAGCAGGGGGCCGATGCTATGAGGAGCGCTCTGCTTTAGGGCTATGATTTTCGGGTGAATTGATGCGGCTCAATCGGCGTAACCTGTTGACTTCCATGGCGACCGTCGGGGTTGGCCTCGCCATGCCCTCGATCGCGCGCGCCGGCTTCTTCGGCAAGGACGCGCCCGTCGCCGACACCGATGGCAACACCGCCACGGCGAAGGCGCTGATCGACACCATCGAGCCGATTCTCAGCTACGACACCGCCTACAACCTCGAGCTCGCCATCCAGAACTACGAGGCCTTCATCCAGGTGAACGGCAACTGGGACGAGCCGACCCGCGAGACCTTCGGGCTGAAGCTGGGCGACAAGCGCAAGGCCGCCGGCGCCCTGAAGCGCCGCCTGATGATCAACGGCGACATGCCGCCGCAGAACAAGCTCGACGACCAGTTCGACGCCACGCTCGATGCCGCCGTGCGCCTGTTCCAGGCCCGGCACGGCCTGGTCATCAACGGCCAGGTGGACGAGGCGACCTTCTACGCGCTGTCGGTGCCCGCCAGCTATCGCCTGAGCCAGCTCCGCCTCAACGCGCAGCGCATCCAGTTCTGGGCCCAGGCCCTGTCCGACCGCTACGTGTGCGTGAACATTCCGGCCGCCACCGTCGAGGCGGTCGAGGCGAGCCAGGTCGTGCAGCGCCACAACTCTGTGGTCGGCAAGGTCGACCGCGCCACGCCCATCCTCAACTCCAAGATCTTCCAGGTGAAGTTCAATCCTTACTGGACGGTGCCCAAGAGCATCATCGAGAAGGACATGATCAGGTACATGAACGAGGATCCGGAATACCTCACCAAGTTCCGCATCCGCATCTTCGACGGCAAGGGCAACGAGATTCCGCCCACCGCCATCGACTGGTCGACCAAGGAGGCCGTGAAGTATACCTTCCGGCAGGATCCGGGCGGCGAGAACTCGATGGGGCACTGCAAGATCGACTTCTACAACAAGCACGACGTCTACATGCACGACACGCCGCAGAAGGCGCTGTTCGGCGAGAACGCCCGCTTCCACTCTTCGGGCTGCATGCGCTGCGAGAACATCGAGGAACTCGTGGCCTGGCTGCTCCGCGACAATGGCGGCGACTGGAACCCGCAGAGCGTCCTCGCCGCGTGGGACCAGGGCATGCGCGAGGACATCAAGCTCAACGTGCAGGTGCCGATCCACACCACCTACATCACCGCCTGGGCCAACCGGCAGGGCACCGTGAGTTTCCGCGACGACGTCTACCAGTACGACGCGCAGGGCGTCGTGAGCTTCTCGGACGCCTGACCGACATGGCCGGGCCCGACAACAGTCCGTCCGGCCGTGTCTTCTTCGAGTTCACCCAACTCGGCCAGCAAATCCGGGTCGCCGCGATCGACGAGGCGACCGGCACCGAAGTGGTGGTCATCTGCCCGCCGCAACTGGGCCAGCTCCAGATGCAGCGCATCGCCCTCGCCAAGCTCCGCCACAAGCTCGGCCTGACGCCGGAGCCCCCACCAACCCCGCTGCGCCCGGGCAAGTGGGCCTAGATCACCCCGGATACGGCTCCCGCGCCACGCGCCAGGGTACCGTGATCACCGTCAGGTTGGGGCCGCCGTGCTTCAGCAGCGTCCGCCGCAGCCGTCCGGCGCGATGCATGTGCAGCAGGTTCTGCCACCAGAACGACTTCACCGTCTCCGGAATCAGCACCGCCACCGCCCGCTCGGGCGCATCGGCGTCGAGCTTGTCGATCAGCCGCAGCAGCGGCTCGTGGAACTGCCGGAACGGCGCCGGTATCAGCATCAGCCGTGGCGGGTTGAGCCCCGCGGCGGCGGCCGGCGCCTCGACGTCCTCCCGCCAGCGTTCGCGTACGGCGAGCTCGTCGGCCTCCCCCTCCGGCCCTTCCAGCTTGCTCAGGTGCACGGCGACCACATCGGGCGAGATCGTCAGCGCGAACTTCACCGCGCGCTCGCTCAGGCGGTTCCACTCTTCTGCCACCACGATGACCGTGGGCGGCAGCAACTGCTTCACCACCATCGGCCCGACCTCGCGCAGTTCGTCGGCCAGCCGCTCGTAGTACCTGGCGGTGTACTTGAGCATCACGATCACCAGCGGCACGGCGAGCAGCGTGATCCAGGCGCCTTCGAGGAACTTCGCGACCAGGATCACCGCCAGCGCCGCGCCGGTTGCGGTGGCGCCGACCGCGTTGATGGCGAGCCGCACCGGATGGCCGCCCTCGCGCCGCCAGTGCATCACCATCCCCGCCTGCGAGATGGTGAAGGTCAGGAACGCGCCGATCGCGAACAGCGGGATCAGCCGCTCGGTGATGCCGCCGAAACCGATCAGCAGCAGCGCCGCCACGCCGCTGAGGAACAGGATGCCGACAGTGAAGACCAGCCGCCGCCCCGGCACGGCGAACGCCTTCGGCAGGTACGCGTCCGCCGCTACGGTGCGGCAGAGGCGGGGAAAGCCGACGAAGCTGGTATTGGCCGACAGGCACAGGATGCTGAGCAGGCTGCCCATCGCCACGTAGTAGAACGGCCCGCGTCCCGCCACCGCGGCCACCAGCTGCGACAGCACGCTCTGGTACCCGTCCTCCGTCTGGTGCATCGCCCCGATATGGTAGAACGTCGCCAGCGTCGCGATCCCGGCGAGCAGCAGCCCGAGCACCGCGACGATGATCGTCAGCGTGGCATAGGCGTTGCGCAGCACCGGCTCCTTGAACGAGCCGATGCCGTTCGACACCGCCTCGACGCCGGTCATGGCGGTGCAGCCGCTGGCGAAGGCCTGCATCAGCACCCACAGCGAAGCGGTGCCGATCGCCGCCTCCGCAAACGGCGGCGGCGGCTCGGCCGGGACCGGCTGGCCGCCGGTACTCACCACCTGCCACACCCCCCAGCCGATCGCGCCGACGAAGCAGGCGATGAACAGGTAGGTCGGCAGCGCGAACAGCCACCCCGCCTCCCCCGTGCCGCGCAGGTTGGCCACCGTCACGACCACCACGACGACGAGGCACAGCGGCAGCACGTAGGGGTGCAGCGCCGGCACGGCGGAAACCAGCGCGCCCACGCCCGCGGACACACCCACCGCGACGTTGAGGATGTAGTCGATCATCAGCGCCGCTGCCGCCAGCAGCCCGGCATTCTCGCCGAGATTGGCCCTGGCGACGGCGTAGGCGCCGCCATTGCTCGGATAGGCGAGCAGCGTCTGCCGGTAGGACAAATAGAGGATGGCGAGCAGCGCGACGATCACGCCCATCACCGGGCCGATATAGGCGAGCCCGGCCGCACCCAGCGGGATCATGATGGTGAGCGCCGCTTCCGGCCCGTACGACGACGACCCGAGGCCGTCGAGTCCCATGGCCGGCACGCCTTCCGCCCAGCCGATCTTCCTGTCCTCGTACTCGCTGTTGGCGAGCCGGCGGCCGACGAGGAGGCGATAGAAATTCAAGCGAACGGTCCCGCGCTGTGAGCGGACTCAACCACGCTTCTGCCGTGCCGTTCCGCGCCGGG
The DNA here is from genome assembly GCA_051959485.1 of Devosia sp. Lineage (GTDB taxonomy): Bacteria > Pseudomonadota > Alphaproteobacteria > Rhizobiales > Devosiaceae > Devosia_A. The sequence continues at coordinate 4,439 of JBQCFF010000360.1, read as the reverse complement.
CACGCCCGGCAGCACGCCTGCCCAGCCGCGCCATTCATGCGAATGACTTGCAACAGCATTCCGACCATGCCATGGTACTGCAAGTCATTTGCAGAACGGGTGTATTGAACATGTCCATTGTGCGGCGCCGGCTGCTTGCCGCCACCGTAGCTGCCCTGGTGCTGCTGCCCGCGTATCCGGCGCTCGCCCAGGCCAGGTTCAAGGCCGTCACCACCTTCACCGTCATCGCCGACATGGCCCGCAACGTCGCGGGCGATGCGGCGGACGTGGAGTCGATCACCAAACCCGGGGCCGAGATCCACAATTACCAGCCCACCCCCGGCGATATCCAGCGCACCCAGGGCGCCGACCTGGTGCTGTGGAACGGCCTCAACCTCGAGCTGTGGTTCGAGCGCTTCCTGCGCAACCTGCGCGACGTGCCGAGCGTCGTGGTCTCCGACGGCGTCGAGCCCATCGGCATCAGCGAGGGCCCGTACAGCGGCAAGCCGAACCCGCACGCTTGGATGTCGCCCACCGCCGCGATGATCTACGTCGACAACATCCGCGACGCCTTCATGCAGCACGATCCGGCCAACGCCGAGACCTACCGGGCCAATGCCGAGGCCTACAAGGCCAGCATCCAGGCGACCGTCGCGCCCATCCAGGCGCAGCTCGCCGCCATCCCCGAGGCGAAGCGCTGGCTCGTCACCAGCGAAGGCGCCTTCTCCTACCTCGCCCGCGATTTCGGCCTCAGGGAGCTCTACCTCTGGCCGATCAACGCCGACCAGCAGGGCTCCCCGAAGCAGGTTCGAGCCGTCATCGATGCCGTCCGCGCCCATGGCATCGGCGTCATCTTCTCGGAAAGCACCATCTCGCCCGATCCCGCCAACCAGGTCGCGCGCGAAACCGGCATCCGCTACGGCGGCGTACTCTACGTCGATTCCCTCACCGAAGCCGACGGGCCGGTGCCCACCTACCTCGACCTGCTGCGCGTCACCTCCGAAACCATCGCCGCGGGGCTCGCCCAATGACCGCCGCCGCGGCAGCCGACGGCATCCAGGTCCGCAACGCCACGGTGACCTATCGCAACGGCCACACTGCGCTGCGCGATGCAAGCTTCAGCAGCCCCGCCGGCACCATCACCGCGCTGGTCGGCGTCAACGGCTCCGGCAAGTCGACGCTGTTCAAGGCGATCATGGGCTTCGTCCGCCTCGCGCGCGGCGAGATCACCGTGCTCGGCCGGCCCGTCCGCGAGGCGCTGCGGCAGAACCTCGTCGCCTATGTGCCGCAGAGCGAGGAGGTGGACTGGAACGTCCCCGTGCTCGTCGAGGACGTGGTGATGATGGGCCGCTACGGCCACATGAACTGGCTGCGCACGGCGAAGCCTGCCGACCATGCCGCCGTTGCCGCCGCCCTCGACCGCGTCGGCATGGGCGAGTACCGCAGGCGCCAGATCGGCGAGCTCTCCGGCGGGCAGCGCAAGCGCGTCTTCCTCGCCCGGGCGCTGGCGCAGGATGCCCGGGTGATCCTGCTCGACGAGCCCTTCACCGGGGTCGACGTGAAGACCGAGGACGCCATCATCGCCCTGCTCCGCGACCTCCGCGACGAGGGCCGCGTCATGCTCGTCTCCACCCACAATCTCGGCAGCGTGCCGGAGTTCTGCGACCGCACCGTGCTGCTCCGCAACACCGTGCTCGCCTACGGCCCCACGCCCGAGACCTTCACCCAGGGGAACCTGGCCCGGGCCTTCGGCGGCGTGCTCCGCCACTTCATGCTGGGCGGCGCCACGCTCCACGACGACGCCGACGCGCGCCAGATCGCCGTGCTCACCGACGACGAGCGCCCGCTCGTCTTCTACGGCGAGGACCGCGCCCTGCAGCGCCCACCGCACGAGGCCGACCGGTGATCGACCTCCTGCTCGAGCCGTTCGGCTACGGCTACATGTTCAACGCCATGTGGGTGTCGGCGCTGGTCGGCGCCGTCTGCGCCTTCCTCTCCTGCTACCTGATGCTGAAAGGCTGGTCGCTGATCGGCGATGCGCTGAGCCACGCCATCGTCCCCGGCGTCGCCGGCGCCTACATGCTCGGCCTGCCCTTCGCCTTCGGCGCCTTCTTTTCCGGCGGCCTCGCCGCCGCGGCCATGCTGTTCCTCAACGAGCGCACCAAGCTGCGCGAGGACGCGATCATCGGGCTGATCTTCTCGTCCTTCTTCGGGCTCGGCCTGTTCATGATGTCGCTGTCGCCCACCTCGGTGAACATCCAGACCATCGTGCTCGGCAACATCCTCGCCATCACGCCCGAGGACACGCTGCAGCTCGCCATCATCGGAATCGTCTCGCTCGCGGTCCTGCTCGCGAAGTGGCGCGACCTGATGGTGGTGTTCTTCGACGAGAACCACGCCCGCTCGATCGGCCTCCGCCCCAACCTGCTGCGCGGCCTGTTCTTCACGCTGCTCGCCGCCTCCACCGTGGCGGCCCTGCAGACGGTCGGCGCCTTCCTCGTCATCTGCATGGTGGTGACGCCGGGCGCCACCGCCTACCTGCTCACCGACCGCTTCCCCCGCCTGCTGCTGATCGCCGTGCTGCTCGGCGCCGTCACCAGCTTCGTCGGCGCCTATCTCAGCTACCACCTCGACGGCGCCACCGGCGGCCTCATCGTGGTGCTGCAGACGGCGATCTTCCTCGTCGCCTTCATCGCTGCCCCCCGGCACGGCCTCCTCGCCGCGCGCCGCCGGGCCGCGAGCGCCGCCGCGGAGACCGGCGATGGCGTTTGACCCGCTGCTGCCGTTCCAGTTCGAGTTCATGACCTACGCTTTCGCGGCTGCCATCCTCGTGGCCGTGCCGATGGCGCTGCTTTCCTGCTTCGTGGTGCTGAAGGGCTGGTCGCTGATGGGCGACGCCATCAGCCACGCGGTGTTTCCGGGGGTGGTCATCGCCTACATCGTCGGCTGGCCCTTCGCCGTCGGCGCCTTCATCGCCGGCATGCTGGCGGCGGTCGCCACGGGCTACCTCGCCGACAACAGCCGGGTGAAGCGCGACACCGCCATGGGCGTGGTGTTCTCCGGCATGTTCGGGCTGGGCCTGCTGCTCTATGTCGCCATCCAGTCCGACGTGCACCTCGACCATATCCTGTTCGGCGACATCCTCGGCATCGGCCCCGCCGACCTGATCATGGCGGGTACCATTGCCCTGGTCGCCGCCGGGGCGATCGCGCTGAAATGGCGTGACCTGCTGCTGCATGCCTTCGACGCGACGCAGGCCCGCGCCGTCGGCCTGCGGGTCGGCCTGCTGCACTATGGCCTGCTCTGCCTCATCACCCTCACCATCGTCGGGGCGCTGACCTCGGTCGGCATCATCCTGTCGGTCGCGCTCTTGATCGCCCCTGGCGCCATCGCCCACCTCCTCACCCGCCGCTTCAGCGCGATGCTGGGGCTCGCGACGCTGGTCGCGGTGCTGGCGTCGTTCCTCGGCGTCTACCTGTCCTTCTTCATCGACAGCGCGCCGGCCCCCACCATCGTCCTGCTGCTGTCGATCGGCTTCATCGCCGCCTTCACCTGGTCCAGCCTCGCCGCCCGGCGCCGCGTCGCGTCGGAGGCGCCGGCCTAGCGCGGGCTCACGGCCTCGATCAGCGCCTCGCGCACCGCCGGCGGGTCGAGCTGCCGCGGGCCCCATACATGCATCTCGAGGAAATGCCCGGTGAGCACGAACGCCTCGCGCACCGCCTCGACATCCGCCTCGCCCTCGCCGATCAGGAAGCCCGGCAGCCGCAGCAGCCGGTCGAGGTAAGGTTCCGCCGCCGCCCGGCTCACCGCGCGCCCGGTGCGCGGCGACACGTGGGTCAGCCCGATCGTCGTACCGGTCGCCGCACAGCTCATCAGGTCGAGCCCGAAGCCGAGCTCCTCGAGCAGCACCAGTTCGAAGCGCGCCAGCGCCGCCCCCAGCTCGCGGGTCGTCGCCGGCCGGTCGAGCAGCCCGATGGCGAGCGCCAGCAACCGGTCATGCGGATCGCGCTCCGGCAGCAGCCGCAGGTGCTCGCACACCAGCTGGCTCGCGTAGAGCCGTACCCGGTCCGCGATCAGCCCCGCCGCCCGCGAATCCGTCAGTTCCAGCGTGAAGGTGCCCAGGTGCTCCTCGAGCCGCGCCCGCCAGGTCAGCTGCACCGAGTTCCCGGCCTGCAGGGTCGACGCCAGCTTGCTCGACCGCCCGCCCCGGATCAGCCCCAGGTGCCGCCCCCGCCCCTCGACCATCACCTCGGCAATGACGCTGCTCTCGCCATACCGCCGCACCCCGATGATCAGTCCCTCACCCGACCATTGCTGGGGTTAACGGGGCTCCGAAGACGGCCCCCTCACCCGCCGCGCCGCGGCGACCTCTCCCCCGAAGGGAGAGGTGGGGAACCGGCGACGCCACCACCTCCCCTCTCCGTCTGGGGGAGACGTCGGCCGAAGGCCGGGTGAGGGGG
>JBQCFF010000359.1:0-2707 GCA_051959485.1 Devosia sp. | reverse complement strand
CACGCGCGGCCACGTCGTCGGCCTCCGCGCCGACATGGATGCACTGCCCATCCTCGAGGCGACAGGGCTCGACTATGCCAGCACGACCCCCGGCAAGATGCACGCCTGCGGCCATGACGGGCACACCGCCATGCTGCTCGGCGCCGCCCGGTACCTGGCCGAGACGCGCAATTTCGACGGCAGCGTCGCGGTCATCTTCCAGCCCGCCGAGGAGGGCGGGGCAGGGGGCGAGGCGATGGTCAAGGACGGGCTGATCGAGCGCTTCGGCATCAGGGAAGTGTACGGCATGCACAACCAGCCGGGCCTGCCGATCGGCAGCTTCTCGATCCGTCCTGGCCCGTTCTACGCGGCGACCGACAATTTCACCGTCGACGTCGTCGGCAAGGGCAGCCACGCCGCCCGCCCGCATGACGGCATCGACACGACGCTGGTGGCGAGCCACATCGTCGTCGCGCTGCAGTCGATCGCCTCGCGCAACCTCGATCCGCTGCAGGCGCTGGTCGTCTCCGTCACCAGCTTCCGCACCGAATCCGATGCCTACAACGTCATCCCTGAGCACGTCGAACTGCGCGGCACCGTCCGCACCTTCGACAAGTCGGTGCGCGAGCTGGCCGAGCAGCGCTTCAAGGCGATCGCCACCTCTACCGCGGCGGCCTTCGGCGCCACTGCCGAGGTGCGCTACGAGCGCGGTTATCCCTCGATGGTCAACGCCGAAACCGAGACCGGCTACGCCGCCGAGGTGGCGGCCAGGGTGGCCGGCAAGCCGGTGGTCGAGGCCCCGGCCATCATGGGCGCCGAGGATTTCGCCTACATGCTCCAGGTCTGCCCCGGTGCCTATATCCAGATCGGCAACGGCGACAGCGCCGGCGTCCACCATCCGCGCTACAACTTCAACGACGACGCCATCCCGCACGGCACCTCGTACTGGGCGGAGCTGGTCGAGACGCGGATGCCCGTGGCCTGAGGCAGGCGGAGCTCAGTCGTTCAGTTCGCCAGCCGGCCGTGGTGGCGCAGTACCAGGCCGACGGCGCCGAGGCAGGCGCCATCGGAGAAGCTGCTGGCCCGCACCTGGGTGCGGGCGAATTCCGGCACGTCGTCGTGCTTGATCAGCGCGTAGCGCTCGTAGCCCCGCCGCAGCGGTTCGAGCAGCATCTCGCCGGTCCGGGCGAGCCGGCCGCTGACCACCACCAGCGGCGGGTCGAACACCGAGCCGATGACGCCGAGCCCGTGCCCGCCCGCTTCTCCCGCCCGCTCCACCAGCGAGCGGCAGAAATCGTCGCCGGCCAGCGCCAGTTCGACCACCTCGTTCATCCGCATCGCATGGCCGAAATGCCGCTCGGCTTCACCCAGCAGGCCGCGGAAGCTCGCATAGACCTCGAGGCACCCGCGGTTGCCGCAGCGGCACAGCGGACCGGCCGGGTCGATCACCACGTGGCCGAACTCGCCGGCGCCGCCGGCAACACCCCGCAGCACCCGCCCGCCCGAGACGATGGCGCCGCCGACCCCGAGGTCGAGGGTGTAGACGATGAAGTCCTCGTGCCCCTGCGCCGCGCCCCAGGTCATTTCGGCGATCGCCGAGCAGTTGCTCTCGTTGTCGCAGAAGATCGGCACGCCCTCGAACAGCGGCTCCAGCAGTTCCTTGAGGTCCACCCCGGCCCAGTCCGGCATGCCGCCGGCCCGCAGCATCCGGCCGTTCGCCGGGTTGACCGGGCCGCCGACCGCCACCCCCACCCCCAGCAGTCCGGCCGGCGACTGCCACTGGCTCTCGTACGCCTCGGCCACCAGCTCGCGGATGACGTCGGTGGCCTTCGCCGGGGTGTAGCCCGCCTCCAGCTCGGTCATCCGATCGGCCAGCACCGTATGCGCCACGTCGGCGACGATGACCTGGATCTCCGTCTGCCCGATCAGGATGCCGATGCAGGTGCCGGCCCTCGGATTGAGCGTCAGCGCGGTCGCCGGCCGGCCGACGCTGCCGCCGGATTCGTTGCCCGCCTCGAGCACCATCTCGGCGCGGCGCAGCTCGGAGAGTGCGGTGGAAACGGTGGATTTGGCCAGCCCGGTCAGCCGCGACAGCTGCGCTGCGCTGAGCGCGCCGCGCTCCGTCAGCATGCGGACGATCCGCCCCGCCGGCGTGTCCACGGCCCGATCGGCGAGCAGGGATCTCAGCTCGATCTTGTTCACCTCGGCGCTCCCCTCAGCGCGTTGACAAGAAGAATAAGTTCACCATAGAACTAATGTGACCGGTGTGCTGGAGGATGTGCACCGGCAGGAGAAAAGCGCAAGTGTCCACAGGGGCCGACCAGTAGAGTCGGAGTGGCGCGGGTGCTTGTGGGAGAGGAACAGACATGAACTTCAAGTCGAAGGTCGCGCTGGGCGCGGCCGCAACGATGACGGCTGCCCTGTTGTCGGGCACCGCCATGGCCGAACCCAAGGTGCTGATGCTGCACCAGTGGGCCTCGGGCAACGATGCCGCCTCGATCGCCAAGCTCGGTGAGATGTTCACCGCGGCCGGCGGCACCTGGGAACAGACCGCCATTGCCGGTCACACCGCCAACACCCTGGCCAAGCTTCGCGCCGACGTCGTCGCCGGCAATGCCCCCGCTGCCGTGCAGCTGAAGGGCCCGGAAATCGCCGAGTGGAACGCCACCGGCGGCACCGCCGACATGGATGAGCTCGCCACCTCCGAGGGCTGGGACGCCGTCGTCGC
>JBQCFF010000358.1:0-9033 GCA_051959485.1 Devosia sp. | reverse complement strand
CTCCCCGCGTCTGCAGCGGCTTGACCGGCGAACCGGCCCATGCCGCGGTACTTTCGACCTGGCCCGGGACGACTCCCGAACCACCCGACCTCCGCCGCACCAACCACTCGTCATGATCTCGCTTCGGTGCAGCGGACGAGGACAGTATGGCATGGCTGGAAGGCGCGGGGATAAGTCGGTAAGTGATTGTGATATTTAATGTTTTTACGCTGTCATCCCGGCGGAGGCCGGGATCCAGCCTGAGGGGTAGCCGTACGGTCACCGGGGTGGAAAGCGCTCAGGATGGGCCCCGGCCTGCGCCGGGGTGACAGGGGGTGTGGGTTGGGATGGGGGCCGAAGCCAGCGGCACGCCCCCGGCCTTCAGTGTACTCGCCCGTACCGCTCGGCCACCTCGTCGGCCATGCGGCCGTTGAGTTCGGCGAGGTGGTCGAATTCCATCACGAAGCTGCCGACGCCGGCGGTGGCGGAGCGGATTTCGACGATCAGGTCCTGCATCTCGGCGGCCGGGACCTGGGCACGGATCTCGTCCCAGCCGTCCCAGCCCTGCCGCGTGTCGGAGCCGATGATCTGGCCGCGGCGGCGGGGCAGGATGGCGTTGATGCGCGCCGTGCTGTCGGACGGGCACCACACCGTCACGTCCATGATCGGCTCGAGCAGCACCGGATCGCATTGCGGCATGCCCTCGCGCATGCCGAGCTGCGCCGCCTGCCTGAACGCCAGGTCGGAGCTGTCGCCCGTGTGGTACGAGCCGTCGGTGAGGGTGACGGCCACGTCGACCACCGGGAAGCCCAGCGGCCCGGCGCTCTGCAGGTACTCGCGCACCCCCGCCTCGACCGAGGTGATGTACTGCCGCGGCACCACGCCGCCGGTGATCGTCTCGGCGAAGCCGACGCCGACCCCGCGCGGTCGGGGCTCGATGGTGAGCACCACGTCGCCGAACTGCCCGTGCCCGCCCGACTGCTTGCGGTGGCGGCCGCGCACGCTGGTCGCCTTGCGGATCGTCTCGCGGTAGGGCACCCGCGGCGTGCCGGTGGTGACGGGGACGCCGTACTTGCCGGCGAGCCGGTCGACGACGACGCGCAGGTGCATCTCGCCGTGGCCCTCGAGCACCGTCTCGCCGGTTTCGGCGACATGGCTGACGCGCAGCGACGGGTCCTCTTCCAGCACCTTGGCGAGCGCCACCGACAGCCGCACGTCGTCCTTGCGCTCCCTGGCGGCAATGGCGATCGACATCAGCGGATGCGCGGTCGGCAGCGGCGCGAGGTTGGCGATGCCGGTGGCGGAAAGCGTGTCGCCGGTGCGGGCCGCCTCGACCTTGCCGAGCGCCACGGTCTCGCCCTCCTGGGCGGCGTCGCGCTTGCTCGTTTCCTGTCCCAGGAGGCGGAACAGGCCGGAGACCTTCGCCTCGCGACCGTCGTCGGTGCGCAGCACGGCGCCGTCCTCGAGCGTCCCCGAAAGCAGCCGCGCGACGCAGAGCTTGCCGCCGCGCAGCGTGTGCACGGTCTTCATGACCTGCAGCACCGGGCCGGCGACGTCGCCGAGGCCCAGCCGGACACGCGTCTCCGCGACGGTCGGCGCCTCGTGCCGGATGGCTTTCAGCAGGCGCGTGATGCCGTTGCCGTGCTCGGCCGAGCCGAGGAACACGGGCACGATCGTGCCCTGTCGCATTTCCTGCACGAGGTCGTTGAAGACCAGGCTGCGCTCCGGCGCCACGTCATCGAGCAGCTGCTCCATCAGGGTGTCGTCGAAATCGGCGATGCTTTCGAGCATCGCGGTGCGCGCCGCCATCTCCTCGGATTTCGCGCTGTCGGGCAGGGCGACCACCTCGCTCTCGGCGCCCTCCCGATAGACAAGCGCCCGCTCGAGCGCGAGGTCGATCGCGCCGGTGACATTGCCCCCCTCGATCATCGGCAGCTGCCGCAGCACCAGCGGCACCCGGCTTGCCGGCTGCAGCATGGAGAGCACTTCGCGGACCGAGCCGGAGAGCTTGTCCACCTTGTTGAGGAACAGCACGTGCGGCACCTGCCGCGCTTCGAGGTCGCGCAGGATCAGCTGCAGCGCCGGCACCTTCTTGGGGTCGGGCTCGACCACCACCACCGCCAGGTCGCAGGCGGCGAGCACCGGCAGCGCTTCGAACTGGAACTCGACCGAGCCGGGGCAATCGATGAAGGTCAGCCGCTCGCCCATGAACTCGGTCTCGGCAACGTTGGCCTCGACGCTCATCAGCGCGGCGCGGGCCTCGGCGGAAGCGTCGCCGACGGTGTTGCCGTCCTTGACGCGGCCTTGCCGGGAGACGGCCCCCGTGCGGGCCAGCAGGGCTTCGAGCAGCGAGGTCTTGCCGCTCGCGAAGGGCCCGACCAGCGCGATGCACCGGGGCCCGGCTTGTCTGCCGTTGTCTGCCATCTACTCCTCCGTTGGTGATGTGTCCGCTCGGCGTCGTCCTCCCCGGTGCGATTGTTCCGCACCGTTCGAGGCGCGACCGCAAGGGGAGCTTACTCCTCCGGGCGGCCGGAGTCAGGGCGGTCCGGGAAGAATGTGACGGGCCGGCATGGCTCGCATGCCTGCGGCGCTGGGCTCCCCGCTTCCCAAACCGCCGGGCGGGTGGTAATCACCCTCGCCAACCCGTGGGCCGGTAACGAGTCGTAACCGCCCGCGGGCTTCCGTTTTTCTGCTGGATCAGAAGGGAAGGGCCCACCCCTTGGCGAAGATCGTTACTTCCATCACCGGTGAAAGCGCGCTGACGTTCGACGACGTGCTGCTGCAGCCCGCCCACTCCGACGTCCTGCCCACCGAAGTCGAGATCGGCACGCGGGTCACCAAGGACATCTTCCTCAACATCCCGATCCTCTCCTCGGCGATGGACACCGTCACCGAGAGCCGCATGGCGATCGCCATGGCCCAGGCCGGCGGCATGGGGGTGATCCACAAGAACCTCGACGTGCTGCAGCAGGCCGAGGAAGTCCGGCAGGTGAAGAGCTTCGAAAGCGGCATGGTGGTGAACCCGATCACCATCGGCCCCGACGCGACCCTTGCCGACGCGCTGGCGCTGATGCAGGCCAACCGTATCTCCGGCATCCCGGTGGTGGAGAATGGCGGCGCCGGTGGCCGCCACCTGGGCAAGCTGGTCGGCATCCTCACCAACCGCGACGTGCGCTTCGCCTCGAACCGGGGCCAGCGCATCGCCGAGCTGATGACCCGCGAAAACCTCGTCACGGTGCGCGACGGGGTGAGCAAGGACGAGGCCAAGCGCCTGCTCCATGCCCACCGCATCGAGAAGCTGCTCGTCGTGGATGGCCAGGGCCGCTGCGTCGGGCTGGTCACCGTCAAGGACATCGAGAAGGCGCAACTCAACCCGAATGCCGTGAAGGACGCCCACGGCCGCCTGCGCGTCGCCGCGGCGACCGGCGTCGGCGATGCCGGCTACGAGCGCTCGCTGGCGCTGATCGATGCGGGCGTCGACCTGCTGGTGATCGACACGGCGCATGGCCATTCGGCCGGCGTGCTGCACGCGGTGGAGCGGGTGAAGCGGGAGAGCAATTCCACCCGCATCGTCGCCGGCAACGTCGCCACCCGCGAGGCGACCAAGGCACTGATCGACGCCGGCGCGGATTCGGTGAAGGTCGGCATCGGCCCCGGCTCGATCTGCACCACCCGCATCGTCGCCGGGGTCGGCGTGCCGCAGCTCGCCGCCGTGATGGCCTGCGCCGAGGAGGCCGACCGGCAGGGCGTGCCGGTGATCGCCGACGGCGGCATCAAGTTCTCCGGCGACCTGGCCAAGGCGCTGGCCGGCGGGGCCTCCTGCGTGATGGTCGGTTCGCTGCTCGCCGGCACCGACGAGAGCCCGGGCGAGGTGTACCTCTACCAGGGCCGCTCCTATAAGTCGTATCGCGGCATGGGCTCGGTGGGCGCCATGGCCCGCGGCTCGGCCGACCGCTACTTCCAGCAGGAGGTACGCGACACGCTCAAGCTGGTGCCCGAGGGCATCGAGGGGCAGGTGCCGTACCGGGGCCCGGCGGGCAACGTGCTGCACCAGCTCGCCGGCGGCCTGCGCGCTGCCATGGGCTATACCGGCGCGCACAACCTGCAGGAGTTCCGCGACAACTCCGTGTTCGTGAAGATTTCCGGCGCCGCCCTGCACGAGAGCCATGTGCACGACGTCTCGATCACCCGCGAGGCCCCCAACTACCGCGGCGGGAACTGACCGGATGCGTCTGCCGGGCCGGATCGCCGCTGCCATCGCCGTGCTTGCCGATATCGACGCGCACCGTCGTCCGGTCGCCGAGGCATTGAAGGCCTGGGGCCTTGCCAACCGCTTCGCCGGGGCAGGGGACCGGGCGGCGATCGGCAACCTCGTCTACGACGCGCTGCGGCGGAAGGCGTCGCACGCCTGGGCCATGGGCTCGGACGCGCCGCGCGCGCTGGTGCTGAGCGTCGTGGTGCGGGAGTGGGGCGAGGATGTCGAAAAGCTCAACGCGAGCTTCTCCGGCGACCGCTTCGCGCCCGCCCCGGTGTCGGACGACGAGGCGGCGCGGCTGACCGCCGCCGAGCCGCTCGCCGGCGCGCCCGATCATGTGCGGGGCGACGTGCCGGAATGGGCGGCGCCGCACCTCGCCGAGAGTTTCGGCGAGACGTGGGTGGACGAGGCGCGCGGGCTTTCCGGCCGGCCGCCGCTCGACCTGCGGGTGAACACGCTGAAATCGACGCGCGAGCGGATGCTGCGCTCGCTCGACCACCTGCACCCGGACGACGCGCCCCTCATCCCCAACGGCATCCGCTTCCCGGCCGGCGCGCGCGACAGCCGGACGCCGAACGTGCAGATCGAGGAGGGCTACCTCACCGGTGGCCTCGAGGTGCAGGATTTCGGCAGCCAGATCGTCGCGGAACTGGCGGGCGCCAGGCCCAACGAGCAGGTGCTCGACCTCTGCGCCGGTGCCGGCGGCAAGACCCTCGCCATGGCCGCGGCGATGCAGAACCGCGGCCAGATCTTCGCCTATGACAGCGACCGCGCCCGGCTGGCGCCGATCTACGACCGGCTGAAGCGCAACGGCGTCCGCAACGTGCAGGTGCGCCCGCCCAAGCCCGGCGCGCTCGATGACCTGGTGGGCAGGCTCGACCGCGTAGTGATCGATGCCCCGTGCACCGGCTCGGGCACCTGGCGGCGGCAGCCGACGGCGAAGTGGAAGCTCACTCCCGAGCAGCTGGCGCAGCGGGTGGAGGAGCAGCGGCAGATCCTGCTCGAGGGCGCGCGCTTCCTGAAGCCCGGCGGGCATCTCGTCTACATCACCTGCTCGGTGCTGCCCGAGGAGAACCAGCGGCAGGCCACCGCCTTCCTCGCGGCGCATCCGGAGTTTTCGGCGCTGCCCGCCAACACGCTGTGGATGAGCCACTTCGCCGGCAGCAGGGTGCGGGCCCGCTTCTCGCCCGAGGGTGGCGTTGCAGTCACTCCACACAGCAGTGGAACCGATGGCTTCTATTGCATAGTCTTGCGCCAGGTTGGCTGATATTCCGCGTAAGCGTGCGGGCGTTGCGGCGGTGAGTATGCCTTCAGTGTCGATCAGGCAGAGCTGGCCTCTGCTGCTGGTGTTCCTCCTCGTCGTGCTGGGGATCGGCTCGGTCGTTGGCCTGATCGCCACTCCCGGAGAGTATGTCGGGCAGCTCAAGATGCCGCCCTTCCTGCTGCCCGACGTGGTTTCGGGCGTCCTCTGGATCGTGTTGTCGGCGGCCTTCGCCATCGCCGGCTGGCGGAACTGGGTGCTCGATTCGAACTCCACCGAGATGCGGCTCTGGCTCGCCGTGCTGATCATCAGCTGGAGGTTCTCGCCCGCCTTCTTCATCGTGCGCTCGCCGCCGCTGGCACTGGTCGTGATCGCCGCCATCCTGGTGCTGATGGTGTGGTTCGCCGTCCGCACCTGGAGCCGGGAGCGGGTATCGTTCTGGCTGTTCGTGCCCAACGTGCTCTACATCGCCTACGTCACGGCGATGACCGGCGCCATCGTCGCGATGAACTGAAACTCCGGTGCGCGGATCGGCGTTGCTGCCGGCATGAGCACCATGACCGTTCCCCACCTTCGCAACCCGCGGGCCATCGGCCTGCTCGTCCTGTTCCTCGCCGTGGTGATCGGCGTCGGCGGCCTGATCGGCTTCATGACGGCGCCCGACCAGTGGTACGCGGCGCTGCAGAAGCCGCCGTTCAACCCGCCCAACTGGGTGTTCGGCCCGGTGTGGTTCACCCTCTACGTGCTGATCGCGATTGCCGGCTGGCGCACGTTCATGGCCGAGCCGGGCGGCACGGGCATGAAGCTCTGGTATGCGCAGATGGTGCTGAACTGGCTATGGTCGCCGACCTGGTTCCAGCTGCACCAGGCCTGGCTGGCCTTTGTCGTGATCCTCGCCATCGACGGGGCAGTGCTCGCCTTCATCGCCAACCGCTGGTCGCGCGACCGGGCCTCGGCTCTGCTGTTCGTGCCCTATGCCGCCTGGGTGCTGTTCGCCAGCCTGCTCAACCTTTCGATCGCTATCCTCAACTGAGCGGCGCGAAATACCAGCGAAGTAGATGATTCGTTGACCGCGCGCGCCGGCTGCGGCTTTACTGCAGCCGTAGCGGATCAAGACATTGCGGTCACAATGAATTTCGACACGTTTCTCGAGCGCATGCTCGATATGTCGCATTTCCTGACGCATCTGCCATACGCGCTGCTGGTGCTGTCGATGCTGATGAACAGCATGGGGTGGCTCCGCGCCATCGCCATTGCGGCGGGGCTCATCCGCATCGTCAACCGCGCCTTCTTCGAAGTCGATCCGGTCGTCGTCTTCTGGGAAGTGATCTTCGTGGCGGTCAATGTCGGCCAGCTGATGATCCTCTGGTACTATGCACGCCGCCACCGCTTCGCCGAGCACGAGCGGTACTTCGCCGAGTCGATGCCGACCAGCGTCGACCGGCGGACCATCCGCCGGCTGCTGCGGCTGGCGCAGCTGCATCACGCCGAACCCGGCGACTGGCTGACCACCGAGGGCATGCCGGTGGGCGAGCTGATCTTCATCGCCGACGGGGTCGTGCAGATCGAGCGCGGCGGCAGCATCGTCGCCGTATGCGGGCCGGGCGATTTCGTGGGCGAGATGAGCTTCGTCACCGGCGCTGCCGCCAGCGCCACCGCCCTGGTGGTGAAGCCGCTCCGCTACCTCGCCTTCGACCAGGGGCGGCTGCGCGCGGCGCTCGCGGCGGACAGCGAGTTGAAGCAGGCGATGGACGCCAGCTTCAACCGCAACCTCGTCGGCAAGCTGGCCAAGACCGGCGGCGCCGCCACCGCTTCGGCCTGAGCCGGGCTGCCCTGCAGTGACCGGATGGCCGGAAGGCTTGCGAAATCCGGGGCTCCGCTTTATCTCCCGGCCATGACAGAGCCCGCCGCTTCCGCCCCCGCCGACTCCATCCTCATCATCGATTTCGGTTCGCAGGTGACGCAACTGATCGCGCGCCGCCTGCGCGAGAACGGCGTCTACTGCGAAATCCACCCGTTCCAGTCGGCCGCCGAGGCGTTCCAGCGGCTCAGGCCGAAGGGCGTCATCTTCTCGGGCGGCCCGGCTTCGGTGCTGGACGAGGGCAGCCCCCGGGCCCCGCAGGCGGTGTTCGACTCGGGCGTCCCCATCCTCGCCATCTGCTACGGCCAGCAGACGCTGGCGCTGCAGCAGGGTGGCGTGGTCGAGGGCGGGCATGCCCGCGAGTTCGGCCGCGCCGACGTCGAGATCAAGGAAGCCTCGCCGCTGTTCGACGGTTTCTGGCAGGTCGGCGGGCGCTATCCGGTCTGGATGAGCCACGGCGACCGTGTCACCCAGCTGCCGCCCGGCTTCAAGGTGGTCGGGACCTCCGAGAACGCCCCGTTCGCCATCGCGGTGAACGAGGCGAAGCGCTACTACACCACCATGTTCCACCCCGAGGTGGTACACACGCCCGACGGCGGCAAGCTGCTCGCCGCCTTCGTGCACAACGTCGTCGGGCTCAAGTCCGACTGGACCATGCACGCCTACCGCCAGCGCGCCATCGAGAAGATTCGCGCGCAGGTGGGCAAGGGCAGGGTGCTCTGCGCCCTCTCCGGCGGCGTCGACAGCTCGGTGGCCGCCCTGCTGATCCACGAAGCGATCGGCGACCAGCTGACCTGCGTGTTCGTCGACCATGGCCTGATGCGGATGAACGAGGCCGACGAGGTGGTCTCGATGTTCCGCGACCACTACAATATCCCGCTCGTCCACGTGGACGCCGCCGACAAGTTCATCGGTGCGCTGGAAGGCGAGACGGACCCCGAGACCAAGCGCAAGACCATCGGCCGGCTCTTCATCGAGGTGTTCGAGGAAGAGGCGAAGAAGATGGGCGGCGCCGATTTCCTCGCCCAGGGCACGCTCTATCCCGACGTGATCGAGAGCGTCAGCTTTTCGGGCGGCCCCTCGGTCACCATCAAGTCGCACCACAATGTCGGCGGTCTGCCCGAGCGCATGAAGATGCAGCTGGTCGAGCCGCTGCGCGAGCTGTTCAAGGACGAGGTGCGGGCGCTCGGCCGCGAGCTCGGCCTGCCGGACCGCTTCGTCGGCCGCCATCCGTTCCCGGGCCCCGGCCTCGCCATCCGCCTGCCGGGTGGCGTGACGCGCGAAAAGCTCGACATCCTGCGCCGCGCCGACGCCATCTACCTCGACGAGATTCGCAAGGCCGGGCTCTACGACAAGATCTGGCAGGCGTTCGCCGTGCTGCTGCCGGTGCAGACCGTCGGCGTGATGGGCGACGGCCGCACCTACGAGTTCGTCTGCGCGCTGCGCGCCGTGACCTCGGTCGACGGCATGACCGCCGATTTCTTCCCCTACGACATGAATTTCCTCGGCCGCGCCGCCACCCGCATCATCAACGAAGTGCGCGGCATCAACCGCGTCGTCTACGACGTCACCAGCAAGCCCCCCGGCACGATCGAGTGGGAATAGCGGGCGCTCGGCAGATTCGCCTGAACCCGCCGTGACGCGCGGCTTCGCCCCGCGCCGGATAGGTTTGCAATC
>JBQCFF010000357.1:0-3644 GCA_051959485.1 Devosia sp. | reverse complement strand
GGCGCGACCTGGGACCGGTTGCGGGCGGTGAAGCGCCGCTACGACCCCGAAAACCTGTTCCGGCTCAATCACAACGTGCCGCCGGCCGCGTAAACCTGCGCGCGTCGGCCATGAACGTCCGCCACCGGCGTGCGCCAGCCCGCGCCGGTGGCATTTGCACGTCGCGGTGATCTGGAAATGGCGGACGGTCACTCCCATGTTACCGCGACCCAGCGCGCCAACCAGAGTCAGGACAGTCCAATGAACACGACTTCCCCCTCCGCGGACGCGACCCTCGTGCCTCCCGGTCTCGCCGGCCGGTTCGTCACCCCCGCCGACAGCGACTTCAAGCGGCTCGGCACCATCGTCTATGGCGGTATCGACGCGACGCCCGGCGGCATCGTCCGGGCCGCGAATGTCGACGACGTGGTGCGCACGGTGAACCATGCGCGCGCGCACGGCGTGGAACTGGCCATCCGGTCCGGTGGCCACTCGAACGCCGGTCACAGCACCAGCAATGGCGGGCTCGTGCTCGACGTTCGCGACCTGAACGGCATCGAGCTCGACGTTGGCCGCAGGACCGCCTGGGTCGGCGCCGGCGCCACCGCCATCCAACTGCTAGAAGCGCTGGCACCGCACCGGCTGGTCGTCGGCTTCGGCGACACCGGCACGGTCGGCGTCTCCGGCATCACCCTGGGCGGTGGCGTCGGCTACCTGACCCGCAAGCTCGGCCTCACCATCGACGCGGTACTCGCCTTCGAGCTGGTGACGGCTGCCGGCGACCTGATCACCGCCGATGCCGAGCATCACCCCGACCTGTTCTGGGCGCTGCGGGGTGGCGGCGGCAATTTCGGCGTCGTGACCCGCATCCGCTACCGGCTGAACCCGCTCGAGCACTTCACCGGCGGCCTGCTGATCCTGCCGGCCACGGCCGAAACGGTCGCAGCGTTCGTCGCGGCAGCGGACGCCGCCCCGGACGAGCTGTCCACCATCGCCCACGTGATGCCGGCTCCGCCCCTGCCGTTCCTGCCTCCCGACCTGGTCGGCAAGCTCATCATCTTCGGCATGCTCGCCTTTCTCGGCCCCGACGAGGCGGCGCAGCAGGCGCTCGCCCCCTTCCGCGCCATCGCCAAGCCGCTCGCCGACTTCGTGCAGCCGGGCGACTACCACAAGGCGATGTTCCCCGAGATGCCGGGGGCGGAGGACTACCACCCCCTCGCCGTGTCCCTGAACCTGTTCATGCACCATGTCGGGCCCGCGGAAGGCGCGACGATCATGCGCCACCTCGAGCAGTCCACGGCGCCGGTGCGGGTGGCGCAGCTGCGGGTGATGGGCGGGGCGGCCAGCCGCGTCGCGCCGGACGCGACCGCCTATGCCCACCGCAACAGCCGGATCATGGTGAACGTCGCGGCCTTCTACGATGGCAGCGCCGAGGACAAGGCGAGGCAGCAGCGCTGGATAGACGAGTTCGCCGCATCGCTCGACCAGGGCGACAGCGGCGCCTATGTCAACTTCATCGGCGACGAGGGGCCGGCGCGCGTCCGCGCCGCGTATCCCGATGCCACCTGGGCCCGGCTGCGCCAGGTGAAGCGGCAGTACGACCCGCACAACCTGTTCCGCCGCAATCACAACATCCCGCCCGCCTGATCGGGGGGCTGGCCTCGCCGGTCGAAACCGTCGATAAGCCGGACGCGGGGTCACCTCCTGGCCCCGCGTGACCGTTTTCGAGCGATGACCGACAGCAACGCCTCGCCCCTCGCCCGCGCCTTCGATGCGGTGATGAGCCGGCCCTACCTGATCCTGATCGTCTGCAACGTCTTCTGGGGCGGCAATACCGTCGCCGGCAAGATGGCGGTCGGGCACATCGACGCCTACTCGCTCACCATCCTGCGCTGGGTCGGCGCCCTCCTCGTGCTGCTGCCCTTCGCCATCCGGCCGCTTCGGCGCGATTGGCCGACGATCCGCGCCCGCTGGTGGCTCTACCTGTTCTACGGGGCGGTCGGGTTCACCAGCTTCAACATGCTGATGTACATCGCCGCCTACTCGACCTCCGGCGTGAACCTGTCGCTGGAGCAGGTGGCGGTCAACATCTTCGTCATCGTGCTGAACTTCGCGCTGTTCCGGCTGAAGGTGCGGCCGCTGCAACTGCTCGGCGTCGCCATCACCATCGTCGGGGTGGCGCTGATCGCCACGCACGGCGACCTCGGCCGCATCCTGACGCTCGACCTGAACCTCGGCGACCTCCTGGTGATCTCCGCCTGCTTCATCTACGCGGTCTATTCCATCGCCCTGCGCTGGCGACCGCAGACCAACTGGCTGAGCTTCCTCGGCGCCACCTTCGTGGGCGCCATCCTCGCCGCCTTCGCCTACCAGGCGACCACCGGCCCCGGCCTCCCCGCCTTCTTCACCGGCCTCGCCGCCATCGACACGGAGGGCTGGCTGATCGCCGCCTATGCGGTGCTCTTCCCCTCGGTGATCTCGCAGATGCTGTATGTCCGCGGCGTCGAGTTGATCGGCTCGAACCGGGCGAGCCTGTTCGTCAACCTGATCCCGCTCTTCGGCACCGTCGGTTCGGTGATCGTGCTGGGCGAGGCGCTGCAGGGCTTCCACCTGCTCGCCGCGGCGCTCGTCGCCATCGGCATCGTGCTGGCGGAGTGGAGCGCCCGCCGCCTCCAGGCCAGCCCCCAGCCGGGCTGACCCAAAGCAAAAGGGGCGCCTTGCGGGCGCCCCTTGGATTCGTCTGCGCGGGCAATCAGAACGCCAGCGACTTGGCCTGCTTCACGCCCGGCAGCGCCGCGATCTCCTTGAGCTGCTTCTCCTCGACATTGCCGTCGATCGACAGCAGCGCGATGGCGTCGCCACCCACCTCGGCGCGGCCCAGGTTGAAGTTGGCGATGTTGATGCCGAGGTTGCCCAGGAGCGTGCCGAGGCGGCCGATATGGCCCGGCTTGTCCTCGTTGGTCACGTACAGCATGGACGGGGTCAGCTCCGCATCCATGTTGATGTTCTTGACCTGGATGATGCGCGGCTTGCCGTTGGCGAAGATCGTCCCCGCCACGCCGCGCTCCTGCCGCTCGGTGACCACCGTCAGGCGGATGAAGCCTTCATAGGCCCCCTGCTGGTCGCGGGTGATGATCTCGACGGTGATGCCGCGATCCTTGGCGATCTGCGGGGCCGAAACCATGTTCGCCTCGGCCACCTGCGGCTTCAGCACGCCGTTGATCGCGGCGGCGGTCATCGGCTTGGTGTTGAGCGCCGCGACATTGCCCTCGTACTCGATGCGGATGCCCTTGATCGAGGTCTCGGTCAGCTGGCCAGCAAACAGGCCCAGCGCCTCGGCCAGCCGCACCCACGGGGTGAGACGCGGCGCTTCCTCGGCCGAGATCGACGGGAAGTTGAGCGCGTTGGTGATCTCGCCCGTGTTGAGGTAGGCCGAGATCTGCTCGGCCACCTGCAGCGCCACGTTCTCCTGCGCCTCGGTGGTCGATGCGCCCAGGTGCGGCGTGGCGATGAAGTTGCTGAGTTCGAACAGCGGGTTGTTCTGCGCCGGCTCCTCGACGAACACGTCGAACGCCGCACCCGCCACCTTGCCCGACTTCAGCGCCTCGTAGAGCGCCGCCTCGTCGACCAGCCCGCCGCGGGCGCAGTTGATGATCCGCACCCCG
>JBQCFF010000356.1:0-4890 GCA_051959485.1 Devosia sp. | reverse complement strand
TGGACGAGCGCCGCGGCGAGCTTGGTGCCGCCGATGTCGATGGCGAGCGTGGTCGGCGCCGGCGCGGCCGCGGCATCCACCGCCGCCTTGAACCAGCCGGTGACGTGCTCGGTGCGGGTGATTGCCGAGCCGACCACGACGCACAGCGCGCCGCGCCGGATCGCCTCGGCCGCGAGCGCCGGGGAGTTGAGCCGCCCCTCGGCGACGACGTTGGGGGAGAGCTGCCGCAGCGCCGCGATGAGGCCGAGGTCGGGCGCCTCGGGCACCGGCCCGCCGGTATAGCCGGAGAGCGTGGTGCCGACGATGTCGGCGCCCGCCGCGAGGGCGGCGCGTGCGTCCTCGGGGTTGGAGCAGTCGGCCATCGCCAGGCGGCCCCGCGCCTTGACGGCGGCGACCAGGTCGCGCACCGGCGCGGGACGCGGCCGGCGGGTGGCATCGAAGGCGACGATGTCGGCGCCCGCGTCGCACAGCGCCTCGGCGAGCCCGACCGTCGGGGTGATGCGCACCGGCGAATCCTCACGATCCTGCTTGACGATGCCGATGATCGGCACGGTGGTGGCGGCGCGCACCTCTCGCACATGGTCGAGCGACTCGATGCGGAGCGCGCGGGCCCCGGCCGCAACGGCCGCGAGGGCGAAGGCGACGACGCTGGCGGGGTTGTCCATCGGGCCGCCCGGCACCGGCTGGCAGGAGACCACGAGCCCGTGGCGGAGGTCTTCGAGATGCACGTCGGGGATCCTCGCTCAGGCGGCGCTGGCACGCAGGTTGCTACGACGGCTGGTCATAGCCGTACCGACGGCAGCTTGCCAGCGGACCGGCGGCCCGAGGCTCCAGTTGTTCAGCCTGTGCCGGGCGGGCGGGTGTCGGCGAGCGGCAGGGCGAGCTCGACCGAGAGGCCGCCTTCGGGGGCGCGGCCGAAGCTGACGCGACCGGCATTGATGGCGACGATCTCGAGCGCGATGGCGACCCCGAGGCCGGAGCCGCGCCGGCTTTCGTCGAGCCGCTGCCCGCGCACCCCGAGCTTGGCGATCTCGGCTTCGCTGAGGCCCGGCCCGTCGTCGGCGATGGTGAGGAGCGCCGTGCCACCCTCGGCGCGGCCCTCGACGCGGACGGCGGACTTGCCCCATTTCGCCGCGTTCTCGAGCATCACCCCGACCAGCTCGGTGAGGTCGTGGCGATCGATGTCGACGACGAGGCCGGGGCTCAGGTCGACCTGCCACGTGAGCCGCTCGCCGTCGCGGGTGCGGACCAGCACGGCGACGGTGCGGTCGACCGCCTCGTTGAGCGAGGCAGCGAGCTGGTGCGCCCGGGTGCGCAAGCGGAGGCGCGACAGCCGCAGCTGGTAGTCGACCCGGTCGTCCATCTCGGTGGCGATCTCGTCGACCAGCCGGGCGCTGTCCGGGTCGCCCTTGTCGGCCAGCTCCGTGCCGAGCGACTTCAGCACCGAGAGCGGGGTCTTCAGCCCGTGCGCCAGGTCGGCGGCGCGGGCGCGGGCGAAGTCGATGGATTTCTGCTGCTGGGTGAGGAGTTCGTTCACCTCGCCCACCAGCGGCAGCACCTCGGCCGGATAGTCGGGCGGCAGGGCAGGGGCTTCGCCGCGCCGGACGGCGCCGATGCCGGCCCGCACGCTGTGCAGCGGCAACAGCCCGAGCTGCACCTGCAGGCCCGCCGCGGCGACCAGCGCCAGCCCCAGCACGGCGAGCGCGATGGCGAGGTCGATGCCGAAGCGGTTGATCGATTCGTCGAGCAGCGCCCGGTTCTCCGCCAGCGTTACCCGGAAGCTGCGGACCTCGCCATCGGGGGTGGCGAAGCGGATGTCGCGCAGCAGCGCCGACAGCGACTGGCCGTCCGGGCCGGGAAGCGTCACGAACACCTCGCCCGATCCGGCAGGGGCCGTCCCGGTCGCCAGCACCTGGTCCCACAGCGAGCGCGAGCGCCAGGCGGCACCGGAGGCGGCATCCTCGACCTGCCAGTAGAGGCCGGAGAACGGCGTGGCGTAGCGGGGATCGGGCAGCGCCGTCTCGGGGACCGGCACGGGGGCGAACGGGTCGATCTGCGCCACCAGCCGGTTGAGGCCGGCGACCAGCCCCTGCTGCACCTGCCGCTCGACATTGGCGCGGAAGATCCAGCCGATCGCCAGCCCGGCCACCACCAGCGCCAGCATGATCCAGAGGGCGGCGCCCCCGAGCAGCCTGAGCCGCAGCGATCGCGGCGTCATTCCGCGGGGTTGCCCATGTAGTAGCCGAAGCCGCGCTTGGTCTTGATGATGTCGCTCCCCAGCCGCCGCCGTACCCGCCCTACCAGTACCTCGATGGAGTTGGATTCGCGCTCGAAATCCTGGGCGTAGAGATGCTCGGTGATTTCCAGCTGCGAGACGACGCGGCCGCGCTGGTGCGCCAGGTAGGCGAGCAGCTTGTACTCCTGCGGCGTGAGGTTGATCGGCACGCCGTCGCGGCTCACCTGCATGGTGCGGGTATCGAGCACCAGGTCGGCGATCTCGAGCCGCGACGAGGCGAGGCCGGCCGAGCGCCGCACGATGGCGCGGATGCGCGCCACCACCTCCTCGACCCGGAAGGGCTTGGTCACGTAGTCGTCGGCGCCCGATTCGATGCCCTCGACCCGCTCCTCCCAGTGCCCGCGGGCGGTGAGGATCAGCACCGGCAGGGTGCGGCCGGCCTTGCGCCAGCGCTTCAGGATGGTGAGCCCGTCGAGGGTGGGCAGCCCGAGGTCGCGGATGATGGCGTCGAAATCCTCGGTGTCGCCGCGAAACCAGACGTCCTCGCCGTCCGCCTCGATTTCCGCGACGAAGCCCGCCGCCGCCAGTGATGTGGCAAGCGCCTCCGCGATCCTCCGATCGTCCTCGGCCACCAGAACCCGCATGATTCGGCTATTTAGGCGCGACCGGCGCGCCGGAGCGAGCATAAAAATACAGCTCGCTCACATCGCCGGATTTGCCCAGCACCTTGATCTGGTAGACGAGGATCCGCCGCACCTCGATCAACTGCGCGTCGATGATCTCGCCCTCGGCCAGCAGCCGGGCGCGGCTGAGGATGTCCGCCAGCGGCAAAGCGCGGTTGGCCTGTACGGCCTTCAGCGCCCCTTCCTGCCCGAGCGGCTGGATGCCTTGCCCGGCCGCATCGCTGTCGGGAACCCCATCGCCGTCGAGATCCACGTCGAGGTCGACCCCGAGGCCGCCGTCGCCGCCGATCCCGACGCCCACGCTGGCCCCGCCATCGCCGGTGCTGACGCCGAGGTCGACGCCGCCGACGCTGGCGCCGAGGTCGAGCGCCTGCGCGCCGCCCGCCGCGGCCAGGAACAGCAGGAGGGCGCCGGAGGCCAGGGTGGAACGCAGGAGGTTCAGGGGCATGGCGCGAGCCTAGCAGCGGCAAGCTGACGAAACCCTGACGGCGGACTCACGCAGCTGTCAGCCGGCAGCGAGCAGTGTGTTCGCCGTAACTGGTTCGCAGAACACGGAGGAACCAAGACCATGAAGTTTCAAACCCTCGCCCTCGCCGCCGCCTGCCTTGCCCTGGGCACGGCCCCCGGTTTCGCCGCGGGCCTCAACCTGGGCGGATCGGCGTCGGTGTCGCTCGGTGGCGACAGCAGTGCATCGGCGACGCTCGGTGCCGGTGCCGCGGGTGGCGAGTCGGGCCTGTCGCTCAACGCCAACCTGGGCCTCACGGGCTCGGCCAGCACCGGCGGGACCTCGGGCGACGCCTCGGCCACCGGTGAGGTCTCGGCCGCCGACACGCTGTCGGCCGACGACGAACTGGGCCGGGTCGTGCGGCTGATCGAACAGAGCAACTGGAGTGCCAGCGCCTTCGCCAATGTCGACGGCGTCGCCAACGGCACCACCTACGACGTTTCCGGCATGGTCACCGCGGACAACCAGGCCGCGCTCGACCTGGCGCTCAGCGCCAATGCCGACGAGATCGGCGAGCTTCAGGCTGCGCTCGCCGCGAATGCCTCGATGAACTCATGGCTCGAGGCACAGGGCACCGAAGCCTCCGACGTGATTGCCGTCGGAGTAGCGGCCGACGGGTCGCTGGCGGTGTTCACCCACTAGCAGCCACCTGACCTCCAAGCGGCCGGGCCTCCAGCACCCCACAACACCCCGAGCCCCGTCCGCGTCAGGTCAAAAAGAAAGGGCCGATCCAGTCCCCACCGGATCGGCCCTTTCGATTCACGTGAAACAGCGGCTCAGGCGCGCTTCTTCGCCACCTGCCACAGGCCGGCCACGGTCACCGCGGCGAAGGCCATCTTGACGATGTCCCACAGCACGAACGGCGCGACGCCCTTCTCGAAGGCGATCGTGAAGTCGGTAAAGGCCGCGAGCCAGAAGTAGCCGGCGACGAACGCCACAGCATCGCCGAGCAGCATGGCGCCGAACAGCGGCACGATCTTGCCCGACAGGCCGCGGTCGGCGGCGAGGCCGATGATGAAGGCCATCGGCAGCAGCCCGGCGATGAAGCCGAACGACGGCGACAGCAGGTACTGCGGGCCGCCGCCAAGGGCGAACACCGGCAGCCCGGCGAGGCCTTCGAGGATGTACAGCAGCACCGTCGACACCGCGACGCGCCAGCCGAACGCCGCGGCCAGCCCCGCCACGGCAAAGGTCTGCAGCGACACCGGGATCGGCGTCACCGGGACGCTGACCTTGGCGGACGCCCACAGCAGCAGCGAGCCCAGCACGACGGTCGCGAGGTTGGTGGCGAGCCGCGCCGTCCCGGTTTTCGGGCTCAGCGCCCCGAGCACGGTGTTAGGGGTGGTCAGAGTCAAGGCCATTGCCAATCCTTCACAAACAGGGGCATTGCTGATGCCGAATTACTAGTCGCTCGCCCCAAGGAGCGCAATGGTGGCCCCGAATCCGCCAATCCCGTTCGACACCGC
>JBQCFF010000355.1:0-10509 GCA_051959485.1 Devosia sp. | reverse complement strand
GCGGTCGATGTAGTCGAGCTGCAGCTGCATCAGCTGCTGCGCCACCGGGTCGCCCTTCTCGAAATAGTCGAAAAACAGCGGAATCAAGGCGCCGTACTCCGCCGGGGCGCGGCCGAGCAGCGTCGAGGGGGCGCCGGCGGTCGCCGCGATCGGGCCGCGCGGGTCCTGCGGGAACGACCAGTCCATCACCGCGTCGATGGTGCCGCCGCGCCGCTGGTACACCGCCACGGGGCGCGGCGAGGCCGGCACGAGGCCGTCGGCCGCCTCCACGGCGTAGCGCACCAGCTCGCGGCCGAGAATGGCGCCGCTCATCTGGTCGCCGATATGGAAGCCCCAGCCGCCGGCCTGGTGGCGCTGCCCGTCGACCTGGGCGAGGGCGGCCGAACCAGTGCCGACGATGATCACCGCGCCGTCGGCGCCGCCATGGGCGCCGGCCCGGGCGATGTCGATGTCGTCGTAGACGCGGACCGCCCTGAACGGCCAGGAGCGCTGCTCGAACGCGGCGCGCGCCGACGGCAGGCGGCCGCCGGCCATGCCGAAGCAGGCGGCGGTGTTGGCCGCCTCGGCCATGTCGATGCCGGCCTTGCGGAACACCTCGCGGGTGCCCTCGGTGATGGAGCGGTAAGCCGGCTCGCCGCCTTCGATCTGCAGGTTGGAACGGCCACCCGAGGCATCGGCCAGGGTTTCGAGCCTCTCGTTCGCGAGGCGGATACGGCAGTTGGTGCCACCGCCATCGACGCCGAGATAGTACTTAGCCACGCTTGCCGCTCTCGATTTGAGGTTGAGCTGACGCGGGAGCCCCCCGCGAGTCCGGCGGGACCATAATGCGAAAGGGGCCTAGACGAAAGTAGGGAAAGCAATCGATTTCGGTCCTGCCGAGCCGCTTGCAGCGCGGGGCAAGACGGAAGAAAACTCGCCGGTGGCGGATCGATGGTGCGGCGGCAGCATTGGGTTCACCAATGACAGGAGGCCACCATGGGTCACGTTCTGGTGCTGGGCGGCGCGCGCTCGGGCAAGACCGGGTTTGCCGAGCGCCTGACCATGCGCGCCGGGCAACGGCCGGTCTATCTCGCCACTGCCGAGGCGCTCGACGAGGAGATGCGCGACCGGGTGCGAACGCACCAGCAGCAGCGCAGCGGCGCCTTTGCCACGCTGGAAGAGCCGTTGCAGCTGAGCGACGCGCTGCGGCGCGCCGCCGAAACGCATGACGCGATCCTGGTCGACTGCCTGACGCTGTGGATCACCAACATGATCGTCGCCAACCGCAATGTCGCCGCGGCGGTGGACGAACTGGCCGCGACCCTCGCGGCGATCGACCGGGCGCGGGTGATCCTGGTGTCGAACGAAGTGGGGCTCGGCATCGTGCCCGACAACGCCATGGCGCGGATGTTCCGCGACCTGGCGGGCTCGGCGCACCAGCGCCTCGCCGAGATCTGCGAGGACGCCTATTTCGTGGTCGCCGGACTGCCGATGGTGCTGAAGGGCAAGGCGCCGGACGTCGAAGCGGCGACCCCGCGGGTGCACGAGGCGTACGCCGTCTCCGGTGCCGTTGACCGGGCTGGTGGGACCGCGCTCAAGGGGCCGGGCCGGTCGAGCCGCGCACCACCAGTTCCACGGGCAGCTTCAGCTGCCGCGGTGGCCCGCCCTCGAACAGCAGTCGCGCGCCCGCCCTGCCCTTTTCCACCGTGTCCTGCCGGACCGTGGTCAGCGGCGGGGTCGCGAGCGGCGCGTTGGGCACGTCGTCGAAGCCGATCACCGACAGGCGGCGGGGCACGTCGATGCCGCGGGCCCGCGCCTCGGCGAGGAGCGCGATGGCGTTGCGGTCGGCCATCACCAGGATGGCCGTCGCCTCCGGCGCCTTGTCGAGCAGCAGCTGCGCGCCCTGCTGCGCCAGCGGCGGAAACGCCTCGACCATGGGGACGGAGTCGATCGGGATGCCGGCCGCCGCCAGGGCATCGGCGTAGCCGGCGAGCTTGTCGTGATCGAGCGGATAGCCGCCCTTGAGCTGGCGCGGCGAAGTCGCGGGCCGGTGCCATATCGGCTCGCGCGGCGCACGTTGCACGGCAAGGATGGCGAAGCGGCGGTGCCCCAGCCCCAGCAGGTGCTCGGCCGCGAGCCGTGCCCCCGCCCGGCCGTCGACGCCCACCGAGTTGGTATTCGGCCCGGCATCGACGTCGATCAGCACAAAGGGCACCTGCCGCTGGCGCGCCGCGAGCAGCGGGATTTCGTCGAGATTGCCCAAAACGAAGCCGTCCACCAGCGCGTGGTTGATGGCCCATGCCTTGCGGTCGCGGGCGCCCGAGACCACCAGCAGGTTCGCGCCGTTGGCGTCGCAGACCTCGGCGATGCCGAGCAGCAGCGCGCTGAGGTAGGGACTGCCGATGGTGAAGGCCACGGACATGTCGCCGGCCGGCAGCACGCCGATGGCGTTCGCCTTGCCGCCCATCAGCAGGCGGCCCACAGGATCGGGTCCGGAGAAGCCGAGCTCGGCAGCGACGCGCTTCACATGGTCGCGCATCGTCGTGCGGACGAGATGCGGGCGGTTGAAGACGTTCGAGGCGGTGCCGAGGGAGACGCCGGCGGCGCGGGCAACATCGGACAGCTTGATGGGCTTGTTCACATGCGGCCTTCTTTGAAGCGCTTCATGATTTCTGTTGACGCTGCGTGATGTTCGGGATATCACATTACTGAAGCGCTTCAATAGCCTTAAACTCGCAAGTTTGGCGCTTCTAGGTTCTTCTCACTTCGTATTCGGGAACTTGCCGGCTTCGCCCGGCGAGGAGAGTCGGTGCGGCCGCCAGGGCCGCCGAGAGGAGACTTGCCATGACCGTCATCGATATGGACGTGAACGACCCCGCTACCTGGGACCCCGCGCTCGACGCAGTGCTGGCCGCGCCCGAGAACCACCAGGTGCTCTACGAGGATGACAACATACGCGTGGTCTCGGTGAGCATTGCGCCCGGGGCCATCGAAAAGCCGCACCACCACCGCTGGCCTTCGGTGTTCGTCATCGACAGCATGATCAGGCAGGCGCGCGACTTCGACGCGAACGGCAAGCAGATCCCGCTGCCCGTACCTACCGAGTTCGAGCCGCCGCTGATCGCCAAGATGGCGCCGCAGCCGACCCACTATGTCGCCAACGACGACACCTACGCCTTCCACGGCACCCGCATCGAGTTCAAGCGCGGCTATGCCGGGGACAGGCGCTAGATTCGAACGACGGCGAGCGCTACCAGCGCCGTGGCAGCGAGGATCAGGTTGAGCGTGGCGCGGTAGAGGCGCAGCGCCCGCTCGACCTCGGGCGGGCCGAGATCGACCCGGCCGGTGCCGAAACTCGGCAGTTCGACCACCTCGCCGGCGTAGCTGCGCGGCCCGCCCAGCCGGAAACCGAGGGCGCCAGCGAAGGCCGCCTCGGGCCAGCCGGCATTCGGGCTTTCGTGCAACCTCGCGTCGCGCAGCGCCGTCGCCCAGGCAGCCTCGGGTTGGGCGCCCTGCACGAAGAAAGCGGCGCCTGCGACCAGCAACGCCGTCAGCCGTGCGGGGACCAGGTTCAGCAGGTCATCGAGGCGGGCGGCGGCCCAGCCGAAGGCGAGGTGCCGCTCGGTCTTGTGGCCGATCATCGAATCCGCGGTGTTGACGGCCTTGTAGAGCGCGATGCCGGGAAGGCCGCCGAGGATGAGGAAGACCAGCGGGCCGACCACGCCGTCGGAGGTGGATTCGGCCAGCGACTCGATCGCGGCACGGGAGACGCCCGCCTCGTCCAGCCTCTCGGGGTCGCGGCCGACGATATGGCTGACGGCGGTACGGCCCTCGGGCAGCGACCGGGCGAGCGCGGCGGCAACGGCCTGCACGGCATCGCGGAGCGATTTCTGCGCCAGCAGCGACGAGGCGAGTACCGCCTCGACGACCCAGCCGAAGGGAACGCTGCGCAGCAGGGCGGCCAGCGGCACGGTGACGGCCGCCGTTGCAGCGAGCAGCAACGCCAGGGCCAGGACGCCCCGGCCCCGCGTCCGATCGTTGAGGCGCGTGTCGAGCAGCGCGATGAGCCGGCCCATCCAGATCACCGGGTGGCCGATGCGCGCGAGCAGCGATTCCGGGTAGCCGACCAGCCGTTCGACCACCAGCGCCAGCAGCGCCGTCATTGGGCGAGGCTCAGCAACTGGTCGAGATCGAGGTGCAGCTCGAGATGCGCCGCGAGGGCGTCGAGCGTGGCGTCGACGGTCGCCTCGTAGTTGAGCGTCGAGGTGGTGGCGGCGGCGCCGAGGAAGTTGCGCCGGAAGGCGTCGGCGGCGAAGAGGCCGTGCAGGTAGGTGCCCATCACCGTGCCGTCGGGCGACACGGCGCCGTCGGTGCCATCGCCGATCCGGGCGAACGGGCGCCGCAGCCCGGGGCCGCGCGTCGTGCCCATATGCATGTGGTAGCCGGTCAGCGGATCGCCGGTCAGGGCCGAGGTGGCGCGCTCGACCCGCAGCTCCTTGCGGTCGCCGAGGACCGTTTCGACCTCGAGCAGGCCGAGGCCTGGGGAGGCGCCGGCGCTGCCTTCGAGGCCCTCGGGGTCGGCGATGCTTCGGCCCAGCATCTGGAACCCGCCGCAGAGCCCGAGCACGCGCGAACCGGCGCGGTGGTGCGCGACGATGTCGATGTCCCAGCCCTGCTGGCGCAGCGCTTCGAGGTCCGCACGCGTCGACTTGCTGCCGGGGAGGATGATCAGGTCGCCGCGGGGCAGCGGCCGGCCAGGCTCGACGATCTCGACGCTGACCCCGGGTTCCAGCCGCAGCGGGTCGAGGTCATCGAAATTGGAGATACGCGGCAGGCGGGGCACGACGATGCGGTATTCACCTTGCCGTGGGGGTGTCATCTCATGGAGGTCGAGAACATCCTCCGCCGGCAGCCGGTTCGCCTCGGCGAAGAAGGGCACGGGGCCGAGGCAGGGTCGATTGGTGCGCTCGGCAATGAACTGATTGCCATCGGCAAACAAAGCCGGGTCGCCCTGGAACTTGTTCACCAGCGTGGCGGCGATCAACCGCGCATCAGCGGGGTCGATGACGGCGAACGTGCCGACCAGCGCGGCAATGACGCC
The DNA here is from genome assembly GCA_051959485.1 of Devosia sp. Lineage (GTDB taxonomy): Bacteria > Pseudomonadota > Alphaproteobacteria > Rhizobiales > Devosiaceae > Devosia_A. The sequence goes on along the minus strand of JBQCFF010000355.1, from coordinate 5,429 downwards.
GCCACGCTGGATATCCGCCACCACGATCACCGGGACGTCGGCGGCGCGGGCGAAGCCGAAATTGGCGATGTCGCCGGCGCGCAGGTTCACCTCCGACGCGCTGCCCGCTCCCTCCACCAGCACCAGGTCAGCGTCGGCGGCCAACTCGCGGTGGGCGGCCAGCACAGCTGGCAGAAGTTCACGCCGTTTTGACCAGTATTCGCGTGCCTTGTACGATCCTACGCGGGTTCCGCGCACCACAAGTTGCGAGCCGGTCTCCCCCTCCGGCTTCAGCAGGACGGGGTTCATCGCAGTGATCGCCTCGCGGCGCGCCGCCCGCGCCTGCAGCGCCTGGGCCCGCCCGATCTCGCCGCCATCGGCGGTAACGGCGGCGTTGTTCGACATGTTCTGCGGCTTGAACGGCGCCACGCGCAGGCCCCGGTTCGTGCAGGCGCGCGCAAGTCCCGCTACCAAAAGGGATTTTCCGACATCGGAGCCGGTACCCATGAACATGATGGAGCGTGCGGTCATGCGCGAGTGATAGCGGGTGCCGCGCCGATCCGGTAGGGATGTCGCATGCGAACCATCCTCGTCATCGGCATTGGCGCCGGCAACCCGGACTACCTGACGGTGCAGGCGATCAACGCCATGCAGCGGGCGGAGGTTTTCTTCATGCCCGACAAGGGCTTGGAGAAGGCCGGACTGAACGCGATCCGGCTCGGCATGCTGGAGCGATTCGTGCCGGAGCAACGCTACCGGCTGGTCGAGTTCGCCATCCCGTCGCGCCGGCAGGCGGAGACGCCGGGCTATCGCGAGGCGGTGGAGGAGTGGCGCGACAAGCTCGAGGCCGCCTACCGGACCTTGTTCGCCGAGCTCGGCGAAACCGGCACCGGCGCCTTCCTGGTCTGGGGCGACCCGACGCTCTATGATGGAACGCTGAGGATTCTCAAGGACATGCAGGCGAGCGGCTGGGACTTCGCCATCGAAGTCATTCCCGGCATCTCGGCGCCGCAGGCGCTCGCGGCGCAGCATCAGGTGACGCTAAACCGGGTCGGCGAGGCGGTGACGATCACCACCGGCCGCCGGGTCGGCGAAGGCGAGGCGGATGGGCTGTCGAGCGCCGTGGTGATGCTCGACAACCACCAGGCCTTCAGGCGCTTCGCCGACGCGGAGACGGAAATCTTCTGGGGCGCCTATCTCGGCACGGCGGAGGAGATCCTGGTCGCCGGGCCCGTCGGTGAGGTGATGGACGAGATCGCGGCGAAACGCTCGGCAGCGCAGGCGCGCCATGGCTGGATCATGGACACCTACATGCTCCGCAAGCCATACTGAGCTAAGCGATATCAATCACATGGGCGTAGGAGCCCATGACGTTTCCATCGACGAGGCCCATCGGTGGCAACGGTTCGCCCAGCGCGTCGGTGGCAGTGAACAGCGGGATGCCGTGGGTGCGGCGCGCGCTCGAATAGTGGAACTCGTGGCCGGTGAGGCGTGCCGGGAACGGCAGCGGGCTGGTATGGGCCAGCCGGCGGTAGCCGAGCACCCGCTTGGGCCGGTCGATGCGGGTTTCGTGCGGCAGAAGCCCGGCCATCCGGTGCGCGACGCCGGCCTTGTCGGTGAGCGACTGGCCGAGGACCATGAAGCCGCCGCACTCGCCGTAAACGAGCGCGCCACGGTCGCGGGCGGCACGCAGGCCATGGTGAAAAGTCTCGGCGGCGGCAAGCGTTGCGCCGTGCAACTCGGGGTAGCCGCCGGGGAGGAAGACCGCCCCGGCCGTGGGATCGGGAGCCTGGTTCGCCAGCGGCGAGAAGAAGCTGAGTGTGGCGCCCTGCGCCTGCCAGTCGCGGAGCCAGTGCGGGTAGAGGAAAGCGAAGGCGGCATCGCGGGCAACGGCGATGTGCTGGGACAGCGGCGGCAACTGGAATGCCCCCGAAGCGGCCGGGCTGGGCGAGGGAAGGCGGGCCGACAGGGCGGTGAGCAGCGTCAGGTCGATGTAGTCTTCAACCACGTCGGCCGCGGCCGCTACCACCTCGTCGAAGCGCGCGACTTCATCCGGCAGCACGAGGCCGAGATGCCGGTCGGGAAGCGCGAGGGACTCGCGCCTGGGGAGCACGCCGAGCAGCGGGATCGGCAGGGCGGCCAGGGCGCTGCGCAGCATCGCCTCGTGGCGGGTGCTGGCGGCGCGGTTGACGATCAGGCCGGCGACCGTGACCTCGGAGCGCCAGGTGGCGAAGCCATGGGCCAGCGCGGCGATGGACTGGCTCTGCCGTTCCGCATCGAGCACGAGGATCACCGGGAGGCCCAGGGCCGCAGCAAGGTCGGCGGTGGAGCCGCGGTTGTCGGCGGCACCGTCGAACAGGCCCATCGCCCCCTCGACGACAAGCAGGTCGGCCGCGGCGGCGTGGTCCGATGCGAGCTGGCGCAGGCGGGCCGGCGACATGGCCCAGGCGTCGAGGTTGATGGCCTCGCGGCCGGCGGCGCGGCCGAGGATCGCGGTGTCGATGTAGTCTGGCCCGGATTTCGCGGGGGCGACGCCGAGGCCACGGCGCCGGAGCGCGGCGAGTAGCCCGAGGGTGACGGTGGTCTTGCCCGAGCCCGAGCGCGGCGCCGCAATGACAAGGCCGTTCATGCCGGCGCCGCCGATCGATAAAAATGCTGCGAAATGCCGACGGCAGGACCTATAGTGCGGCTGCGGCCGGGGGTGGCCGGGGGAATAGCAGTTCGACGATGAAGATCCTGATCCTGGGGGGCACCGAAGAGGCGCGGCTGCTCGCCGCCGGGCTCGTCGCCATGGGGCACGAGGTCACCACCTCGCTGGCGGGGCGGACAGCCGCACCGGCCCAACTGCCGGGCAACGTGCGGACCGGTGGCTTCGGCGGCGGCGAGGCGCTCGCGAAGTACCTGCGCGATGAGGGCTTCCACCGGATCGTCGATGCCACGCACCCCTATGCAACCGGGATCAAGCACACCGCGGTGCGCGGGGCGGAGATGGCGGAACTCAGGCTCGTTCGCCTGATGCGCCCGGGCTGGCAGGAGCCGCAATATGCGTTCTGGAAGCATGTGGCCACGGCCGAGGAGGCGGCACAGAGCCTGCCGCGTGGCGCCCGCGCGCTGCTGACCGTGGGGCACACCGGGCTCGAGGCGTATCTGGCGCGGACCGACTGCAGCTTCGTGGTGCGTTCGATCGAGGCGCCCGAACGGCCGCTGCCGGTGAACGCCACCTCGCTGATCGCGCGACCACCCTTCTATCCGCAGGGCGAGCTGGCGCTGCTGCAGGAGCAGGGGATCACCCACCTCGTCTCCAAGAACTCCGGCGGGGTGCAGACCGAGGCCAAGCTGCAGGCGGCGCTGCAACTGCGGCTGCCGGTGCTGATGATCGCCCGGCCGCAACTGCCGCCGGCGCACGAGGTGCCGACGGTGGGACAGGCGATTGCGGCGTTGCGACTGGGGTGAAGGCGGTGCGGGGCCCTCGTCCTTCGACAAGCTCAGGATGAGGGCGTTGATGGCGGTGGCCGGTCGGCTCCGGCAGTAGCCCTCATGGTGAGCTGGTCGAACCACGAGGGCGGCACGCGGTGTCATCCTGCCCTCAGCTTCTTCTTGCCGGCGTTGCGGAGGATGTGGGCGTAGGCTTCGTCGTAGAGACTGGAATCGCGGAAGCGGGTCTCGCCGAAGACGCGGCCGACCATGATCAGCGCGGTGCGGGTGATCTTCTCCTCGCGCACGCGGGCCTTCATCTCGCTCAGGGTGGTGTGGATCACCTCCTCGTCGGGCCAGGTGGCGCGGTAGATGATGACCACGGGACAATCGGCGCCATAGTGCGGGGTCAGCGCGGACTCAACGTAGCCGAGGTTGCGGATGGAGAGGTGGATGCAGAGCGTGGCCCGGGACTGGCCGAGGATTTCGAGGCTCTCCGTCTCCGGCATGGCCGAAGCCTTGCCGGAGGTACGGGTGAGAATGATGGTCTGGCTGATCTCGGGCAGCGTCAGCTCGGCGGCAAGGCGCGCGGCCGCGCCGGCGAAGGCGGGCACACCGGGCACGACCTCGTAGGGAATGCCGAGAACATCGAGGCGCCGCATCTGCTCCGCGACAGCCCCGTAGATGGATGGATCGCCGGAGTGCACCCGGGCCACATCCTTGCCAGAGGCATGGGCTTTGCTGATTTCGGCAATGATCTCGTCGAGGTGCATCGGGGCGGTGTCGCGCACCAGTGCGTCCTCCGGCGCCGTCGCCACGATTTCGGCTGGCACAAGCGAACCGGCATAGAGGCAGACCGCGCAGCGCTCGATCAGGCGCTGGCCACGGACGGTGATGAGGTCGGGCGCGCCGGGGCCGGCGCCGATGAAATAGACGGTCATCGGCTGGCCTTTGCCGCATAGCCGCGTGGGGTGTAGGCCTTGAGCCCGTCGCCACGCAGGAACGCCTTGGAGGTGCTGGCGCCGACCAGCACGATGGTGAGCATGTCGATCTCGCCCGGATCGAACGCGTCGAGGGTCACCACCCGCACCCGCTGGCTCGGGCGGCCGAGGTTGGAACCGATGACCACCGGGGTATCGGGCGGGCGATGGGCAAGGAACATACGCTTCGCCTCCTCGATGAGATCGGTGCGGCGCTGCGAGCGCGGATTGTAGAGGGCGGTGACGAAATCGGCGAGCGCGGCCCCTTCGAGCCGCTTCAGGATCGCCTCGCGCGGGGTGAGCAGGTCACTGAGCGAAATGCAGCAGAAATCGTGCCCGATCAGGGCGCCGGCCGCGGCGGAGGCGGCCTGGAAGGCCGAAACGCCGGGGTGCGTCTCGACATTGACGCGGCGCGCCGGCGCGGAGAGGGCGCGCTCGCCCTCGGCATCGAGCAGTTCGTAGGCCAGCGCGGCCATCGCGTAGATCTGCGCATCGCCGGAGCAGACGAGCGAGACGACCTTGCCCTGGGCGGCAAGCTCGAGCGCATGGCGGACCCGGGGCTCTTCCTCGCCCAGTTCGTAGCGATGCTCGGACTGGCGGCCGCGCAGGTCGGCCACGAGATCGAGGTAGAGGCCGTAGCCGACCCAGTCGGTGCTCTGCTGCAGCGCGGCCACGGCGGAGGCGGTGCGTTGCGGAGCCTCGCCCGGGCCGATGCCGACGAGGTGCAGGACGCCCGGCCGGTGGCCGAACTGTTCCGCCTCGATGGGACGCGGTGCGCGGCCGATGGCGCAGGTGGCGCGGGTGGATTTCTGCTTCTGCACCACCAGCGGGCCGGCCTTCAGCGCGGCCGCCTCTGCGACCGAGGGCGTGCCGACGGTCTCCTCGACATAGTCCGAGGGTTGCTGCAGACGGTAACGCTCCTGGGCAAGCTCGGCCGCCGAGAACAGGCGGAGCGGCACGGCGAAATGGCGCGCCGCGGCGTGCAGGGCCGGCTCGTCGGCCTTGATGTCGATCGAGGCGATGGCAGCGAGGCTGGCCGGCGCGAGGTTGGCTGAT
>JBQCFF010000354.1:0-2146 GCA_051959485.1 Devosia sp. | reverse complement strand
GGTGATGATGAACGTCGAGGCCGACGTCACCATCGGCCCGTACCTGAAGCAGCAGGCCGACAAGCTGGGCGTGGTCTATTCAGTCGGCGCCGGCGACGAGCCCTCGAGCTGCATGGAGCTGATCGAGTTCGCCACCGCGCTCGGCTACCGCATCGTCTGCGCGGGCAAGGGCAAGAACAATCCGCTCAACCACGACGCCGTCCCGGACGACTATCGCGAGGAAGCGCTGCGCCGGAACATGAACCCGCGCATGCTGGTCGAGTTCGTCGATGGCAGCAAGACCATGGTGGAGATGGCCTGCATCGCCAACGCCACCGGGCTCGTGCCCGACATCCCCGGCATGCACGGCCCTGCCGCCGACCGCGACCAGATGGCGAAGGTGCTGATCCCCAGGGAAGCGGGCGGCGTGCTGCACAAGAAGGGCGTCGTCGATTACACCGTCGGCAAAGGCGTGGCGCCGGGCGTGTTCGTCATCGTCGAGGCCGAGCACCCGCGCATCATCGAGCGGATGGACGACCTGCATGTCGGCAAGGGCCCGTATTACGCGCTGTTCCGCCCCTACCACCTCACTTCGCTGGAAGTGCCGCTGACCGCGGCCCGCATCATGCTCTACGGCCGGCCCGACATGGTGCCGCTGCCCAATCCGGTCGCCGAGGTGTGCGCGGTGGCGAAGCGCGACCTCGCCGTAGGCGAGACCTTCGATGCCATCGGCGAGACCTGCTACCGCAGCTTCGTCCTCACCATCGAGGACGCGCGCGCGCGGCACGCCGTGCCGGTGGGGCTGCTCGAGGGCGGCAAGGTCACCGCGCCGGTCAGGAAGGGCGACCTGCTGACCACCGCCAACGCCCTGCCCGACCAGACGACCCGGCTCTACGCCCTCCGGCAGCGCCAGGACCAGATGTTCGGGCTCAACAGCTGAGCTGAGGGGCGCCGGGCGCGCAACGGCGTCTCCTCCCCCCTGGCGGGGGAGGGTAGTGGAGCTTGGCGGCTTGCCGCCTAGCGAAACTAGGGAGCGGGGGTCGGCGAGGTTTGTGGGCCACCGCCCTGCCCTGACGCTGCCCCCCTCTCCCTAGCGCCGCTACGTCGCTTCGCTCCTAGCTCTGCTACCCTCCCCCACCAGGGGGGAGGAGACGCGGTGGGTTGCGCTGTGCCTTGAACGGGTAGCGCGCCGCTCAGGAAGGGCCAGGACCAGATGTTCGGGCTCAACAGCTGAGCCGGTCTCTGCTACCCTCCGGCCGATAACCGGAGGATAGCGTCATGACCTCGCGTGTTGCCGTCGTTTCCTTTCCCGATTCTCCCCAGCTCGGCCGTGCCCCGCATGGCAGTCCCATCCTCGTCCATGCCACCAGCGCCCAGACCGGCGGGGCCATCGGCATGTGGGAAACCTTCGTGCCGCCCGGCAAAGGCCCCGAGCCGCACACCCACACGCGCGAAACCGAGGTGTTTCGGGTCATTGCCGGCACCTTCCGCTTCCATTGCGGCACCGAGACCATCGAGGCGCCCACCGGTACGGTGGTCACCCTGCCGCCCAACGTGCCGCATTCCTGGGTGAACATCGGCGATACGATGGGGCAGGTGATGGGGATCGCCAGCCCGGGCGGATGCGAGGAGCTGTTCCTCGCCATCGCGCGGCTCGACAACCCCACGCCGCGAGACATCGCCATGATCGAGCGGAGCCTCGGCATCGCGAACGAGGAAACCCGCAAGCTCGACTAGGGGCGGAGCGCGATCCCGCCTGGCCGGGCCGACATGGTGCCGCTGCCCAACCCGGTCGCCGAGGTGTGCGCGATAGCGAAGCGCGACCTTCGATGCCAGGGGGCAGCGCTGTTTGTGGGCCACCGCCCTGCCCTGACGCTGCCCCCCTCTCCCTAGCGCCGCTACGTCGCTTCGCTCCTAGCTCTGCTACCCTCCCCCGCCAGGGGGGAGGAGACGAGGTTGGTTGCGCTGTGTTTTGAACCGGTGGCGCCCACCGCCCCCTAGCCGGTCCGCCGGACGAACTCGGCCAGCAGCGCGCCGGCTGGGGCGGCGTGGGTTTCGAGCAGGAAGTGGCCGCCGTCGAGGATGTGCGCCTCCATGCGCGGCAGGGCCTGCATCCACGACAGGGTTTCGGCGAGGTCGAAGAAGGCGTCGTGCCGGCCCCAGAGCA
>JBQCFF010000353.1:0-3978 GCA_051959485.1 Devosia sp. | reverse complement strand
CATCGCGGATCGGTCGGCGACCATTGTTGTCGCCCCGCATGAGCGACGACGAGTAGCGATGAACCTCGGCATGCTCGCCCTCGAAGCTGCGCTGCGCGCTTCCGGGCAGGTTCCGATCCATGCCGCCGGCCTGACGCTGCCGGATGGTCGCATCGTCACGATCATCGGCCAGAGCGGTGCGGGAAAGACCACTGCCGCGTTGGCGCTGGGCGGAGCGGGCTTCGGCCTCTGCTCGGACGATCTTGTCATCTGCCGGGTAGCAGGCGACGAGGTGACGGCCTGGAGCCTGCCAAGGGCGCTGAAGGTACACCGCCGGACGGCGAGCATGCTGCCCTGGACTGCCCCGCTGCTGGTCGGGGAATGGAGCGACGAAGACGAGAAGGCCCTGCCGCTCGCCCGCCTGCGCGACGCAGTCCGGGTCGAGGACAGCACCCCCCGCCCGGTAGCGGCAATCTGCCTGCTCGACCGATGGGATCGTGCAACCAGCGAGCTGTGTCCGGCTGGTCAGGCTGAGCTGCTGGGCGTCGCCGCAGCGGATCACCTGCGCACCAGCAGCATCGGGGTGATTGCAGGCCATGCCGGTCACCTCGCAGCGCTGGCGGCGGTGGTCCGGCGGGTTCCGACGTACCGCCTCGTCGCGGGGGCCGATCCGGCCGATCTCGGCGCAGTACTTACCCGCGGCCTAGAGGCCGCCGCGCCAGGCGGCTGTTGATGTCGGGCGATCTCGAGGCAACATTCTGCCAGCTCGCAGATCCGGAGCGGGCTGCCGTGCCGGTTGCGCCCGACAGCATCGAGGCGGTGCTAGACCTCGCCGAGACCCACCGAGTCTTGCCGATCGTGCTGCGCAAGCTGGGGGATCAGGTGCCGGAGCCGCGACTCGGAACGCTCCGTCGGCAGCTCACGGATTGGATCGGGCCGATGCTGCACCTTCGCATGGTGTCGGCGCAGGTGAATGCGCTGGTCGCGCGCGGAGTGGCAGCTGCCGTGGTCAAGGGCCCTGAACTGGCCGATGCGGCCTATCCGACGCGGGCCGACCGGCCGTTCACCGATCTCGACATCGTGGCTTCGCCCGAGGCCCATGCGGCGCTGGCCGATCTGCTGCATGGGCTGGGCTATCGCCTGTACCGCAAGCCGGTGATGGACCATACCGAGTCGAATCAGGAGCAGAAGTGGATCCATCCCGAAATCCCGGCGCTGCTGGTCGAGGTCCACGGCAACCTGGTGCATTACGCCGCGCTCCGCCGCCGGGTGAGCTTCGGCTACGCGGAACTGAAGCGCAGCGAAGCCGCTTCGCCTGAATTGGCGCGTTTCTGCACCGTCGTGGTGCATGCCACGCTCGGCCACAAGCTACATCAGCTCAAGATGCTGGTCGACGTGTTGCAGACGTATCGGCGGTTGGGGCTCCACGACGTCGCCATGCTGCCGCAGCTTGCCGCCGAGCTTGGTCTCGCGCTCGAGGTGGGGCTCTGTCTCGACCTCGTGGCGAAGCTGTTCGAGGTTCCCGCTGCGGCCGAGCTGGCGCGCGATGTCGATCCCGTCGAGCGACCCTATCGCCGGTTAGTGTCGCCCGGTACGGTGCTGGCCTATCCCAAGTCCCGCATGGCTGCCGCCCGGCATCATCTGTTCCGGCCCTGCCAATACCTGGTGCCACGACGATGACTGCCGTCGCCAGCATGGACTTCGCGGCCCTGCTTCCCGCCACGGCGAGGCTGGCCAACGTCAGCAGTGGCGAAGAGCTGGATGCGGCAGCTATCGCGGCCGCGGTCGCGGAGCGCGCTGGTGCCCTGGCCTCGGCGGGCATCGGCCATGGTGACCGGGTGGTCGTCGGCCATGCAGATCCCATCCGCTATGTCATCGACCTGCTGGCCTGCTGGCAGGCGGGTGCGATAGCGGTCGCCGTCAATCCGCAGCTCGGGAGCGACGAACGCGGCATCGTGAAGTCTGCCACCGGCGCCGCAGTCTGGCTCGATGCCGCTGCCGAACTCCCGTCATTGTCCGGACCTCCCGCGCAGCCCCTCGGGCTCGATGAGCCGGCCTTGGTCCTGATGACGTCCGGCACGACAGGCCAGCCAAAAGGCATCGCGCATTCCATCCGCTCGCTGCTCACCCGCGCCAACCTCAACATCGCTGCCATCGGCACCGACACCCTGCGCGAAAGCCTCTGCGTCCTGCCGGTGTTCTTCGGGCACGGGCTGATCGGCAACGTGTTGACGCCGCTGCTGGCCGGTGGGCGGGTGCATCTGTGGCAGGGACCCGACATGAAGGCGCTGAACCGCCTTGCCGAAACCTTGGATCAGCGCGCCATCAGCTTCATGAGTTCGGTGCCCTCGTTCTGGAAGATCGCCTTGCGGGTGTCGCCACGCCCGCGCCACATGCTCGACCGCATCCATGTCGGCTCCGCCCCGCTGTCGATCGAGCAGTGGCGGGCGATCGCAGAATGGGCGGGCACCGACGCGGTGTTCAACATGCTGGGCATGACCGAGACCGCGAACTGGATCGGCGGCGGCTCGCTTGCCGAGGCCGCGGGGCGGGACGGCTATGTCGGGTCCCCCTGGGGCGGCGCTCTTGCCGTGCTCGACGAGGCAGGCAAGATTGCCCGATCCGGTCGGGGCGAGGTTCTTGTCCGGAGCCCCAGCATGATGCTGGGATACTGGAACCGCCCGGATCTCGATGAAGCAGCCTTCGTGGACGGCTGGTTACGCACCGGCGACATCGGCGAGCTGGCAGCCGGCGAGCAGCTGACACTGGTCGGTCGGCTCAAGTCCGAGATCAACCGCGGCGGCATCAAGGTCCAGGCCGAAGAGATCGACATGCTGCTCGAGCGCCATCCCGACATCATCGAGGCCTGCGCGTTCGGCATTCCTGACCCGGTGGCCGGCGAGCTGGTTGCCGCCGCCGTCGTGCTGCGGAACGGCGCGGCGTTCGACGAGGAGGGGATCAAGAGCTGGTGCCGGGATCGCGTGCGAGCCGAGGCCGTCCCGAGCCGGTTGTGGCGCGTCGATGCCATCCCCCGCAATGACCGGGGCAAGGTGGTGCGCACCACCGTGCGCGACCGGCTGAGTTCGCGCTGATGGAAGCATCGCGCCTGCGCAGCAGCTTCGAGACCGAGCGATTCGTGCTCAAGTCCTTGAACGTCTGGGAGGCACTCCACGTCACCCGCGGCTGGCGCAAGGATCCCCAGATACTGCGGGCACTGTTTCAGTCCAGCAAACCGAAAACTCTCTTCGATTGGTACCTCCGCGGCCCGATCCCCAGGTCGTCCCGTCGGTTCGTCTATTCCATCACTCCGAAGGGAGAAACGCAGCCGATCGGCGCCAACACAGTCAGGCTCCTTGGCTATCGATCGGCATCTGGTGCGGTCGCCATCCATGATCGATCATGGTGGGGCAAGGACGTCGTGGTCGAAGTGCGGGCAGAACTCATGAACCAGTTCTTCCGTCATACGAACGTCGAGCGCTTCCACGGTCAGGTTGATGCCAGCAATATCTCTTCGATTTTCTCCTACAGGAAGCTCGGATTCTCGCATGTCGGTACTTGGCATCGGCACCTGATGGATCCGGTGACAGGAGACATCATCGATTTCGTGAACTTCGAAATATTCCGGGACGAATGGCGTGCCGGCAGGTTCTGGAGAGACGAAAATGCAAGCTAGCCAACTGGCCTGCGTGCTGGTTGCGCGGGCGCTGCGGACGGAAGTCGTAGTTTTGGAAGACGACCTCTACACTTTGCCCAGCTGGGACAGCCTCGGCCATATGGCGATCGTCGCCGAACTGGAAAGCCATCTCGGTGCCAGGCTCACACCCGACCAGGTCGTGTCGATCGCCTCGGTCAGGGATATCGAGAAGCTGCTTGCCAGCTTCACTGCCCGGCGCTGAACCGCGGCGAGGAGTTCCGCATCGGAATGCAGATCGGGCGGTCGTGCACCGGATCGTTGATGATCTGGCAGCGGATGCCGAAGACTTCACCGATCAGCGCTTC
>JBQCFF010000352.1:0-3509 GCA_051959485.1 Devosia sp. | reverse complement strand
TGGCGCTTCTTCGCGGTGATCGACAGCGTCGCGTCGAAGTTGAGCACGCGGCTCACCGTCGCCGTCGATACGCCGACCACGTTCGCGATTTCCTTGAGGGTGACCATGATCGCCTTCGTCGCGCAGGCAGCGGCGGAATGTCAACGCTCCATTGCGACGGGAACGCCGGCATGCGTAGTCGCAGGCGGCCCGCCTAGTACTTTTTGCTCAGTGCGATCCGGGGCATTTTCCGGGGAACAGGGCCACCTGTGGCCGCCCGATGCTCGACGTACCTCAAAGCTGTCGCTACAACGCTGCTGCGCGCTGGAGAACGCGCGCGATGGAGGAAAATACTCGAATGAAGATTACGTCGGTCAAGACGGCGGCCAGTACCGGCCACTGCATGCACCTGTGGGTGAAGATCACCACCGACGCCGGCATCACCGGCATCGGCGAATGCGTGCACGGCGGCTACCAGGCCATCGCCATCATCAAGGAACTGGAAGAGCGGCTGATCGGCCGTGACCCGTTCGCCATCGATGCGATCTTCGAGGAGACCCGCCGCAGCCTCGTGTTCGAGGGCGGCTTCGCCGGCGCGCTGATCACCGCGCTGACCGGCATCGAGATCGCGCTGTGGGACCTCAAGGGCAAGGCGCTGAACGTCCCGATCTACGAGCTGATGGGCGGCAAGTTCCGCGACGACATCCGCGTCTATGCCGACTGCGAAGTCTCGCCCGGCATGAACATGGCCGAAGTGCAGGCGGTGGTCGACGAGGTGCTGGAGGGCGGCTTCACCGCGCTGAAGGTCGACCTCGACATCCGCGCCTACGGCCATACCGGCACCGAAACCGGCTGGTACCAGAAGGACACCTTCAACATGACTCCCAACAAGTGGGAGCATGACCGCATGGTGACGCTGGCCGAGATGGTGGTGAAGGCGGCCGGCAAGGACGTCGACGTCGCCTGCGACCTGCACACGCGCCTCGACAAGCACAGCGCCATCCGCCTGGCCAAGGATCTCGAGCACCTGCAGCTGATGTGGCTCGAGGAGCCGATTCCGCCCGAGAACATCGACGCGATGGCCGAGATCACCCGCTCGACCACCGTGCCGATCTGCGGCGGCGAGAACCTCTACCTGCGGCACGGCTTCCGCAAGGTATTCGAGCAGCAGGCGCTCGACATCATCATGCCGGACATCCCGAAGTGCGGTGGCCTGTCGGAGTGCCGCAAGATCGCCGAGATGGCCGACCTCTACTCGATCCCGTTCGCGCCGCACAACGTGTCGTCGCCGATCGGCACCATGGCCTCGGCGCATGTCTGCGGCACCGTGCCGAACTTCCTGGTGCTCGAGTTCCACTGGTTCAACCGGATGGAGTACTGGAACACCGTCACCGATGGCGGCAACATCATCGAGAACGGCCGCATCAAGCTGACCGACCGCCCCGGCATCGGCCTCGAGCTGAACGAGGAAGTAGCCAGGCAGTACCAGTACCCGGGCACCACCTGGTTCGAATAAGGGCGTGGGGGGGCGGCGTCCCCGCGTTGCCCCCCACCCAGCTCTGCTACGTCGCTGCGCTCCTAGCGCCGCTACCCTCCCCACCAGGGGGAGGGAGACCAGTGACCCCAACAAAGCCACGGCTCTCCCTCCCCTCGATGGGGAGGGTAGCGCAGCTTGGCGGCTTGCCGCCTAGCGAAGCTAGGGTGGGGTGAGAGTACGGGCGGGCCCCTGCCCCGCGAATGCTCCCGGCGCACGCCTCCCATGCACCTCGGTCCCTCCAGTTCGGCCTCCTCCGTTCCTACATGCGATTGAGGAGACAGAGATGGCCAACGCATTCGTCCGCAACATCAACCGCACCTTCGGCATGCTCGCCGCGGCGACCCGCGCCGCCAGTGCCGTCGAGGCCCATGGCCGGCCGCGCCGGCGTGACCTCGTGACGCTCGGCATCGACCCGGCGGCCTTCCGCGGCATCGGCCGCTAGCCCGGCCCCGGGTCCAGGCCGGCCGGATGCGCCTCCTCGCCCCCTCGGGGAGAGGATAGCGAAGCTTGGCGGCTCTGCCGCCTAGCGCAGCTGAGGTGAGGGGGGCTTTCTTCTGGAGGTATCGGGGGCGGTCCAGGCAGCTCGATAGCTAAGCACAAGGCCCCCTCACCTGCCCGGCGCCACTACGCCTGAACCTCGCCAGATCCGAACCTGTTGACCTACCGCACCAGCGCCGGCCGCTTCGGGTCGAAGCTCCAGCCGTCGATCAGGTACTGCATTGCCGCCGCATCGTTGCGGCTGCCCGCCGGCAGCGAGCGGTAGAGCGCGTTCGCCGCCTCGAGCGCTGCCTCGTTGAGCTCGACGCCGAGCCCCGGCCGCTCCGGCACCTTGACTTCGCCGTCGCGGATCAGCGGCGGCGACACCGTCAGCCGCTGCCCGTCCTGCCAGATCCAGTGCGTGTCGAGCGCCGTGATCGTCCCCGGCGCCGCGGCCCCCACCTGGGTGACCATGGCGAGCGAGATGTCGAAGTGGTTGTTGGAGTGGCTGCCCCAGGTCAGCCCCCAGCGTGCGCACATTTTGGCGACGTCGATGGAACCGCGCGGCGTCCAGAAATGCGGGTCGGCGAGCGGGATGTCGACGCTGCCGAGCACCACCGTATGGCCCATCTGCCGCCAGTCGGTGGCGATCATGTTGGTGGCGGTGCGGAGGCCCGTGGCGCGCCGGAACTCCGCCATCACCTCCCGCCCGGAAAACCCCTGTTCGGCCCCACAGGGATCTTCGGCATACGCCAGGTATGGCTTGAGCGCCGCGCCGACCGCGATGGCCTCGGCGAGCGACCAGGCGCCGTTGGGGTCGAGGGTGATGCGCGCTTCCGGAAAACGCTGCGCCAGCGCGATGATCGCCTCGCCTTCCTCATCTCCCCGCAGCACTCCGCCCTTGAGCTTGAAGTCCTTGAAGCCGTAGCGCGCCTGCGCCGCCTCGCCCTGCCGGACGATGGCGGCCGCATCGAGCGCCGCGAGGTCGCGTACCCGCTCCCAGTCGTCGCCGCCCGTCGCGGCCCTATAGCCGAGCGGCGTCCGCTGCTTGTCGCCGACATAGAACAGGTAGCCGAGCATCGGCACGGCGTCGCGCACCTGCCCGTCGCCGAGCAGTTCGGCCATCGGCACGGAAAGGAACTGCCCCATCAGGTCGAGCAGCGCGCATTCGAGCGCCGCCACGGCATGGATGGTGACGCGGAGGTCGAAGGTCTGCGCCCCGCGCCCGCCGGCGTCGCGGCCGGCGAAGCTCTCCCCGACCTGCCGCAGCAACCGGCGGTAGGCGCCGATCTCCTGCCCGACGATCAGCTCGCGTGCGTCCTCCAGCGTCCGGGCGATCGCCTCGCCGCCCGGCACTTCGCCGAGGCCGGTATGCCCGGCGTTGTCGGTCAGGATCACGACGTTGCGGGTGAACACCGGGGCATGCGCGCCGCTCAGGTTGAGCAGCATGCTGTCCTGGCCCGCCACCGGCACGACGCGCATGCCGGTGACGACAGGTGTTGCAGCAGTCATCGAC
>JBQCFF010000351.1:0-5570 GCA_051959485.1 Devosia sp. | reverse complement strand
AGGTCGTGGCACACCCGCGAACACAGCATCGCAGCGAGGTCGGTCGCTTTGAGCTCGATGATATCCGCCATTCTTCCTCGGCCTCCGGGGCATTCGAATCAATTGCGGGTAAGGTAGCCGCAACCGCGCCGCCGCCCTAGCCTGCTGTCACCGCTCGCCGTCGGCGGCAGTTGGCCCATCCTCGGACTGTTGCCCCATCGCCTCGGCGATGCCGGGCTGCGCCCCCATCAGTTCGGGAGCCAGCCTGCCCCAGTTCTGGTTCGCCGCCGTCAGGGCGGGTTCCGCCTGGGCGAAGAACGCCTCGCGGTTCGCCACCGAGTAGAACAGGTAGAGCTTCATCCGCTCGATCACGTAGAGCCGCGGCTTGCCGTCGGAGAGGAACCCGCGGCTGAGGCTCATGGCGCAGTGCCCGCCATATTGCGGCGCATAGACCTCGGGGTGGCGCATGAACACGTCGCGGTTGGCCGCCGTGGCGAAGTACCAGGGCACCCCCTGCCACACGAACTCGTAGTCCGGGCTGCCCGCCAGCGGCTCGGCCTCGGTGAAATAGCTCACCGGGTCGTAGCCCTCGAGAGCTACCCCGGTCAGCGGGTCGGTGACGATCGTCTGCACCAGCGCCGCCGCGCCCGCCGGCAGCGGCACCAGCAGCAAAGCCGCCACAATGGCCGGAACCATGGCCGTTATGGTTAAGATTTGTTTACGCTTTTGCCGCATCATTGCCGCCATGAAGGCCTAGCTCGGGCCTCTCAGGTGATCCGTCGGCCGCCAGCTTAGCCACCTCAGGGTAAGCGGGACGTAAATGGACGCCGATCCAAAAGTCGATCCAGTGCCGATCCAAGACCGGAGTGCCCTTCATGCTCAACCGCATGGTCTACATCATCCTTGCGACCTTCGCGCTGATGACCGCCGCAACCCTGGTGCTGACGCCCACCCTGGTCCAGGCCCAGCAGGGTTCGGTGTCCGACACCTTCTCGGGTGACGAGCTGATCGAGACCGGCGGCGAGTTCTTCGGCGGCGTCGCCCAGGGCCTGGCCTCGCTGGTCGAGCGCGCCGTGTCGCAGTTCGGGCTCCCCAACGCATACATCCTCGGCGAGGAAGGCTCGGGCGCCATCTTCGCCGGTGCCCGCTACGGCGAAGGCACCATGTACACCCGCAACCAGGGCGAGCACCCCGTCTACTGGCAGGGCCCCACCCTCGGCCTGGATTTCGGCGGCGACGGCTCCAAGGTCATGATGCTGGTCTACAACCTGCGCTCGGTCTCCGACGTCTTCGGCCGCTACCCCGGCGTCGACGGCTCCGCCTATGGCATCGGCGGCCTCGGCATGACGGTGCTCAAGTACGGCGACGTCGTCATGGTGCCCATCCGTTCCGGTGTCGGCGCCCGCCTCGGCGTCAACGTCGGCTACCTGAAATTCACCCAGGAACCCACCTGGAACCCCTTCTGAACGATCGTTCAGCCGGCGTTCAGCATTGTGGCGATTTCCGCACCTGAATGCGGATGACGTGCCTCTATGACCCCGCTCGTGACTGCGGTAAGCTTGTCGGATGGCAGAAGTGGACGGCCGTCACGATCACTGCCACTGTCGGAGCGCGTTCACCCGGGACCGGCATATCCGGTAGCGGAGCTGTCTAATGGTCATTGAAAACGTTATGTATTTCGTGCTCGGCGTGCTGGTGGCCGGGCTCGTGGCCCTGATCATCATGCCGGCCGTCTGGCGCCGCGCCGTGCGCCTCACCAAGAAGCGCATCGAAGCGGCCACCCCCATGACGATGGCCGAGTTCCGCGCCGACAAGGACCAGCTCCGCGCCGAATTCGCCTTGTCCACCAGGCGCCTGGAGATGAACGTCGAGGCCCTGCGCCGCCGCCTCGCCGATCAGTTGCGCGATATCAACCGCAAGAAGAACGAAGTCTCCGGCATCAAGACCGAGCGCGACCAGCACCTGCAGATCGTCCGCGAACTGGAGGAGCGCGAGGCCGAGGCCCGCCGCCGCATCCTCGAGCTCGAGAAGGAAGGGACCGACCTCGCGCAGAAGCTGCGCATGCGCGACCGGGAGCTGGGCGAGAAGGCGAGCCAGCTCGAGGCCGCCCGGGAAGCCATGCGCGGCAAGGCCTCCAGCACCTTCGCCCTCGACGGCAAGTCCCTGTCGGGCGACTACGACAAGGACGTCGAGCAGTTGCTCGCCCGGCTGGAGATCGAGGCGAAGCGCTCCGAGTTCCTCGAGAACCAGAACCGCACGCTCATCACCCAGCTCGAAAGCTCCGACAAGCGCACCGCCGAGGTCACCGCCACGGCTGCCGAGTTGCGGGAAAAGCTGGCCCGGGAGGAAGACAGCGGCAGCGACAAGGACAACGAGCTGTTCGTCGCCGAAGCCCGTATCGCCGACGCCGAGAACCGCGTTTCCGTCCTCCTCGCCGAGACCACCAGGATGGTGGAGGACGGCGCGCAGCGGCGCGACATGCTGCTGGCTGAAAAGCTCACCCTCGAGGACGAGATGGAAAAGCTCCGCGGCAAGGTCGCCGGCGTCGAGCAGACCGTCATGGCCGACTGGGACACCGACCGCATGGAGCAGTCGCACCTGCGCGAGCGCCTCAACGACATCGCCTCCGACGTGTCGCGCCTCGTCTACGCGCTCGAAGGCAACGGCCTCCCCGACACCGAGGAGAGCCTGCTCGACCGCGTCCAGAAGTTCGCCGAGCCCGAAAACGACCCACCACAACCCGTCCGCGGCCCCAACGCCCGCCCCTCCGAAGGCGCCGTCTCCGACCGCCTCAAAGCCCTCCGCGCCCTGCAGGAACGAACCTGAGCACCTCGAAGGAGCCCCCTTCGCCTGACCTATGCCACTGGTTCCCCCCCTGGTGGGGAGGGTAGCGGCGCTAGGAGCGCAGCGACGTAGCACAGCTAGGGTGGGGGTAGAGACGCCGCAGCCAGCGTAGAGTCACCACGCCACCCTCCCCCTTGCGGGGAGGGTAGCGAAGCTTAGCCGAAGGCTTAGCGCAGCTAGGGAGGGGGGTACCACCGCCGCAGCCCAAGAGCACCCCACCCCAGCTCCGCTACGGCCGCTCCCGCGGCCAAGCTCCGCTACCCTCCCCATCAAGGGGAGGGAGCCCCCGTCGCCTGACCTGTGCCACTGGCCGCCCTCCCCCTCGTGGGGAGGGTAGCGGCGCTAGCAGCGAAGCGACGTAGCAAAGCTAGGGTGGGGGGTAGCCACGCCTCAGCCAGCTCGCGCTTGCGATGTGGCCAGGTCAGAGACTCCACCTACCCTCCCCCTTGTGGGGAGGGTAGCGAAGCCTAGCCGAAGGCTTGGCGCAGCTAGGGAGGGGGGTACCACCGCCGCAGCCCAAGAGCACCCCACCCCAGCTCCGCTACGGCCGCTCCCGCGGCCAAGCTCCGCTACCCTCCCCATCAAGGGGAGGGAGCCCCCGCAGCCTGACCTATGCCACTGGTCTCCCTCCCCCTTGTGGGGAGGGTAGCGGCGCTAGGAGCGAAGCGACGTAGCAAAGCTAGGGTGGGGGGTAGCGACGCCTCAGTCAGCGAGACACCGCACCCACCCTCCCCCTTTGTGGGGAGGGTAGCGAAGCTTGGCCGAAGGCTTGGCGCAGCTAGGGAGGGGGTACGCAGTGCGCTCGTCCGGAGGCCGTGGACACCCCCTCCTAGCTACGCTAGGCGGCAGGCCGCCAAGCTCCGCTACCTCCCCCGCAAGGGGGGCGGTGGGCGTCGAGTTTGCTTGGGAGCGTCAGCGAGCTGGCGCCGGAGGAGAGGGCTCCCCCTACTCGCTGACCACCGGAATCTCCCGCACCAGTTCCCCGGTCTTGCCGTCGAAGATCCGCACGCTGGTCATCGCCCCGAGCCGATAGGTCAGCGTCACCCGCCCGTCGGCGGCCACCGCCGACACCACCTCGCTGCCCTGGGGAATCTTCAGCGCGGCGATCACGTAGTCGCCGCCCGGCTTCGCCTCCGATTGCGAGGCCCGGTAGACAAGCGCCCCGCCGACGGCGATAAGCCCCACCACCAGTAGCCCGATCGACACCATGAAGCTCTTCCGCGCGCGGTTGAGCACCGCTTTCGCTTCCGGCGTCAGCTCGGGTGTTGGACCGTTTTCTTGAGGATCGCTCATGCAGGACTTTTCCGGCGAGGAACAGGAATGGCTCGTCGAGGTCGATGCGGCCGAAGCCGGCAGCCGGCTCGATGCCGCGCTGGCCCGCGCCGTGCCGGTCTTCTCGCGCAACCGGCTGAAGGACCTGATACTCACCGGCGCGGTCGCGATCAATGGCGTTGCGGTCACCGAGCCCAAATACAAGCTGCGCGAGGGCGATGCGATCCTGCTCGTCGCCCCCGAACCGGTCGAGGCCGAGCCCGAGCCGGAGGACATCCCGCTCGACATCCTCTACGAGGACGACGAGCTGATCGTCGTCAACAAGCCGGTCGGCATGGTCGTGCATCCTGCACCCGGCAGCCCCCGCGGCACGCTGGTGAACGCCCTGCTCCACCACTGCGGCGACAGCCTCAAGGGCATCGGCGGCGTCAGGCGCCCCGGCATCGTGCACCGCCTCGACAAGGACACCTCCGGCGTCATGGTTGCCGCGAAGACCGAACGGGCCCACAACCACCTCGCCGCGCAGTTCGCCGACCATGGTCGCACCGGCCCCCTGCATCGCGCCTATCTCGCCTGGGCCTGGGGCCGCACCCAGCAGGCGCGCGGCACCGTCGACGCCCCGCTCGGCCGCGATCCGAACAACCGGCTGAAGCAGGCCGTGCGCAAGGACGGCCGCGAGGCCATCACCCACTATGCGGTCGAAACCCGATACGGCGGGGACGGCTGGGACATCACCCGCATCAAGTGCGAGCTCGAAACCGGCCGCACCCACCAGATCCGCGTCCACATGGCCCATATCGGCCACCCGCTGGTCGCCGACCAGCTCTACGCCGCCGGCTTCGCCACCAAGATCAACCGCCTGCCGGAGGCCCCGAAAGCCGCTGTCATCGCGCTCGGCCGCCAGGCGCTGCATGCGGCCGAACTCGGCTTCGAGCACCCGGTCACCGGCGAGGAGATGTTCTTCGAAGCCGAGCTGCCGCCCGACCTGGCGGCGCTGGAGGCGACGCTCGAGCCCTACAACCTGGCCTATGCTCGCTGAGATGTGAGCGGAACCGATCGACTGCAACCGCGTTATTACTCGCGGATCAGTGGGTCTTACAAAGACCGGAAATCAACCTATATAAAGCTTACAGTCAGCCGTGTGCCGGACTGGACACGGCTTGAATCTCTGCCCGTGTAACGGGGGAAAGACGAGGGTGCACAATGGCCCAGACGAATTTACCTGTCCTGTCGAGTGAAGGCGGCCTCAGCCGCTATCTCCAGGAAATCCGCAAGTTTCCGATGCTCGAGCCGGACGAGGAATACATGCTCGCCAAGCGCTACAAGGAGCATGAGGATCCCGGTGCGGCGCACCGGCTCATCACGTCCCACCTGCGGCTCGTGGCGAAGATCGCCATGGGCTATCGCGGCTATGGCCTGCCCATTTCCGAGGTGATCTCCGAAGGCAACGTCGGGCTCATGCATGCGGTGAAGCG
>JBQCFF010000350.1:0-15604 GCA_051959485.1 Devosia sp. | reverse complement strand
AGGAACCTGAATGTCAAAACACGGAACTCGCCGTGCGCTCGCGCGCGGCATGACGGCCGCCGTTACGGCAGCCGCCCTGATGACGTCGACCGTCCATGCGCAGGGCATCGACATTTCCAAGTGGTCGCCCGAGTACGTGCGGTCGATCGCCGGTACCGAGGACTTCGACACGGTTGGCCACTGCAACTCGGTGACGCCCACCGACTACAAGGGCAAGCTCACCTTCTGGTACCAGGGCATCTTCGAAGCCGACCCGCAGATCATGCGCGACAACTACCGCGACTTCTTCGCGGCCTTCCGCGCCACCTACCCCAACATCGAGCTGACCGAGCAGGGCATCACCTACAACGAGCTGCTCGACAAGTTCCGTACCGCGCTGCTCGGCAACGCCGCGCCGATGACGATCCGCCTGCAGATCCTCGGCGGCACCGAGTTCGCGGCCAAGGGCTATCTCGAGGAACTGAAGCCCGAGGACGTCGGCTACAAGAACGAGGATTTCTGGCCCGGCGCCATGAAGGCCGTGACCTGGGACGGCAAGGTCTACGGCATCCCCACCAACAACGAGACCATGGCCTTCATCTGGAACGCCGATGTCTTCAAGCGCGCGGGTCTCGATCCGGACAAGGCGCCGGCGACCTGGGACGACGTCGTTTCCTACTCCAAGCAGATCCACGACAAGCTCGGCATCGCCGGCTACGGCCTCGTCGCCAAGCAGAATGCCGGCAATACGCCCTACCGCTACATGCCGCAGCTCTGGGGCTATGGCGGCGGCGTCTTCGACGAGGCCGACCCGAACCCGACCTATGGCGAGGTGCGGCTCGACAGCCCGGAGAGCATCCGTTCGCTGCAGGCCTCGTACGACATGTACGTTCGCGACAAGTCGGTTCCGGTTTCGGCCCTGACCAACACCCAGGGTGAAAACCAGGCGCCGTTCATCTCCGGCCAGCTGGGCATGATGATCTCGCACCCGTCCGAGTATGCCCGCATGATCGAGCTCGCCGGGCAGGCCACCGGCAGCGACAAGGCCGTCGCCGAAACCGTGCTCGAGAACATGCGCTACGGCCTGATCCCGACCGGCCCCGACGGCAAGCGCGCCGTGGTGTTCGGCGGCTCCAACATCCACATCGTCAAGTCGCAGTATGTCGAGGGTGGCCAGGTCGACGAGCCGGCCGCCAAGGCGCTGATCTGCATGTGGACCAGCCCCGAGTGGTCGCTGAAGCTCGCCTGGGCAGCCTCCAACCCCGGCAACGTCAACGGCTTCAAGACCAAGTGGATGAAGGAACGCCTCGACACCATCAAGTTCCTGGACGTCACCACCTCGATGCTGCCCAGCGGCATCCCCTTCCCGGCCCTGCCGGAGGCGCCCGAGATCATGAACATCATCGTCCCCGACATGATGCAGAATGCCCTCACCGGCACCATGACCGTCGAGGAGGCTGCCAAGGACGCGGCCGAGAAGGTCCGCCAGCTGCATGGCGGCGGCGGCCTCTAAGCCTTCCGCATTACGCGGGGTCGCCTGCCGGTGACCCCGCGCCCTGAATCCCCCAATTGAGACGAGCCCGGATACCCGGCGTTCACCAACCCGGCTAGGGGCTTGTCAATCAGTGTGACGGCACAGTGCCGCTGCGTCCGGATGCCGCAGAAGGCGTCATCCCGGCTGCACCAGGGGGGTTCCGATGACCAGCCATTTCACTGCCTTTCGTCCACTCGCACTTGCGCTGGTAGTCGTTCCGGCCGCTCTTTGCGCCGTTCCGGCCTCGGCCGAATCCACGACCGCGACCAAGCGTTTCGCCATCGAGGTGAGCGCCACGGTGAGCGGCAAGACCTATACCGGCCGCGACATCTGGGAAGAGCGCCTGAGCTACCAGCCCGTCGCCAGCGCCGACTTCATGCCCTACTCGTCGGACATCCGGGGCGAGGCCATCGTGCTCAGCGCCGCCGACGGCGACGAGCTGCTGATGCTGAAGCGCAGCGCCACCGGCTACACGTCGCGTCGCTACGGCCAGTTCATCGAGCAGTGCCTCAGCGACTGGAGCGTCGAGCTCGACAAGGTCGCCGCCTTGCAGGCGTTCGACGGCAGCTGCGAGCTCGAGGCCCGGCCGGTGGTGCTCCATCATGATGCGGCGATGTCCGGCCAGTTCATGCCGATCCACTACTGCACCGCCGAGTCGACTGGCGCCTGCCTCGAAGGCGGCCTGAAGCTGACGCTGCACACCACCGACGAGCCAGTGTCCGACCACATCGCCCGCGCCATGCCGACCATCCTCGCCTCGCTGCCGACCACGCCGGCGGGCGAAGTGGTGTGGACCAAGCAGTACCACCTCGAGGACTTCACCACGGAATGGCGCGGCCTGCAGTAAGGCTGCCGCGCCAGCGCTGCATGAAAACAGAAGGGCGCCCATCGGGGCGCCCTTTCCGTTTCCGGGGAGTTCCGGACCCTATTCGCGCTCGAACAGCACGATCGGCTTGTCGGCATAGGTGGTGCGCGCCAGCTCCGCGAAGCCGAGCTTTTTCGCCACCCGCACCGACGGCTGGTTGTCCGGGTCGATGAGCGCCGTCATGCGCTGGCCCGCGAACGCCGTCTCGGCCCAGGCAATAGCCGCCGACATCGCCTCGGTTGCATAGCCCCAGCCCTGCCCCGCCGTGTTGAGCGCCCAGCCCGCTTCCAGCGTCCCCTCGATGGAGGGGACGATGTTGCGACGCACTTCGTGAAAGCCCGCCTCGCCGACGAAGTTGCCGGTCGCCTTCTCCTCGATCGCGAAGAAGCCGAAGCCCATCACGTGCCACATCCCCGGGTTCCGCACGAAACGGCTCCAGCTCTGCTCGCGATCGAACGGCTTGCCGCCGATGAAGCGCACCACGTCCGGGTCCGCCCACATCTCGACATAGGCGTCGAAGTCGCTGAGCCTGTGGGGCCTGAGCCGCAGCCTTTCTGTTTCCAGCGTCGGTATCATGGGAGCGAGCCTACTGCGGCCGCGCCAGCTGGCGCCAGATCAGCAGCACGATCACCGAGCCCACGATCGCGCCGAGGAACCCCGCCGCCTCGCCCGGCTGGTAGAGCCCGATCGCCTGCCCCAGGAACTGCGCCACCAGCGCCCCCACGATGCCCAGCACCGCCGTCAGGATGAAGCCGCGCGGCTTCGGGTCGCCAGGCGTGATCAGCTTGGCGATGAAACCCACGATCAGCCCGATGATGATGGCCCCGATCACACTCATGACGCTCTCCCCTCAGTTCGCGCAGTAGATGGAAACCCCGCGGCGCGGACGCAATGGCTTCCGGCTTACCCGTGAGTCGACACCTCGCACCGCTTCAGCTCCGTCACCAGCGCCAGGTCGAGGACCTTCTGCAGTTCCGCCGCATGCCGGAAGCTCGGCTCCTGCATCACCCCGGTCTTCACCGCCTCCGCGAAGCGCTGGTAGTTGGTCGGTACCGGCGGCACCTCGACTTCCTTCCAGGTCCCGGTTTCGACGTCGTCGCCCAGTGATACCCTGAGTCGCGAGCCGTCATGCCGGTGCTGCACCTCGACGGCGCCCTTGTCCCCATAGACGCGCAGCCGCAGCTCGTTCATGTGCCCGGTTGCCCAGCGGCTCGCATGGATCACGCCCAGCGCACCGTTGTTGAAGTCCACCGACATGGTGAAGCTGTCATTGGCGTCGAGGTCGTACTCGCCGATCTTGTTCCCCGGCGCCTTGTCGAAGGTCTTGAGCCGCGCGAACACGTGGTCGATGTCGAGACCCGACCCGAACGACGCGAAGTCGAGGATGTGCACGCCGATATCGCCCAGCACGCCGTTCGAGCCGTGCTTCTTCGACAGCCGCCACAGCCACTGCGACTCCGTCCGCCAGTCGCCCCAGGCCTTGCTGACCAGCCAGCTCTGCAGGTAGCTCGCCTCGACGTGCCGCACCAGGCCGATCTGCCCCGAGGTGACGATCTCGCGCGCCCGCTGCAGTTCGGCGACGTTCCGGTAGGTCAGGTTGACCATGTTGATCAGCCCCGAGGCCTCGGCCACCTCCACCATCTCGAACGCCTTGATGGCGTCGGTGGCGAGCGGCTTCTCGCAGAACACGTGCTTGCCGGCCTTGAGCGCCGCGATCGAGGTGGCGTGGTGGATCGAATCCGGCGTCACGTTCGCCACCGCATCGAACTCGCCCCACTGGATCGCCGCATCGAGCGAGGCGAAGCCGTGGGGGATGTTGTGGGCCGCCTTGAACGCATCGAGCCGGTTGGGATCGACGTCGACGCCGGCCACGACAGACACCCCGTCGATCGCCGCGAAGTGCTTGGCGTGGTTCTTGGCCATTCCGCCAGTCCCCAGAATGAGCATGCGCATAATGGTATTCCTGTTCCTGTTCCGTCGCGCGCCGCGACCTATACCCTGTGTTCCCTGCGATCGAGGTCGGCGACGAGCGCGAGGTCCAGCACCTTCTGCAGCTCCGCCGCGTGGCGAAAGTCGGGATCGTCCTGCCTGCCCGTGCGTACCGCGTCCACGAAGCGCTGGTAGTTGGTCTTCACCGGCTCGGCCTGCACCTCGCGCCAGGTCGAAGTAGGGACGTCGGCGCCCGCACATACCCTGAGCAGCGAGCCCCAGTGTCCGTGGCTGAGCTCCAGTCCGCCCTTGTTGCCGTAGATCCTGAGCCGCTGGTCGTTCGAATGCCCCGAGGCCCAGCGCGACGAGTGGATGGTGCCGATCGCCCCGTTGCCGAATTCCGCCGAGATGATGAAGCTGTCGTTCGCGTCGAGCACGTACTCGCCGATCCGGTCGCCCTCCACCTTGCGGAAGGTCTGCAGCCGGCAGTTCATCGACACGATCGGCTGCCCCGCCGCGAAAGTCGTGAAGTCGAGGATGTGGATGCCGATGTCGCCCAGCGTCCCGTTCGAGCCGTGCCCCTTCGACAGCCGCCACAGCCAGCGGCCGGAAAGGTTCGCCTCGTCGGCGAAATCCCGCTGCGCCAGCCAGTGCTGCAGGTAGCTCGCCTCGATGTGCTTCACCTCGCCGATCACGCCCGAGGCGACGATCTCCCGCGCCTTGTGCAGCTCGGCGACGTTCCTGTAGGTGAGGTTGACCATGTTGATCAGCCCCGCGGCTTCCGCCGCCTCCACCATCTCCAGCGCCAGCGCGTGGTTGGTGGCGAGCGGCTTCTCGCAGAAGATGGGCTTGCCCGCCCCAATCAGCTGCATCACCAGCGGATGGTGCCAGGCGTCCGGCGCCACCACCGTGGCGGCGTCGAACTCGCCCCAGGCGATCGCCTCCTCCAGCGTGCCGAAGGTCTTCGGCACGCCGTAGGTAGTGGCAAACGCCTCGCGGCTGGCCGGCACCGGGTCGACGGCGCCGACGAGCTCGACACCCTCGATCTGGCTCCAGCCGCGCTGCACCTGCAGCCCGGCCATGTTGCCCGTTCCCACCACCAGCAGGCGCATGCTCTTCAGGTTCCCGTCAGCCGGTTAGCGCTTGTTCTTCTCGGCCCACTCGACGGCCGTCTGCTGCTCGTGGCTGTGCAGCTTGCCGCCGCGCTCCACCAGAGGCTCGATGGATTTTTCCACCGGCCGGTTCGGCGCCTTCATCAGTTCGGCATGCCGCTCGGCGTTGAAGGCCCAGTTCACCGCATTGCGCAGCACCTTGCCCACGTTGGCGTCGTGATAGGTCGGGTAGGTCTCGTGGCCCGGGCGGAAATAGAAGATGTTGCCGGCGCCGCGGCGGTAGGTCAGGCCCGAGCGGAACACCTCGCCGCCCTGGAACCAGGAGACGAACACCGTCTCGAGCGGCTCGGGCACCGTGAAGGGCTCGCCGTACATCTCCTCCATCTCGAGCTCGAAATACTGGTCGAGGCCCTTGGCGATCGGATGGCCGGGGTTCACCACCCAAAGGCGCTCGCGCTCGCCCGCCTCGCGCCAGCTGAGGTTGGCCGGCGCGCCCATCAGGCCCTTGAACACCTTCGAGTGGTGGCCCGAATGGAGCACGATCAGCCCCATGCCCTGCCAGACCCGGTGCATCACCCGCTCGACGATCTTGTCGTCGACGAGGTTGTGCGCCGCGTGGCCCCACCAGAGCAGCACGTCGGTCTCGTCGAGCTTCTGCTCGGTCATGCCGTGCTCGGGATCCTGCAGCGTGACGGTCGAGGTCACGATATTGCTGTCCTCGCCGAGCAGCTTGGCGATCTGCCCGTGCATGCCGATGGGATAGTTCTGGCGAACGACCTCGTTCTTCTGTTCGTGGACGTTCTCGCCCCACACTGTGGCTCTGATCGGCATTCGGGCACTCCTTGGCTAGTCGTGGAAAAGGCCGGACGTGCAACGCCGGCCTGTCGGTCATGGAAATTGCAGCGCCCGGTAGGCGCAATAGCGCGGCACTTGGCAAACAAGTGCGGCAGAAATCGGCTGCGCAGCCCTCGAATTATTCCTGGTCCTGGTGCCGCATCGGCTTCCCGCCCTGGTCGAAGCGGTGCACCTTGCCGGGGACCGGCGCAATCGACACCTCTTCGTCGGGCTTGTGCAGGCTCTTGCCTTCCTGCCGCACGATTACCGGCTCGTCCGTCCCGATGTCGACATAGACGTACGTGTCGGAGCCGAGGTGCTCGGAATGCACCACCTTGCCCTTCCAGGCGCCGTCGCGGTCGGTGACCTCGATATGCTCGGAGCGGATGCCGATGGTGCTGGCGCCGAACTTGCTGGCAATCTCGCCGTTCAGGAAGTTCATCTTCGGCGAGCCGATGAAGCCGGCCACGAACACCGATTGCGGGTTCTCGTAGAGCTCGAGCGGCGTGCCCACCTGCTCGACCAGGCCGTCGCGCAGCACGCAGATGCGGTCGGCCAGCGTCATCGCCTCCACCTGGTCGTGCGTGACGTAGATCATCGTCGAGCCGGTCATCTGGTGATGCAGCTTGGCGATCTCCAACCGCGTCGCCACGCGCAGCGCCGCATCGAGGTTGGAGAGCGGCTCGTCGAACAGGAATATCTTGGGATCGCGGACGATGGCGCGGCCGATGGCGACGCGCTGCCGCTGCCCGCCCGACAGCTGCTTGGGCAGCCGCCCCAGGTACGGCGTGATCTGCAGCATCTCGGCCGCCTTCTCGACGCGGTCGCGGATCGCGTCCTTCCCCTGCTTGGCGAGCTGCATGCCGAAGGCCATGTTCTCGTACACCGTCATGTGCGGGTAGAGCGCATAGCTCTGGAACACCATGGCGATGCCGCGCCTCGAGGGCGCCAGCGCGTTCACCAGTTCCCCGTCGAAATACATCTCGCCCGAGGTGATGTCCTCGAGGCCGGCCATCAGCCTGAGCAGCGTCGACTTCCCGCAGCCCGACGGGCCGACGAACACCATGAACTCGCCCGAGTGCACCTCGAGGTCGACGCCCTTGATGACCTCCACGGCGCCAAACGACTTCCGGATGTTCTTGAGTTCGATATGCGCCATTGCTTAGCCCTTTACGCCACCGGCGGTGCGGCCGGAAATGATCTTGCGCTGGAAGATGAGGACGAGGATGACCAGCGGCACCGTCACGATCACCGAGGCCGCCATGATGGCGCCCCACGGAACCTCGTACTGGCTGCCGCCCGAGAGCAGCGCAATGGCCACCGGCACGGTGCGCGTGTCGTTCGAGATGGTGAAGGTGAGCGCGAACAGGAACTCGTTCCAGGCGCCGATGAAGGCCAGCAACCCGGTGGTCACCAGCGCCGGCCACATCAGCGGCAGGAATACCTTCGTGATGATCACCCAGGGGTTGGCGCCATCGACGATCGCCGCTTCCTCGATCTCGACCGGCAGGTCGCGCATGAAGGTGGTGAGCACCCACACGGTGAACGGCAGCGTGAAGATCGTGTACGAGAAGATCAGCGCCCACGGCGTATTGTAGATACCGAGGAACCGGATCAGCTCGAACAGGCCGGCCAGCACCGCGATCTGCGGGAACATCGACACCGCCAGGATGGTCATCAGCAGCAGCCCCCGGCCCCGGAACCGCACGCGCGCCAGGGCGAACGAGGCGGTGATCGCGAGGAACAGCGCCAGCAGCACCGTCACCGAGGCGATGAACACCGAGTTCAGCAGGTTGCGCGGGAAGCTGCCGACCCCGAGCACCGAGATGTAGTTCTCGAGGCTGAACGATTCCGGCCAGTAGGTGATCCGGAACAGGTCCGAACCCTGTTTGAAGCTGGTCAGCAGCGCGTAGTAGAACGGGAATACCGAGACGACGATGATCACCAGGACGGCGAGGTAGAACGCCGTCCGCTTGGCGATGGCCCAGGCGTTCATCAGCCCTTCTCCCCTTCGAAGTTCACGCGGCCCAGCCAGATGTAGAGCGCGGTGAGAACGGCGATGATCACGAACAGCAGCGTCGACTGCGTCGAGCCCTCGGCGAAGTTGTCGAACTGGAACAGGTTCTCCTGCGCCAGCACCGACATCGTCTTCGTCGCCTTGCTGTTGGGGGTCAGCACATAGATCAGGTCGAAGATGCGTAGCGCGTCGAGCAGCCGGAAGATGATCGCCACCATCAGCGCCGGCCGCACCAGCGGCAGGGTGACGCGGAAGAACACCTTCACCGGGTGCACGCCATCGACCCGCGCCGCCTCGTAGATGTCCTTGGGGATCATCTGCAGGCCGGCGAGGATCAGCAGTGCCATGAAGGGCGTGGTCTTCCAGACGTCGACCACCAGCACCGCCGTCATCGCCGTATCGGCGGACGCGGTCCAGGCGACCTTCTGACTGATCAGGCCCAGGCGCAACAGCAGGTCGTTGATGATGCCGAGCTGGTCATTGAGCATCCAGGCCCACATCTTCGCCGACACGATCGTCGGGATGGCCCATGGAATGAGGATGGCGGCGCGCACGATGCCGCGGCCCTTGAACTCGGCGTTGAGCACCAGCGCCACCAGCATGCCCAGCACCGCCTCGAGCGACACCGAGATGGCCGCGAAGCGCAGCGTGTTCCACACGGCGTTCCACCACGCGGGGTCGACCAGCACGCCGCGCCAGCGGATGGCGCCGCTCGATAGCGTCTGCCAGCGCAGGTAGTTGCCGAAGCCGATCCATTCGGCGCTGTAGAGCGTGTTGAGCTTGGCGTCCGTGAACGAGAACCAGATCGACCGGAGCAGCGGCCACCCCGCCACCACGGCCAGTGCGATCAGCATCGGCAGCAGGAACCAGCGCGCGGCTGCAAGCCGCTGCGTCATCAGTTCGGAACGCTTTTTCGTCTTGGGGAGGGGGATCGAGCCCGCCGTCTCTACCGCCATCGTATCCTCGCCTGAGCGTCAGGATGCGGAGTACCCCCCGCATGGGTGCGGTCTCCGGGAGCAGCTCCCGGAGACCGTTTTGCTTAGTTCGGCGAGCTGCCGAGCAGGTCGTGCAGGTCGGCCTCGAGACCCTCGAGGTTCTCCGCCGCGGTGCCGTTGCCCGAGAGCGTCTCGTGCACGGCGGACCAGAACAGCGAGCTCACCTCGTTGTACTTGGTGCCGGTCGGAGCCGACGGACGCGGCACGGCGTTCTGGAACACGTCCTTCCACAGCGGGATGATCGGCGCCTTCTCGGCCACTTCCGGATCGTCGTAGGTCGCCACCAGCGTCGGCAGGTTGGTCTGCTCGATGGCGCGGCGCTTCTGCTCGTCGGGCGAAGACAGGAACTTCACGAGGCGGATGGCCGCTTCCTGGTCCGGCGAGTACTTCGACACCGCCAGGTTCCAGCCGCCGAGCGTCGCCGCCGAGCGGGCACCCTCGCCGTCACCCATGGGCAGGGTGGTCACGTCGAACTTGCCCTTGATGGCCGAGTCGGCGCTGCTGCCCAGCGCATAGGCATACGGCCAGTTGCGCATGAACACGGCATTGCCGAGCTGCCACACGCCGCGGCTCTCTTCCTCGCCATAGGACAGCACGCCCGGCGGGGAGATGTTGTCCACCCAGCTGGCCGCGCGATCGATCGCGGCAGCCGCCTGCGGGTTGTTGATCGAGATGGTGCCGTCGGCCTCGACGATCTGGCCGCCGCCGTTCGACTTCACCCACTCCAGCGCATCGCAGGTCAGGCCTTCATAGGCGTTGCCCTGCCACACGAAGCCCCACATGTCGGCATTGCCGGCAGCGCGCTCGCCATCCTGGATTTCCTTGGCAGTGGCTTCCAGCTCGGCCCAGGTCTTCGGCACTTCCTTGCCGTACTTCTCGAGCAGGTCCTTGCGGTAGTACAGCGCCGGCGCGTCGGTGAACGAGGGCAGCGCGACGAGCTTGCCGTCCACCGTCTGCGACTCGATGATCGCCGGGAAGTAGCCGCCCACGATGTCCTTCGTGGCCTCGGTCAGGTCGGTGAAGTGCTCCGCCAGCTGCGGGGCCCAGATCACGTCGGTCGTATAGACGTCGATGTCGCTGTTGCCGGCCGCCAGCCACAGGCGGTACTGGCCGAACTGGTCGGTGGTCGACGACGGCATCGGCACGATCGTGACCTTGTCTTCCGGGTTGGCCGCCATGTAGCGGTCGACCTGCGACTGCAGGAAGGTCAGGCCGGTGCCGGTGTCGCCCAGCACGATCTGCAGGTCCGCTGCCTGAGCCGTAGCGGCGAGCGAGACGCCGGCCATCAGACCCAGCACCAAGGACTTCAATTTCATTGTTGTTCCTCCCAAAGGACAGGTGTGGCGGGAGGAAATGGGCGACAGCGACGCCCGTCAGGCGCCGACTCCCCCACCAGTTTCCGTCCCTCAAACGCCTTGTGCGGGCAATTCGCCGCTCGGTTTTCAAAGCGCTTTGAGGCTGAACCTAGACTTTGGTGTGAAACGCTGTCAAGCGCCATTCAGCAACCGTTCATCTTTGTGGCACGGCACGGACATAAATTGCCCTGATATGTCAGGGCACTAGGTCAGCATTACTTACCAAGATGGCAATTCCTGAGGCACGTGGCTTGAGGTACGAACCTCAGAGCCGGCGCCGTCAAAACGCCACTTGCATCGATCTTCCAAATCGCTTTGAATAAATCGCTCTGGGAGGAGGCATCCGCCGAAGCTGCACCCAAGCAGTCGTGGATGCGGCGCAATTTGGTGATGAAGCTCAAGGACTTGGCCAACGAGCTGGGGCTCTCGCAGACGACCGTGAGCCGCGCCCTCAATGGCTTTCCGGAGGTCAACGAGGATACGCGCCGTCGCGTCGCCGAAGCGGCCAACCGGCTGGGTTACCGCGCCAACGCCTCCGCCCGCCGCCTCGCCACCGGCCGCTCCGGCGCCATCGGCGTGCCCCTGCCGCTGGAGCGCTCGCTGCATTTCGGCCCGCACACCTCGGAGTTCCTCTCCGGCATCTCCGAACGCCTGGCGCAGCACGAGATCGACATCGTCGTCACCCCCATCGACGCCGACGACGAGGTGCCGGTATTCAGGCGTCTTGCGGCATCGAAGCGCGTCGATGCCCTGGTGCTCTCCGCCCCAACGCCCGACGACGCGCGGATCGCCGCACTCACCCAGTTGGGCATGCCCTTCCTGCTCCACGGCCGCGCCGAGGAGGTGAACATTCCCCATGCCTGGCTGGACATCGACAACGAGGGCGCCTTTCGCCGCGCCACCAGCCACCTCATCGATCTCGGCCATACCCGCATCGCCATGATCAACGGTCCGGAGGACCAGACTTTCGCCATCCACCGGGCGCGGGGCTACCGCAGCGCCCTGCAGGCGCGGGGCCTCGTGGCTGATCCCGGCCTGATCGGCGGCGGCCGCTTCACCGACGAGAACGGCTTCCGCCTCGCCCAGGCCTTCCTCGAGCGCCGGCCCCGTCCCACCGCTTTCCTCGCCGGCTCCATGATGACGGCGCTCGGCGTGTTCCGCGCCATCCGGACTGCAGGCCTCGAGCTCGGCCGGGACGTGTCGATGATCGCCCACGACGACGTCTTTCCCTATCTCAACGCCGACAACATGGTCCCCTCCATGTCCACCACGCGCTCCTCCATCCGCGCCGCCGGCGCCCGCATCGCCGACCTGCTCCTGCAGATGCAGGCCGGCAAGGATCCGGCCAGCATCCACGAGCTCTGGCCGGTGGAGCTGGTGTTGCGGGAGTCGACCGGCCCGGCGCTGGGCTGACGACCCCGCGTCATCTACTACCCTTTCCCGGCCCGCCGAACGCCACTACCTTGCGCACCGCAAGGAGCCTCACGCCATGATCGACCCCTTCGTCTCCCCCGCCTGGCTCGCCGAACATCTCGACGACCC
Organism: Devosia sp.; assembly: GCA_051959485.1. Lineage (GTDB taxonomy): Bacteria > Pseudomonadota > Alphaproteobacteria > Rhizobiales > Devosiaceae > Devosia_A. The sequence goes on along the minus strand of JBQCFF010000350.1, from coordinate 3,442 downwards.
GAACGTCGCCATCGTCGATGGCAGCTGGTACCTCCCCGCTGCCGCCCGCGATCCGCGCGCCGAATACCTGGCGGGCCACATCCCCGGCGCGGTGTGGTTCGACGTCGACAAGTACTCGGACCTCTCGACCGGCTTGCCGCACATGCTGATGCCTGCCGCGGAGTTCGCCGCCCTGGCCGGCCGCCTTGGCATCTCGGAAGGCAACACGATCGTCGTCTATGACGGGATGGGGCTCTTCTCCGCTCCCCGCGTGCGCTGGACCTTCATGGTCATGGGCGCGAAGGATGTGCGCATCCTCTCCGGCGGCCTCCCCGCCTGGCGCGCCGAGAACCGGCCGCTCGAGCCTGGCGAAGCCATCCGCCCCATTACCGCCTTCCATGCCGATTTCGATCCGAGCCGCGTCGCCACCCTGCCCGACATGCAGTCGCTGACCCGTTCCGGCGGCCGGCAGATCCTCGACGCTCGCCCGGCCGGCCGCTTCTCGGGTACCGTCCCCGAGCCTCGCCCTGGTCTCAAGTCCGGTCACATGCCCGGCGCGAAGTCCGTCCCCGCCGACTCACTGGTCGAAAGCGGCCGCCTGAAATCGCCCGAGCACCTGCGCACCCTGTTCCAGGCCGCCGGCGTGGACCTCGCGAGGCCGATGGTCACCACCTGCGGCTCCGGCGTCACCGCCGCCACCCTCAAGCTGGCGCTGGAGCAGGCCGGCGCCGCCGACGTCATCCTCTACGACGGCTCCTGGGCCGAATACGGCGGCCGCGACGATACCGAGGTCGCAACCGGCTGAGCCCCCCGGCTCCGCCGTTCATCCAACGTTCATCGGCGTGGCAAACTGCCCGATCAAATGTGGCAGCCTTGCAGATTCATCAGCAATTTCAACGCTATACGGTCAGGCAGATTGTGGCGAAGGGGTTTCGATCTCTTACCCCTATCCCCTGCTCACCCGCCAGCTCCGCACCTCGAACGGCTTGAGTTCCGCCCCCTCGCCCCGCTCCATCGGCTCCTCCATGATGCTGAGCGGACCCGACACGCTCCAGCCTTCCGGCACCTTCAGCCGGAAGTCGCCGCGCCGGCCGCTCGGTTCGAATACCCGGAAGATCAGCCCGTTTCCGTCCTCGGCCGGCTTGAACCCGGACAGGGCCGCCGGGATTCCTTCCGCCAGGATCGGCTCGTAGGCGACCGACGCCACCCCGCTCGCCGTTCCGGCCAGCATCGGCTGGTTCAGGTCCTCGGCCTCCTCGCGCACCCGGCCTTCATGCCAGTCGCCGGCATGCGGATAGAGCGCATAGGTGAAGCGCTGTCCGCCCTCGTCGGCCAGCGGATCGGGGTAGACCGGCGAGCGCACCAGGCTCAGCCCCAGCACGTTGCCCTTGGCCGAGTGCCCGTACTTGGCGTCGTTGAGGAGCGCCACGCCGAACCCGGGCTCGCTCATGTCGACGAAGCGATGCGCCGGCACCTCGAACTGCGCCTGTTCCCATGAGGTGTTGTCATGCGTGACCCGCTTCACCACGCCGTTGGCATGCTCGAAGGTTGCGTGCGTGCTCCGCACCGCCACCGGCGTCAGCGTCCGCAGCAGGCAATGCCGGTCGTGCCAGTCGATCTCGGTGGCGATATCGAGCCGCGTGCCGTTCGCCTCGAGCGTATAAGTCTGCGTCACCGTGGAGGCCCGGAACCGCCGCACCACCCGCACGCCCGCCCGCGTCGGCGTGTTCTCCACCACCTTGATGCTCTCGGGCCGGTTCAGCTCCACGCCGCCCCTGGCGTAGTCGTCCTCGATGTCCCAGGCATCCCAGTTCCGCGGCTTGTCGAGCGGATAGACCCAGAGCTGATTGCCCCGCCCCGCCAGCGCCTCACGGCCCGAGGCCTTGTGCACCAGGCTCGCAACCGTGCCGTCGAGCCCGATGGTCGCCTTCAGGTGGGCGTTCTCGAGATGCCCTTCGCTGACGCTCAGCCCCGGCACGGGCTCCAGCGTCACCCGCGAGAACACCCTTACCCCGAGCGGCGGCATGATGTGGTCGGACGAGAAGTGCGCCCCGTCGGTCGTCGTCACCCGCACCGGCCGCCGGCTCAGCGAGGGGTTCACCACCACGACGGCATCGTCGACGTCGCCGTTCGGGAGCAATCCCACGATACCCGACATGGCGATCTGCTGCCGCGCCAGCGCGCGCCCGACCGCGTCGTTGAGTTCGCGCTCTGCGTCCTCGTATACCTCGGCGATCGATGAGCCCGGCAGGATGTCGTGGAACTCGTTCTTCAGCACCACCCGCCAGATATGCTCGAGGCTCTCCGGCTGCCCGCCCCCCATGAGGCAGGCGAGCGAGCCCAGCGTCTCCGCCGTGATCAGCGCCCGCTCGGCCTGCCGGTGCGCCTTCTTGACCGCGCTCTGCGTCGTCAGCGTTCCCCGATGCAGCTCGAGGTATATGTCACCGAACCACAACGGCACCTCGGTGTGCGACGCCGTCTCGTGCGCCCCAGAGAAGTACTCGGCTACCCTGCCCCAGCGCGCCGTCGGCAGCGCCGGGAAGTCGCGCAGCTGCATCTGGCGCTCCACCATCTCGGGCGTCACGCCCCCGCCGCCATCACCATAGCCGACGGCCAGTAGCGTCTGCGGATGCAGGTGCTTGTCCTTGAAGTTCTTCCAGGTCGCGAGGTACGCCTCGGGCGAGAGCTCGCCGTTGTAGCCGCCGCGCGGGTTGTTGAACGTGTGCGCCAGCACCCGCGACCCGTCGATCCCCTCCCACCAGAACAGGTCGGCCGGGATCGTGTTGGTCTCATTCCAGTTCACCTTGATGGTGAAGAAGCTGTCGATGCCGCCCTGCTTCAGGATCTGCGGCAGCCCGCCGGAAAAGCCGAAGCAGTCCGGCAGCCAACACACCGTGTGGCGCGCCCCGAACTTGCGCTGGAAATAGAGCTGCCCATAGAGCACCTGCCGGGTAAGGCTCTCGCCGGTCGGCATGTTGGTGTCCGGCTCCACCCACATCCCCCCGACGGTCTCCCAGCCGCCCGCCAGGACCTTGGCCCGAATCTGCTCGAACAGCTGCGGGTCGTCTTCCTCGATCTGCGCGTAGTAGTGGGCGGTTGATTGGTTGAAGCGGAAGCCGGACTCCGCGAGGTACTCGTTGATTCCCTCCATCAGCTGTACCGCCGTGGAAAAGGTCCGGCGCATCTTCCGCCGCGTCTCGGCATAGGGCCAGAGCCACGCCAGGTCGATATGCGCGTGCCCCGTCAGCAGGATTTCGCCTTGCGGCGGAAACCGCTGCTGCAGTTCCTTGAGCCGGGCAGCCAGCTTCGTATCGGCCGCATCGACGCTTGCCCGCTGCGCCTCGCTGAGTGGGTCCGGGTTCTGCTTCAGCGGCGGGAGCTCCCATATCCGCTGCTGTCCCGGCTGGGGCGCGAACCGTGCCACGTAATCCGCCGTCCCCGATGGCCAGTCGAGCGCGTAGAT
>JBQCFF010000349.1:0-2317 GCA_051959485.1 Devosia sp. | reverse complement strand
ACCGAGGGCCGCCTTGTCGGTCACCACCGTGACCGGGACAGAGCGCTCGCGGCGGGCATATGGGGCAGGGGAGGTCATGCCGCCCCCTTATCGGAGCTTGGGGTGTAGTTGAGGATGTTGCCGAGCCAGCGCTCGACTTCGCGCACCGCCATGCCCTTGCGCTGCGCGTAGTCCTCCACCTGGTCGCGCTCCACCTTGGCGACGCCGAAATAGTAGCTCTCGGGGTGGCTCAGGTAGATTCCCGACACCGATGAGCCGGGCCACATGGAATAGCCCTCGGTCAGCTCGACGCCGATCCGCTGCCTGGCGTTGAGCAGGTGGAACAGCGTCGTCTTTTCGGTGTGGTCGGGCTGCGCCGGGTAGCCCGGGGCAGGGCGGATGCCCTTGTAGGGCTCGCCGATCAGCTCGTGCGGCTCGAACGTCTCCTCGGTGCCGTAGCCCCAGAATTCCTTGCGCACCCGCTCGTGCATCAGCTCGGCGAAGGCTTCGGCGAAGCGGTCGGCCAGCGCCTTGATCAGGATCGACGAATAGTCGTCGTTCTGCCGCTCGAAGCGCTCGGCGATGGCGACCTCTTCGAGCCCCGCCGTCACCACGAAGCCGCCGAGATAGTCGGGGATGCCCTCGGGCGCGACGAAGTCGGCCAGCGCCATGTGCGGCTTGCCATTGGTCTTCGACAGCTGCTGGCGCAGCGTGAAGAAGGTGGCGAGTTGCTCCTTGCGGTCTTCGTCGGTGTAGAGCCGGATGTCGTCGCCGACCTGGTTGGCGTGCCAGAAGCCGATCACCGCCTTGGGGCGGAACCAGTTCTTCTGCAGCACCTCGCGCAGCAGCTTCTGCGCATCGTCCCAGAGCTGCCGCGCCGCTGGCCCCTGCTCGGGGTCTTCCAGCAGCGCCGGATAGCGACCCTTCAGCTCCCACGCCTGGAAGAACGGCGTCCAGTCGATGTAGCGGGCGATCTCATTGAGGTCGTAATTCTCGAACACGCGCGTGCCGAGGAAGGCGGGTTTCGGCGGTACATAGCCGTCCCAGTTCGGCTTGAAGCGGTTGGCGCGCGCCGCCTCGATGCTGGTGCGCTTCTTTTCCGCCTCGGCCTCGTAGTGCCGGGCGGCGAGCCGCTCGTACTCGGCCTTCACGTCCGCGACATAGGCGGGGCGTTGGTCGTCGGACAGCAGCGAAGAGACGACGCCCACCGCGCGGCTCGCGTCGTTGACGTGCACCGTCGGCCCGCCGTGATATTGCGGGTGGATCTTCACTGCCGTGTGCACGCGCGAAGTCGTCGCGCCGCCGATCAGCAGCGGTACGGTGAAGCCCTCGCGCTCCATCTCCTCGGCCACATGCACCATCTCGTCGAGCGACGGGGTGATGAGGCCGCTCAGCCCAATGGCGTCGACGTTTTCGGCGCGGGCGGTTTCAAGAATCTTCTGCGTCGGCACCATCACGCCGAGATCGATGATCTCGTAGTTGTTGCAGCTCAGGACCACGCCGACGATGTTCTTGCCAATGTCGTGGACGTCGCCCTTCACCGTGGCCATCAGGATCTTGCCGGCTGGCTTGAAGCCGCCCTCGCCGCCATTGGCATCCTTCTCCGCCTCCATGTAGGGGAGGAGGTGGGCAACGGCCTGTTTCATCACGCGGGCCGATTTCACTACCTGCGGCAGGAACATCTTGCCGCTGCCGAACAGATCGCCGACCACGCTCATGCCGGCCATCAGCGGGCCCTCGATCACGTCGAGCGGACGCAGCGCCCCCTGACGGGCCTCCTCGGTGTCGGCGTCGATGAACTCGGTGATGCCGTTGACCAGCGCGTGCGAGATCCGCTCCGCGACCGGCTTGGTGCGCCAGGTCAGGTCCTTGGCCTTCGCCTCGCCGCCGGCCTGGCCCTTAAAGCGCTCGGCCAGCTCCAGCAGCCGCTCGGTCGCATCGGCGCGGCGGTTGAGGATCACGTCCTCGCACGCCTCGCGCAATTCGGGCTCGATCGATTCGTATACCGCCAGCTGCCCGGCATTGACGATGCCCATGTCCATGCCCGCCTGGATGGCGTGGTACAGGAACACGGCGTGCATCGCCTCGCGCACCGGCTCGTTGCCGCGAAACGAGAAGCTGAGATTGCTCACGCCACCGGAAATGTGAACGTGCGGAAGCGTTTCCCGAATTTTCCTCGTCGCTTCGATGAAGGCGACGCCGTAGCCGGCATGCTCCTCGATGCCGGTTGCCACCGCGAAGATGTTGGGGTCGAAGACGATGTCCTCGGGCGGGAAGCCGACCTCCTCGGTCAGCAGCTTGTACGCCTTGGTGCAGATCTGGACCTTGCGCTCAAAGG
>JBQCFF010000348.1:0-2398 GCA_051959485.1 Devosia sp. | reverse complement strand
CCTGCCCGACATCCTCGCGACCGACTGGCTGCGCCTGCCGGCCGTGGTCTGGTGGGTGGTGCTCTACCTCGCCGTCGGCTCGACCGCGATCTGCTTCTTCCTCATCCAGTTCGCCTCGATCCACCTGCCGGCCGCCAAGGTCGTCGCCTATGGCTACCTGGTGCCGGCCTTCGTGATCGTGCTGGAAGGGGCGATCGGGCACGGTTGGCCGAGCCTGTCGGTCGTCGCCGGCGCGGCCATCACCGTGCTCGGCCTGGCCGTGCTCGCGGCGCTGCCGGAGCGCTAGCTCAGCGGCCGGCGGGATGCTCCGCCCAGGCCTGCGTCAGGACCAGGATGGCGCAGGCCACGACCACCAGGGCGGCAACAATAACGGCTCCGAACGACATCTGCCCGGCTCCTCGTTTGCGATGAGCGAGCAGACCATTGCGATCGCGGCGCGACGTTGATCTGGCGCAAACAGCGCCGGGCTGCGACAATCTGTGCCCGACTGGACGAAAGCCGGCCGAACGCCTAGCTTTGCGCGGTCATCGCTGGAGCACGCGTATGCGCATCGAGATCGAGCGCGAGGAAGACGGTCGCTGGATCGCCGAGATACCGGCGCTTCCGGGCGTGCTGGCCTATGCGGACAGCGAAGAGGCGGCGCGGGCCAAGGCCGAGGCGCTGGCGCTCCGCGTGATCGCCGACCGGCTCGAACACGGTGAGCCGGTCCCCCCCGAGGCCCGTCGACTCTTCGCCGCATGAGCAGTTGGTCGTCGGCCAAGGCAACGCGGGTCCTGCGCGCATTGCTTCGTGCTGGCTGGACGATCAAGCGGCAGACCGGCTCGCATCGCACGCTCTCGCGCGACGGATGGGCAGACTACGTCTTCGCGTTCCACGACAGCGATGAAGTTGGACCAGCAATGCTGGCAAGGATCGCGCGGCATACCGGATTGCGGCCGGAAGACCTGTAGCTAGGCGCGTGGCGCGCCAAAACAAAAAGGCGCCCGAAGGCGCCTTTGTCATCGTCCCGTTGCGGCGGGAGGATAATGGAGCGGGCGAAGGGATTCGAACCCTCGACCCTAACCTTGGCAAGGTTATGCTCTACCCCTGAGCTACACCCGCACTCCATCGCCGGTTACCGATGGCTTGGCACCGGCTCGACGGGCGCCTATATGCCCAATCGAAAGCACGATTGCAACTGATAATTCGGCCCCGCGCGAAAGCGTGCTAAAGCTTGCGCCAACGCCCTCGACGGGGGCATGAAACCGGCGTCAGGCGGGCCTTTTCCGCCCCGAGGAATCTCGACGAATGGCACTGAACGACTTCACCTCCACCCCTGTACAGAATGCCGCACCCCCGGCTGCGCTGATCAAGGATTCGTCGGATCGCGCCTTCAAGGCGGACGTTATCGACGCTTCGCTCGAGGCGCCGGTACTGGTCGATTTCTGGGCGCCGTGGTGCGGGCCCTGCCGCCAGCTCACGCCGAACCTCGAGAAGGTGATCAACGAGAAGCAGGGCCAGATCCGCCTCGTGAAGATCAACATCGACGAGAATCCCTCGATCGCCGGGCAGCTGGGCATCCAGTCGATCCCGGCGGTGTTCGCCTTTGCGGGCGGGCGGCCGGTTGATGCCTTCCTCGGCGCCATCCCCGAATCGGAAGTGCGCCGCTTCGCCGACAAGGTGATCGCCGCCGCCCCGCCGGGCCAGCCAGCCGCCGGCTCGCTCGAGGAAGAGATCAAGCAGGCGCTGGCAGCGGCCGCCGAGGCGTTCGGCCTGGGCGATCTCAACCAGGCGGCGCAGATCTACGGCATGATCCTGCAGCAGCAGCCCGACCACGCCGAGGCCCTTGTCGGCATCGCCAAGGTGTTCCTCAAGGCCGGCCAGCCCGACCAGGCGCAGGCGGCGCTCGACGACGTCCCCGAGGCCGACCGCAAGGGCGCCGACTACACCTCGACCTTGGCCGCGCTGAACCTCCTGAGCGAAGCCGCCGGCCTCAGCGAGACCGACGAGCTGGCCCGGCAGGTCGAAGCCGACCCCGACAACCACCAGGCCCGCTTCGACCTCGCGGTGAAGTACAATGCCGAGGGCAAGCGCGTCGAAGCCACCGAGGCGCTGGTCAGCGTGATGAAGCGCGACCGCGCCTGGAACGAGGACGGGGCGCGCAAGAAGCTGCTCGAGTTCTTCGAGGCCTGGGGCCCGAAGGACCCGGCCACGCTCAAGGGCCGTCGCCTCCTCTCCTCGGTGCTGTTCTCGTAAAGGAGTTCGCAGGGCCAGCCGCCATGCTCAAGCGTCCGCAGTCCCCGGCCGACATCCCGGCCTCGATCCCGATCTTCCCGCTCACCGGCGCGCTGCTGTTGCCCTACGCACGGCGGCCGCTCAACATCTTCGAGCCGCGCTACCTCGAGATGGTCGACCACGC
>JBQCFF010000347.1:0-3751 GCA_051959485.1 Devosia sp. | reverse complement strand
TCAGCTCCTGAGCGGGGACCAGCTGGGGTCGGAGGCGAAGGTTTCGGTCTTGATGCTGAGCTCGTTGCGGCCCCAGATGTCGACCGACCAGAGCCCCGGGCCGGCGTCGCCGCCGGGCTCGCGGAAGAACATGATGACGCGGCTGTTGGGGGCCCAGGTGGGACCTTCCTGCACCGAGCCGGAGGAGGAGAGCAGGCGCTCGCCCGAGCCGTCGGGCCGCATGATGCCGATGTGGAACTGCCCGCCCGACTGCCGGGTATAGGCGATGAGCTCGCCGTCGGGCGACCACACCGGCGTCGAATAGATGCCCTCGCCATAGGAGATACGCTGCGCGCCGCCGCCGCCCGCACCCATGATGTAGAGCTGCGGGCTGCCGCCGCGGTCGCTTTCGAAGGCGATGCGGCTGCCATCGGGCGAATAGCTCGGCGAGGTGTCGATCGCCGCGCCGCTGGTCAGTTGGGTCGGGTTGCCGCTGAGGGTGGACGAATAGATGTTGGTAGTACCGCCGTTGGACACCGAGAAAACCACCGAACTGCCATCGGGCGCGAAGCGGGGGGCGAACGACATCGGCGCGCCGTTGATCAGCTTCTTGGCCGAGCCGCCGAGGCCCGAATAGTAGACCTGGGGGTTGCCGTCCTCATAGGAGGTGAAGACCAGGCTGTCGCCGGCGGGCGAGATTCGCGGGGTCAGCACCAGCGACTTGCCGGAGCTCAGGTACTGCACGTTGGCCCCGTCCTGGTCCATGATGGCCAGCTTCTTGACGCGGTTGGCCTTCGGACCGGTCTCGGCGACGAACAGCACGCGCGTGTCGAAATAGCCGGTGCCGCCGGACAGCGACGAGTAGATGGCATCGGAGACGATGTGGGCGATGCGGCGGTAGTTGTTGGGATCGGTGCTGTAGGACTTGCCGACCACCTGCGCGGCCGCCTGCGTATCCCAGACGCGCACCTGCGAATTGACCTGCCCGCCGCGCTCGACCGAACCCATCACCAGCGCATCGACCGTGGCGGCGCGCCACGCGGCGAAATCCGGCTCGGACTCGACGTTACCCACCCGCACAGGGAGCGACGCCGGATCGAGCGGCACGAACAGGCCCGAGCGCTTGAGGTTGTCGCGCACGATCTGCGCGATCTCCGCCCCGAAGGCCGGGTCGGACGAGGCGAAATCCGGGATGGCGATCGGCAGCGGGGTGAAATTGCCGCCGGTGACGACGATCTCCACCAGTGCCTGGGCCGGGTTGGCCATCGCCAGCACACCGCCGGCGAGCCCGAGCTTCAGCGCATTGCGCCGCGTGAACAGGGTCATGTCATGTCTCCATGTATCGGGTGGCGGGCATGGTTCAGAAATCCCGTGCCGCGAACTGGGCCCGGATTTCCTGCCCCATGGCCATTGTGAACGGGCCACAGCGCATCAACGCGCGCTGGATCGCCCCGGCATAGGCATTCTCGATCTGGTTTTGCGGCTGACTCATCATCTGCGGCCGGCCGGTCACCATACCGTCCGGGCCGATACTGAAGGTGAATTCGGCGCGCGCATCAACATCCTCTGCCCCCGCGGGAAGCGTGATGCAGCTGCGGATCTGCGCCACCAGCGCGCCGATCTCCGACTGGCTCAGGGTCGCCGAGCGGCCATCCTGCTTGCCGAGCGTCTTCTGACCGCCGTCGCCGGTGGTGGCGCCGCGCGAATCTTCCATGTTGATGAGGTTGGCGACCTCGTCGGCGACCTTCTTGGCCTCTTCCGCCTTGGCCTGCTCGATGCGCTTCTTCTCGTCGGCCTTCTTCTTTTCCGCTGCCTTTTTGGCCTCTTCGGCCTTCTGCTTTTCCTCTTCGGCCTTCTTGGCCTCGGCGGCTTTCTTGGCGTCCTCGGCCGCCTTCTGCTTGGCCTGCTCCTGCTGCTTCTTGAACTGCTCGCGCTTCTGGGAGAGCGCGGCCGTCTTCATGATCGGCCGCGGCGCGGCGTCGGCGGGATCGGGCGTTTCGGTCGGAGTGGCGAGCGGCGGCGGCTCCGCAACGGCGGGTTCCGGCTCGGCGACCGGCTCGGGCTCCGGCTCGGGCGGCGGGGGCTCCGCCGGCGCCGGCGGTTCGACCGGGGCTGGAGCGGCTTGCTCCACGGGTTCGGGTGCGGGCTCGGGCGCCGCCGCCTCGGGCACGGGGGCGGTCTGCACGGTGGGCGCGGGGGTGGGGGTCGGCGTATCCTCGGGGGTGGGCTGGTCCTGCTCGGTATTGCCGGTCGGCTGCGCGAGTTCGGCGGGCTTCTCGGTGTCGACGACCGACGGGGTGTCGGTCTCCAGTACTTCGCTGTCGAGCGAGCCCATGCGGATGTTGGAGAACTCGGAAACCGGCACGATGTCAACGGCGATCGACTCCACCGGCGTAGCCTCGATAGGCCGGCCGATGCCCAGCCCCACGATCGCAAGCGCGATGAGGCCGGCATGGAGCGCAGTCGATACCGTTAGGCCGGTGCGCATCCGCCTACTGGTCCTGTTGCGCCTGGTCCGTGATCAGGCCGATCTTGGCGAAGCCGGCGCTCGACAGATCGCCCATCACCTGCATCACCGACGCATAGTTGGCCGCGCCATCGCCACGGATGTTGATGCGCGTCTCGGCCGGATCGACGCCCTGCTGTTGCAGCATGGCCGGCAGGTCGGCGAGTTGCACCGGCTCGTCGCCGAGGAACACCGCACCCTCGCTCGTGACCGAGACGATGACCGGCTTCTGGTCCGTGTTCATCGGCTTGGCCGTGGTCTTGGGCAGGTCGATCGGCACGCCGACCGTCATCAGCGGCGCCGCCACCATGAAGATGATGAGCAGCACCAGCATGACGTCGACCATCGGGGTGACGTTGATCTCGCTCATCGGCTTGGCACCGCCGCGCCGCCCGCGCCGGCCACGCCGCCCCCCTGCCCCGCCCCCGTTCGCGACCGACATCGCCATCAGCGGGCGCTCCGGGCTTCGAGCTGGCGGGAAAGGATGGTGGAGAACTCGTCGGCAAAGCCTTCCAGCCGGCCGATCATCTTGTTGGCATCCCCCGAAAGCTTGTTATAGGCGATCACCGCCGGAATGGCGGCGAGCAGGCCCAGCGCGGTCGCGAAAAGCGCTTCGGCGATGGGCCCCGCCACCACGGCGAGGTTGGTGCTCGAAGCGGCGGAAATAGCCGTGAAGGCATTCATGATGCCCCATACCGTGCCAAAAAGGCCAATGAAGGGCGAGGCGGAGCCTACGGTGGCGAGGAAGCCCAGGCGCTTCTCCAGCGCCTCGCTCTCGCGCGAGATGGCGACGTCGAGCACCTTGTCGAGCCGCCCCTGCACGCCCATGAACGAGGAGGCGTGCTGCTCGTGGCTGCGCTTCCACTCCTTCATGGCGGCGACGAAGATGGCGCCCAGCCCCGGCGACGGCCGGTCGCTCATCTGCTGGTACAGCTCCTCCAGCGACTGGCCGGACCAGAACACGCGCTCGAAGCGGTTCATCTCCCGCTTCATGCGGCCGTAGAGCATGGATTTGTCGACGATGATCGCCCAGCACCAGACGGAGGCGGCGAGCAGGCCCAGCATCACGGTCTTGACGACGAGGTCGGCCTGCCAGAACAGCGCCCAGATCGATAGATCGGCATGCGGAGCAACCGTGCCCACGGCATCCATGGCTTCCATGTAAGGGTCCTTCTCAGTCCGGCCCCGACAACCGGACCCTGAGGGTCAGGTCGATGCGGACCAAATTTGTCAAATTTAAGAGAAAAGCCCGGATTCCCGGACCTT
>JBQCFF010000346.1:0-25636 GCA_051959485.1 Devosia sp. | reverse complement strand
GCCTGAGTGAGAACGCGGACGGCCGAGGTGATCCTCCACCGCAAAGCGGGGGAGGGGGACCATGCGAAGCATGGTGGAGGGGGCGGCCAAGTGCACGGCCACACCCCCGCCACCCCACGCCCCGCGGCTCGAGGTGATCCTCCACCGCGCAGCGGGGGAGGGGGACCAGCCGCAGGCTGGTGGAGGGGGCGTCCAAGGCCCAAGGCCCCCGCTACCCGCTGACAAAACTCCGGATCAGCGACCCGGCCACCAGGTGCCAGCCGTCCACCAGCACGAAGAAGATCAGCTTGAACGGCAGCGAGATCACCACCGGCGGCAGCATCATCATGCCCATCGACATCAGTACCGACGCGACCACCATGTCGATGATCACGAACGGCAGGAACAGCAGGAAGCCGATCTCGAACGCCCGCCGCAGCTCCGAGATCATGAACGCCGGCACCAGGATCTGCAGCGGGATCGTCGTCGCATCCGCCGGCGGCTCGGCCTGCGACATGTCGTAGAACAGCCGCACGTCCTGCTGCCGCACGTTCGCCGCCATGAAGTCGTGGATCGGCGCCGCGGCCCGGTTGAAGGATTCCTGCACCTCGATCTGCCCGGCGATCAGCGGCGCGATGCCGTTGTCGTAGCTCTGCTGCAGCGTCGGGGCCATCACGAAGATGGTGAGGAACAGCGCGAGGCTGACCATCACCGAGTTCGGCGGCGCGGTCTGCAGCCCGATCGCGGTGCGCAGCAGCGACAGCACCACCACGATGCGGGTGAAGCTCGTCACCATCACCAGCGCCGAGGGCGCCAGCGACAGTAGCGTGATCAGCCCGACGAGCTGGACCGCCCGCTCGGTGATCGTCGCGTCGTCGCCGAAATTGACGGAGATGTCCTGCCCGAGCGCGATCGCCGGCAGGATGATGGCCGCGAGCAGCGCCACGAGCGACAGGCCACGTCGCAGCCAGAACCGCTCGCCGCCGGCGGCGCGTCGCTCCGCGCCCGGCCTAGCGGGTCTCGGCCGCGCCGTCCTCGCCGAAAGAAACCTGAGCGCCAAGCGCTTTCCGCCCGTTGGTGTCGATACCACCCGGCGTTGTAGCTGAGTCGGCTCGGCCCCGGCCGAAGTTATCCCCAGCGATCGTCGGCATCGGGATCACCGCGGGCTCCATCACGCTCACCGGCCGCAGCAGTCCGGTGTGCCGCAGCGAGGGCGAGCGCGGGGTGCCCGGCCGCGCGAACTCCCGCAGCCGCTCGAGATGCGGCTTGACCACCGGCGGCTCCGGCTCCGGCGGCGCAACGACGGGAGCCGGCTTTGCCGGTTCGGCGGCTTGCGCCTGCGCTTGCGGCCGCCGGAAGGGCAGGGCGGGCTTGTCCAACGCCGCGATCCCCGATTCGATCACCAGGTCCTGCGGCCCGCCGGTCAGGATCAGGTGCTCGACATCGTCGCGCCGGATGACCAGCAGCTTGCGCTTGGCGTCCACCTGCACCTGCTCGATCACCTGCAGGCGCCGGCCCTGCGGCCGGAGCGCCGCGCCGGTGTTCATGACCAGCTTGAGCACCCACAGCCCCAGCACGATCAGCACAAGCACGAAGCCGAGCGCCAGCGCCGAGGTGAGGATCGTGTTGCCCGAACCGCCGAGAAGGCTGGTGAGGAACTGCATGCGCCGGGTCTCCCACTTCGCGCCGGTGGCCTGTGGCGCGCAAGGCCAGTGGTAATTCTTGCCTACTCTGCCCGCCGATTATGTAGAATGCGAGGCGAAGCAGCCGGTGCCCCGGCATGGTTAACGGCTCGTTAACCTCTACTGGGCAGGATTTGCCCAGTATCAGATTCCCGGGCAAAGCCCATGAAACTTCCGCTGCTCAGCGCCCTCACCGAGAAGATGAAGTGGCACCAGGCCCGCCAGAGCCTGCTCGCCGAGAACGTCGCCAACTCCGAAACGCCCGGCTACCGGGGCCGCGACCTCAAGGCCTTCGGCTTCGAGGAGCACATGCGCAGCCTCTCGACCGCCCGGATCGAGACCGCCGCCACCCAGCCCATGCACATCTCGGTTCAGGGCGCCGATGCCGACGGCTTCGGCCCGCGCCGGATGAACAGCTTCGAGATCACCCCCGAGGGCAACGGCGTCACCCTCGAAGACGAGATGATGAAGGTCGCGTCCAACCAGCTCGACTACCAGACCATCACCGCCGTCTACACGCGCTCGCTGCGCATCCTCAAATCCGCACTCGGAAAGACGGCGTAAGCCATGAACGACTTCCTATCTTCGCTGAAGATCGCCGCCACCGGCCTCCACGCCCAGAGCGCGCGCATGCGCGTCATCGCCGAGAACTTGGCCAACGCCGATTCCGCCGGCAAGACGCCGGACCAGGACCCGTACCGGCGCAAGATCCCCACCTTCAAGGCGGTGATGGATCGCGAGATCGGCGGCGAAACCGTGCAGCTCGGCCGCATCGCCTACGACCAGTCCGATTTCACCACCCGCTTCGAGCCGGGCCACCCCGCCGCCGACGCCAACGGCTACGTGCGCTACCCCAACGTCAACACGCTGATCGAGACCATGGACATGCGCCAGGCCCAGCGCAGCTACGAAGCCAACCTCAACGTCGTCACCGTCACCCGCCAGATGCTCGGCGCCACGCTCGACGTACTCAAGGGCTAGGACCTGATCGATGGCACTTCCCGTCAACGCCGCCACCGCCGCATACGCCAACGTCGCCAAGCTCCTGAACAACCAGGCGAAGCCGCAGCTCAACCAGGTTGCCGAGCTTGGGCAGGGCGGCGGCGATTTCGCCAAGCTCCTCGGCGATGCCGTGCAGGGCGTCGTCGACAGCGGCAAGGTCTCCGACACCAAGGCGATGGACCTGGTCAACGGCAAGGGCGACATGGTCGATGTCGTCACCGCCATCAGCCAGACCGAGCTCGCCATGGACACCATGGTCGCCGTCCGCGATCGGGTGATCTCGGCATATGAGGAAATCATGCGCATGCCGATCTGAAGGATCGGCGACTCGCACTAGGTTCGGCCCATGACGCTCGTCGCCGCCAACAGACCATGGATCGTCGCATGACCGGCGCCGCTGTACTCGACCTCGCACGCGAGGGCATCTGGGTGATGATCCTCGTCGCGGCCCCGATGATGATCGCCGGCCTCGTCGTCGGCGTCGTCATCGCGCTGTTCCAGGCGCTGACGCAGATCCAGGAAATGACCCTGGTCTTCGTGCCCAAGATCCTCGCGATCTTCGTGGTCATGCTGCTCTCGCTCCCCTTCATGGGCGCCATGCTCGGCACCTACATGAACAAGCTCGTCGACATGATCATCATCGGCGGCTGAGCATGATCTCGCTCAACTGGCTCCCCGCCACGGCGTTCCTGTTCATCCTGATCTTCGCCCGTGTCGGCTCGATCCTGATGCTGATGCCGGCGCTGGGCGAATCCACCATCCCGGCCCGCATGCGCCTCACCTTCGCGCTGGCGCTGGCGCTGGTGCTCTACCCGATCGTCACGCCCCAGCTGCCGCCGCTGCCGGCCTCGGTCTGGGAGCTGGTCGCGCTGGTGCTGCACGAGATCGCCATCGGCCTCATTATCGGCGCCATCGCGCGCATCGCCGTGTCGGGCGCGCAGGTGGCAGGCTCGATCATCGCCTCCTCCTCCGGCCTGTCGCTGGCGGTCGCCGCCGACCCGGTGAACGGCGGGGCGCAGGGCGCGCTGGTCGGCACCTTCCTGTCGCTGCTCGGCATCGCCCTCATCTTCGCCACCGACCTGCACCATGTCGCCATCTCGGCCATCCACGACAGCTACATGATCTTCAAGGTCTCCGACCCGCTGATGTTCGGCGACGCCGCCAACACCATCGTCGAGTCGGTGGCGGGCGCCTTCGTCGTCGGCGTGCAGATGTCGGCGCCCTTCATCGTCTTCGGCCTGGTGTTCAACCTCGGCATGGGCATCCTGAGCCGCCTGATGCCGCAGCTGCAGGTCTTCTTCATCGCCATGCCCGCCACCGTCGGGGTCGGCCTCATCCTGCTGGCGCTGCTGCTCGCCATGATGACCGGGCTCTACCTCATGCATTACGAGAACGTCCTCGCCATGCTGCGGGGCGTCGTGTGAGCGACGAGGCCCCGGAACAGAGCAGCAAGACCGAGGACCCTTCGGAAAAGAAGCTGCGCGACGCGCACGAGAAGGGCGACGTCGTCAAGTCGCAGGAGGTCAACAACTGGTTCATCCTGGGCGGCTCGGCGCTGGTCTTCGGCCTGCTCGCCGCCCCCACCTCGAGCGGCCTGCTGCAGACCTTCCGCACACTGCTCGACAACGCCGAAAAGTACGAGGTCGGCTCGCAGGCGCTGAGCCAGTTCTGGTCGAACCTCGCCGGCTCCATCCTGCTGGTCGCGCTGATCCCGTCGATCGCGCTGTCCGGCTTCGCCATTGCGGCCAACCTGGTGCAGCACCAGCCGCTCATCTCCACCCATCCGATCACCCCCAAGCTGTCGAAGATCAACCCGATCGAAGGCTTCAAGCGCCTGTTCTCGCGCGACGCGCTGGTCAACTTCCTCAAGGGCCTGGTCAAGCTGAGCGTCGTCTCGGCCGTGCTCTGGTTCGTCCTCGCGCCCGAGCTCGACAGCCTCGAGAACATGATCAGGCTCGAGCCGGGGATGATCCTCGGCGAGTTCATGGACTTGGCGCTGAAGATTTTCGGCGCGGTGCTGTCGATCGTCACCATCATGGCCATCGCCGACTACCTCTACCAGCGCAACCGCTGGTGGAACCGGCTGAAGATGACGGTCCAGGAAACCCGCGACGAGTACAAGCAGCAGGAAGGCGACCCGAAGGTGAAGGGCCGCATCCGCCAGATCCGCGTCGAGCGCAGCCGCAAGCGCATGATGGCCGCCGTGCCGCAGGCCACCGTGGTCATCACCAACCCGACCCACTTCGCCGTGGCGCTGAAATACGACCGCGACATGGCGGCCCCGCAATGCGTCGCCAAGGGCGCCGACGCCATCGCGCTGCGCATCCGCGAACTGGCCAGGGAGCACGACGTTCCCATCGTCGAAAACCCGCCGCTCGCCCGCGCGCTCTACCGCAGCGTCGAGGTCGACGGGACCATCCCCACCGAACACTTCAAGGCCGTCGCCGAAGTCATCGGCTTCGTCATGCGCCTCAAACGCCGCTCCACCTGGAAAGCCGGCTAGGTCCCCAACGCCGGCTTGGGCCCCAGCCAACCCACACCCACTGTCACCCCGGCGCAGGCCGGGGCCCATCCTGACCGCTCTCCACCCCGTGACCGTGCGGCTATCCTCTCAGGCTGGATCCCGGCCTGCGCCGGGATGACAGCGTAAAAGATAAAGCACATCAGCCACTTACCGACTTATCCCCGCGCCTCCACGCCATGCCATACTGCCCCCGTCTCCTGCATGGCGCTCGCGACGATCGAACGGCGGTTGGCTGAGGCCGAGTTCCGTTCCTTCTCAGAGCGGACTACCGGGAGGAGCCGCCGACCGTTCCCTTGGCATCCCCGTCTAACTCCACCTCGGTGACCGGCGAGGCTCCTGTCTCGCTTCCATTGCGGACTACCCGCGTCGGGGCACCAGCCTCGCCGGTCCCGCCCACTGCTCACCAACCCGAGGCGCAGGCCGGCGGGGGCCTCGGCGCGCGCGTTGCCTCCCCAGTCCCCCACTGCTAAACCCCGCCCATAACCCGGAGCCGCCATGCCCACCTTCCTGTCGAACGGCATCGCCATCGCCTACGAAACCCACGGGGAGGGCAGGCCGGTGCTGCTGATCCACGGCTTCGGCTCCACCGGCAAGGTGAACTGGATCGATACCGGCTGGGTCGAGACGCTCACCGATGCCGGCTACCAGGCCATCACCTTCGACAACCGCGGCCACGGCGGCTCGCGCAAGCTCTACGACGCGCAGCTCTACTTCGCCCATGCCATGGCCGAGGACGCGCTGCACCTGCTCGATCATCTCGGCATCGAGCGCTGCCCGGTGATCGGCTACTCGATGGGCGCCCGCATCGCGGCGTATCTCTGCCTCAACCACCCCGAGCGCGTATCGGTCGCCATCTTCGGCGGCATGGGCCGCAACCTCGTCACCGGCCTCGAGGATTCCGAGGAGATCATCAGCGCGCTCACCGCCGAGTCGCTGGAGCAGGTGACCGGCCGCACCGGCCGGCAGTTCCGCATCTTCGCCGACCACAACAAGGCCGACCGCGCTGCGCTCGCTGCCTGCATGGTCAACTCGCGCGAGCCGATGGCCGAGGCCGATGTAGGCCGCATCACCACGCCGGTCCTCGTCGCGGTCGGCGAAACCGACGAGATGGCCGGTTCGGCCGACGACCTCGCCAGCCTGCTGCCCGACGCCGAAGCCTTCACCATTCCGCGCCGCGATCACATGCGCGCTACCGGCGATCCGGCGTTCAAGCGCGCCACCCTCGATTTTCTGTCGCGGCGCTCCGGCTGAGTAACCATTCGGCCGCAGCCCCCGCGCGGCGAACCTTTTTACGCGCTAAGGGTTGGTTCGGGAGCATCACTTGTCTATATCGGCAGTTGCCGATGGAGAGAGCCCACCAATGAGCACGATCAGCCGAACCGCCGAAGTCGCGATCATCGATCCGGTGTGGGACGCGGTGACCTCGGGCGCCCGCCACGTGGCCCAGGCCGAGCCTTCGCTTGCCAACCTCATCTACTCGAGCGTCCTCAACCACTCGAGCTTCGAGCTGGCGCTGGCGCATCGCCTCGCCGAGCGGCTCGGGCATCCGGACGTATCGGCCGACCTGATCCGGCAGGCCTTCCACGACGCGCTCGCCCTCCGTCCGGAGATCGGGCTCGAAGCCCGCGCCGACCTCGCCGCCACGCTCGAGCGCGATCCCGCGCTGCACAAGGCGGTCGACGGCTTCCTCTACTTCAAGGGCTACCACGCCATCCAGACGCACCGCTTCACCCACGCGCTGTGGACGAACGGCCGCAAGGACCTGGCGCTCTACCTGCAGAGCCGCTCCTCCGCCGTGTTCCAGGTCGACATCAACCCGGCCGCCCGCATCGGCAAGGGCATCATGCTCGACCATGCCACCGGCTTCGTCGTCGGCGAAACGGCGGTCATCGGCGACAATGTCTCGATCCTCCAGGGCGTGACGCTCGGCGGCACCGGCAAGTCCGAGGAAGACCGCCACCCCAAGATCGGCAACGGCGTGCTGATCGGCGCCGGCGCCATCGTGCTCGGCAACATCAAGGTCGGCGACTGCGCCCGCATCGGGGCCGGCTCCGTGGTGGTGAAGGAAGTGCCGCCGCGCGTCACCGTCGCCGGCGTTCCGGCCCGCATCATCGGCGAGGCCGGCACGGCCCACCCGGCTTCGGTCATGGACCAGGCCACCGCCGTGGACATGACCGGCTGATTCCACGAGCCCGAATTCTGCCATTCCGTCCGTGAAAAAGGGCGCCGCGGCACTTGCCCGGCGAGCCATTGCGCCTATTGTGGCGCCCCCAACCAGCCCTTAGGAGCTCGAATTGAACCATCCCGAAATCATCAAGCTCCAGAAGTTCCTGCAGCAGAAGTTCAGCAACCGCAATATCGACGTCCGCCCGCGCAACAAGCAGAACGACAGTGTCGAAGTCTATCTCGGTGAAGAGTTTCTCGGCCTCATCTACGTCGACGACGAAGACGGCGACCGCTCCTACAACTTCCAGATGGCCATCCTCGACGTCGACCTCGACGAGATCCACTGACCTCTTGATCCTCCCCTGCGAAGCGGGGGAGGGGGACCATCCGAAGGATGGTGGAGGGGGCGTCGTTGATTGATCTGGAGCCAAGCCACACCGCCTCCTCGCCCCCGGCGGGAGAGGATAGCGGCGCTAGGCGCGAAGCGCCGTAGCAGAGCCGAGGAGAGGGGGGCTACAGCGCCCCGATCCCCCGCAGCCGCTTCCCCATCTCCGCGTCGAACGCCCGCCACCCGGCGAGCGCCCCCTCCGGAAACGCATAGACTGCGGCGATGCCGGCCGCGAGGTACACCGTCCTGAGGCACTGCCCCTCGGCCGCCTCGGCCACCGGCTTCGAGCACTTCGCCACGAACGGGTCCGCCGCCAGCGCGTCGTACCAGACGACCTCGCCCTCGTAGCCTTCGCCGCCCTTGAGCGGCTTGCCGACCAGCCCCACCGGCCCGCCGGATATTTGCCCGTCCTGGAACTGGTGCAGGTACACCGCGTCGAGCAGCGCCGCGCTCGGTCGCGCCCGGCTGCGCGGCAGCAGCGTCACGTTCACCGGCTCGACCTTGCCCTTCGCCCCGAGCGGCAGCTCGAGCCTGAGCTCGATCTGCTTGGCGAAACCCTCCGCCGCCTGCTCCTCGTAGCGGAACCAGGCCCGCGGGATCTGCAGCTCGTGCCCGCCCAGCGTCCGGCTCAGCACCGCCTGGTCCGCCTTCGAGCGCCCGTCCGTCTGCGCCGCCTTGCCCGCGGCGTCGATCAGGTACGCCGCGCCCACGCTCAGCACCGCCACTCCAACCGCGATCGCCAGCAGGTTGAAACCAACCGGATGCGGCGCAGGGCGGAGTTCGGCGTCGCCGGACATGAGTGAATTAACCAAGGCTGTGGGCGGGGGATGACAGCCAAATGGGCGCCTTCTATGCTTAACAATCCGTTAACGAATGCGTTGGCAGTTGGGGATAGGCATGCTGCGCGAGCTGATCTTGGCCGGTTTCATCATGTCGGTGGGCATCTGCATCGCCGGCAGCGGCACCCATCTCTACCAATGGCTGAAGAACGAGCCGGCCATGCTCCGCTACGACGGCAAGAGCGTGCTGCACATGTTCGGCAACATCGCCATGAGCTTCCTCTGCGGCCCCTACATCATGCTGCAGATGGGCTGGCAGCAGGAGCGGGGCGGCACCCTGTCGGTGTCGATGGCGCTGATCTCGGCCTTCGTCGCCTTCGGCTGGGCCTTCATCACCGGCCTGCTGGTGGTCGGCGGCTACCTCTCGCTCATCGGCTGAGCCGCGAACTTTTCCTACTTCGAAGCCAGCATCAGCCCGGCGCGGCTGTCGATCAGGTCGACCCAGCGGCTGGCATCAGCCTGCGACTGGCGCTTGAGGTACTGGTAAGGCGTCTGGTTCCACAGCAGGATCCGCCCGTCCTGGTTGTCGAGCACCAGGTCGCCGCGATCGGTGCGCACCATCAGCACGGCATGACCGGCGCCGTTCACCTCGCGCACCACCGTGATCAGCAGCGTCGAGGGGTTCCAGCCGTCGGCGATCAGCGCCTTGCGCTTGGCCAGCGCGAAATCCTCGCAGTCGCCGTAGCCGTCGGTCGGATAAGCCCAGACCTCGTCCTCGTGGTAGTAGTCGATGTCGGTGACCGGGACCACGGCGGCGTTGATCAGGTTGTTGGTGTCCACCAGCTGCGCCCAGCGCCGCTCGTCGAGCGGCATCGCTTCGACCACGTGCCGGTTCGGCGCGCACTCGCTCCGATGGCTCTTGCAGAACTCCGAGGCCCCGATCGGGATCGAGGTCAGCCCCCCTGTCGGCGCAAAGGCCGGGTTGCTGAAATCCACTTCGCCCGCCTTGCCCGGCATCGCGAGGATGAACATCGCCATGCCCACCGCCACACTGGCTGCAATGAAGGATTTGAGCTTCGACATCGGAACTGCCCCCTGACAGGAGCCACGATGCCGGTGCCGAATTTCGCCGGTCGAAAAACTGCGAGCTAGTTTTTAGACGAATTCGAACAGTCGCCGAAAGGCGCTGTTAAGCCTGAAAATCAAGGAATGCGAAAGGGTTGGGCGAGCGCCCGGACTCGATGCGCGAAGCCGCTCAGCCGACGCGCAGGTTCTGCTGCACCACGGTCAGCATTTCCTGCGCCGAGGCGAACTCGACCGCCACGCCGTCGGGGAAGTGCCGCACCACCTTGGCGCGCATGCGGCCCAGCGTCACCGGCGTGCCCATCGCCGGGCGCACCGCCAGCTCGATCGCCGCGCCCGAAAGCGAGATGTCGATGATCTTGCAGTTGTAGCGGCGCCCGTCGTCGAGCACCACGGTCGAGTGCCGGTTGTCCGGCACCACGCGCTCGTGCCGCCGGTCCTCAGGCAGGTTGAGCAGGTCCTTGTTGGCGAGCCAGGTGAGCTGCGCCGCCGTCTTGTCGCGTTTCCGCGGCGTGGCCGCCATGTCCATCTTGAAGCCGCCCTCGATCACCTCGGTGATCGTGCCTTCGACGCGCCCCAGGTGGTCGAGATACGCCACCACCCGCTCGCCCGCCGTGCCCGGCACCGGCGCCACCACCACGGCATCGCCTGGACTCATCTCCAGCACCTGGCAGGGATACTCGGAGCGGTCGGTCAGCATGTAGCGGCCCAGCACCGACACCTTGACGCGCTGGAAGCGCGGCAGCTGCGCATACGCACGGGCCGGTCTGGCGAGGCGCGGCGAGGTGGGTTCGTCGGTGAGCATGGGAAGCCCGGCAAGGTCGATAAGCAATGACCGCCCTAGGCTAGCGAGGTTTGGTTAACCGAAAATGATGCAGACCCCCGGCAATCCGCGCAATCGGGCGGATTTCTAGCGTCTGCCGCCGTCGATCACCGCCAGGTGGGCATAGCGGCGGGCCGATCGTCCGTACACGGTGGCCGAAAGCGGGGCAGGGATCGCCGAGTTGGCCGCCGCGAAGGCCGAGAACTCGTGCGACGGCACCGCCGTCGCCACATCCCGCACCATCTCCTGCACCGACACATCGTCAGGCCATATCAGCCGCAGGCCGGTGATCCGCTGCTCCACCACCGGCTGCACGCCGAACCAGTAGGGTTCGTCGATCGCCGTCATCGCGCCGAGCAGGCGCGAGTAGGTGGTGCCGTTGTGGCGCAGCGGCAGCAGGATGGTCTCGAGCGTCAGCCGCGTCTGCACCGCCGTCGTGCCCTGGAAGGTGACGAGCGCCACGGCATGATCCTCGGTCACCGCCCGCACCAGCGTGTCGATCGCGTCCTTGTCGCGCTCGTGCCACAGCCGGCTGAACGAGCGGCCCTTCAGCTCGCGGGCATAGGCCGAGCAGAGATGCGAGCCCGCGAGCCGGAAATCGAACTCGTTGGCGTCGTTCAGCTCGAGGATGAAGGTGTTGGCCAGCGCGGAGCGGATTCGCGTAGGATCGATGTCGCGCCGATCCGGCGCCGAGCGCGATCCCCGCAGCGCATTCCAATAGTCGAAAAGCGCCTTGGTGCTGGCTTTCTGCATAGTCTTTGAACCTGTCCCAAAAGTCATGGGCGCGACTCCCGGAGCCCGCCGCCGCGAATCCAACCCTTGCAAAAGCCCCTCGAAAAATCGCCCTTAAACAATTGTTAGGGTTAACGTGGGCGGTCTCGTGTGGATAATTCGGGGGATTGGTTTAGAAGGGCGCCAGGATCGGAAACCCAACATGACCGACGCGCCAGAAAGCCAGCAGAATCAACAGTCAAAGCAGCGTGAGCCGGCGATAAACCTGCCCGCCGGCATCGTCGCGCTGCTCGCCGTGCTGGTGGCCGTCCACCTGCTGCGGACCCTGATTCTTAACGAACGTGCCGATGTCGAGCTGCAATTTTGGCTTGCTTTCATCCCATACCGGCTCATCGCGGGACAGGCCGATGCGAGCATCTATCTGCCGCTCCTCTGGACCCCCTTCACCCACGCCTTCCTGCACGCCAACTGGGAGCACCTGATCTTCAACTGCGTCTGGCTTGCCGCCTTCGGCACGCCGGTGGCGCACCGTTACGGCCCATGGGCCATGCTGGCGCTGTTCCTGGTTAGCGCCGCTGCCGGCGCGGCCTTCTTCGCCGCCACCGTGCTGCCCGCGAATCAATGGCTGCTCGGCGCCTCGGGCGGCATCGCCGGCCTCACCGGTGCGGCCTGCCGCTTCATCTTCCAGCCGCTGCTGATCGCCACCGACCCCGAGACGGGGGAGCGCCACGCGCTCGGCCGGCGGCTCGCGCCCCTCGGCGAGCTCTGGCGTGACCGTCGGGCGATGCCCTTCATCGTCGTCTGGCTGGTGCTGAACGCCGCGGTGCCGTTCCTGCCGGTGCTGATCGGCCAATCCGTGGGAATCGCCTGGCAGGCGCATCTAGGTGGCTTCCTCGCGGGTTTACTTCTCGTCCCGCTCTTCGAGCGTCAACCCAAGGAGGAAAGCCATGAGCACTGAGTCAGACCTCGCCGCCCGCATCGAGCGCCTGGAAACCACCGTCGCTTTCCAGGATCAGACGATCGAGGAGATGAACACCGCCCTGGCCGAGCACTACAAGCAGATCGAGGTGCTGAAGCGCGAACTGCAGAATCTCGGCCTCGCCCTTCGCGACGTCGAGGCGCATCCGGCCCTGGCCGTCAGGGAACCGGCGCCGCCGCACTACTGAGCGCCGTACACCGCGGCCGGATCGAACAGCCGTGGCTCGCCGCTGTCCCGCAGGGCGCCGCCTTCGACGACGCGATAGAAGCAGCTCTTGCGTCCGGTGTGGCAGGCGGCGCCGCGGCCGGTCTGCTCGACCAGCAGCAGCACCGCGTCCTGGTCGCAGTCGACGCGCATCTCGACGAGCTTCTGCACCTCGCCCGAGCTCTCGCCCTTCTTCCACAGCTTGCCGCGCGAGCGCGACCAGTAATGCGCCTCGCCCGTTGCGAGCGTCGCCCGCAATGCCTCGGCGTTCATGTGCGCCAGCATCAGCACGCGGTTGCTGCCGGCCTCCTGCACGATCGCGGTGACGAGGCCCTGCGCATCGAATCGCGGTGCCAGCACCGAGCCCTCTTCGAGCTCGGCGTGGGTGAGGGTGGTGGCGTCGGTGAAGGTGCTCATGGGGCGGGGGATATACTCCCCGGCCACGCGCCGCACCAGTGGCTCAGCGGCGCTTGCCCAGCAGCTGGTAGAACCGCTCGCGCTCCTCGGGCTCCTCGGCGAACACCCCGGTGAAGCGATGCGTCACGGTGAGCGCGCCATGCGCCCGGACGCCGCGCATCGACATGCACATGTGTTCGGCCTCGATCATCACCGCCGCGCCGCGCGGATTGAGGTTCTCGTTGATGGCGTCGATGATCTGCGCCGTGAGGTTCTCCTGCACCTGCAGGCGGCGCGCATAGACCTCGACCAGCCGTGCCAGCTTGGAGAGCCCCACGACGCCGTTCTGCGGCAGGTAGGCGATGTGCACCTTGCCGACGAACGGCACCATGTGGTGCTCGCAATGCGACGAGAACGGAATGTCCTTCACCAGCACGATGTCGTCGTAGCCGCCGACATCCTTGAAGGTGGTCGAAAGGACCTCCCTGGCGTCCTGTTCGTAGCCCCCGAAGAACTCGCCGAACGCCTCGGTTACCCGGCGGGGGGTGTCGAGCAGGCCCTCGCGAGTCGGGTTGTCCCCGGCCCAGGCGATCAGCGTCCGCACGGCCTCTTCGGCCTCGGCCCGGCTGGGCCGGCGCGGTTCGGTAGCTTCGACGACATGAATGTGCTGCGGCTTTGCGCTAGCGTCCATCTTGTTTTCCCGTTCAATTTCAAGCGACGACGGCTGCCGTCGCCTCACGGTTCACGGTTCGGTCAGTGACGTGGACGCCGCTGACTTATGGGATCCCCAGTACTATATAGAGATCATATAGAGCGGATGCGTTCCCCCTCAAGAAACAGATTTGTCTCGCCGATGGACCTGAGCGATCTATATTCCGAGAAGATCCTCGAAATCGCAGGAAATCAACCGATGCCCGGTCGACTGGCCGACGCGGATGCGAGCGCGCGCCGCGTCAGCCGCGTCTGCGGCTCCACCATCGAGGTCGATGTGAAGGTGGAGGACGGCGTCATCACCGGCTACGGCCACGAGGTGCAGGCCTGTGCGCTCGGCCAGACCTCCGCCGCCATCGTCGCCACCCACGTCGTCGGCACACCCGCCGCCGAGTTCCGGCGCGTCCGGGACGAGATGATCGCCATGCTCAAGGCCGACGGCCGTCCGCCCGCCGGCGAACGCTGGGCCGATCTCAAGTACCTCGAGCCGGTGCGCGACTATCGTCCACGCCATACCTCGACGCTGCTCGTCTTCGACGCCGTCTGCGACGCCCTCGACAAGCTGGAACCGCCGTCGCACTGATGAATCGCTTCTGGTACGTCGTCGACCTGCCGTTCAAGTCGGCCGCCTGGCTGCTCATCCAGGGTTACCGCTACTCGCTCAGCATGTTCGTCGGCCGCAACTGCCGCCACGCGCCGACCTGTTCGGAATACACCCGCGACGCCATCTGGCGATTCGGCTTCTGGCCCGGCGGCTGGATCGGCCTCGCCCGAATCACGCGCTGCCGGCCCGGCGGCACCCACGGCTACGATCCGGTACCCGACACGCTGCCCGCCGAGGGCCGCTGGTATCGCCCCTGGCGCTACGGGCGCTGGCGCTAGGCCGTCAGTTGCGATCGCCCGTCCGGGTGCTTCGCTCCTCGCTGCTCATCCCTACCTGCCCGGTCCGGCTTGCCGCATCTGGGGCGAACGAATATAGAACAGCGCCCCAGCCGGACCAGAGGGAGCCCGGACGTGAACAAGGCACTCGTCGTCATCCTGTCGGCGGTCACCATCGATGCCATCGGCATCGGGCTGATCATCCCGATCCTGCCCCGGCTGCTCGAGGACGTCGCCCATACCACCGACGTGGCGATCCTGTTCGGCGCCATGCTCGCCATCTACTCGGCGATGCAGTTCATCTTCTCGCCGGCGCTCGGCATCCTGTCCGACCGCTTCGGCCGTCGGCCCGTCCTGCTCGTCTCGCTTGCCGGTGCGGCGATCGACTATCTGGTCATGGCGTTCGCGCCGGAGCTCTGGATGCTGGTGATCGGCCGCGCCATTGCCGGCGTCACCAGCGCCAACATGGCCGTGGCGACCGCCTACCTCACCGACATCACGCCGGAGGAGCAGCGGGCGCAGCGCTTCGGCTACTTCCACGCCATGTTCGGGGTCGGCTTCATCATCGGCCCGGTGCTCGGCGGCTGGCTCGGCGAGCATTGGGTGCGCGCCCCCTTCCTCGCCGCCGCGCTGCTCAACGCGCTGAACTTCGCCCTCGCGCTCTTCGTCCTGCCCGAATCGCGAAAGGGGCGGCCGATCGCCGGCTTCCGCCTGGCGCAGCTCAACCCCTTCGGCTCGCTGGGCTGGGCCCTCACCATGCCCGCACTGCTGCCGATGATGGCGATCTTCCTGATCATGAATTTCGTCGGCAACATGTACGGCACCGTCTGGGTGCTGTTCAGCCAGGATACCTACGGCTGGGGCCCGTTCACCATCGGGCTGAGCTTTGCCGCGTTCGGCGTCTTCCACGCCGGCGCCCAGATCTTCCTTACCGGGCCGGTCGCGAAGTGGGCCGGCGAGCGCTGGGCCCTCATCATCGGCTTCACCGCCGAGGCGACGTCGCTGGTGATCCTCGCGGTCGCCCTGCAGGGCTGGGTGATGTTCGCGCTGATGCCGCTGTTCGCCGTCGGCGGCGTCGGCATGCCGGCGTTGCAGTCCCTCACCACCGCGCAGGTCGATGCCGACAATCAGGGGCGGCTGCAGGGCGTGCTCGCCTCCATCGTGAGCCTCGCCTCGGTGTTCGGTCCGCTGTTCTTTTCCACCATCTATTTCGCGGTTAGTCCCAGCTGGCCGGGAGCGATCTGGCTGGTCGGCTGCGGGGTCTATGCCTTTGCCCTGCCGTTGATGTTCGGCCTGCGCTCGCGTGCGCCTGCCGCATTGCCGCCAGAGGCTCGCCAAAGTTGAGCCAAAATTGGCAGTTCATTAACAGAATTGCGGGGGCGCATGGGCGGAGAGGCCCGGATTTCCTTGCGTTCGCCGCAGAATCGAAGAAGGTTCACGCCGTTTCGGTTCGCCAGCGAGGGCGGGCAATCCCACAGTGAGGAAACACAATGTCTAACAAGAACGATCTGATCGGCATGGTCGCCGACAAGGCGGGTCTCACCAAGGCTCAGGCCGGTGAAGCCGTCGACGCCGTGTTCGATGCGATCACCGCGTCGCTCAAGAATGGCGAAGAAGTTCGTCTGGTGGGTTTCGGCACCTTCGCCGTTTCCCAGCGCAAGGCTTCGGTCGGCCGCAACCCGGCGACTGGCGCCGAGATCAATATTCCGGCCTCCAACCAGGCCAAGTTCAAGCCCGGCAAGGGGCTCAAGGACGCGATCAACTAAGATCGCCGTCCGCCTTCGCCGGACCGTTGCGTGGCCCCGGGCGTCATTGCCGGGGCCATGGTTTTTGGGACGATGCCGAGGCGGGGCAGGGGCCGGTTGACGGCAGCCCTGCAAAACCATACTTAGGCGCCGCATCGGCGCCCGGGCGGTTAGCTCAGTTGGTAGAGCATCTCGTTTACACCGAGAGGGTCGGCGGTTCGAGCCCGTCACCGCCCACCAGCCTGCGCGCTAAGCGCTACGGCTCGGCATGCCCACTGCCGAACCCGCGCGAAGGCTGCCGCGCCGAAGCGCAGCGAAGGCGGGCTACCACGCTTGTGGTCACGCCGTCGGCTTCGCTAAGCTCATTGTATGCACTACGTCTACATCTTGCAGTCGATTGCCGAGTCGGATCGCTTCTATGTAGGCGTGACCTCGGACTTGCGAGCGCGTTTGAAGCGACATAACTCGGGTGAGGTCCCGCACACGTCGAAGTTTGGGCCGTGGCGCATAAAGACCTATCTGGCCTTCTCGGACGAAGCTCAGGCGTTTGCATTCGAGCGCTATCTGAAGTCGGCATCTGGTCGTGCCGTCGCCAAGAAGCGACACTAGCGCTTCGTTGACGGCCATTACTTTTCTCGGTGCACCGGGCGCCTTCTCACGCGCCACTTCCGCCGTTTCCCACAAAGCGCAGAACAACCCGGATTTTGTCGCTTGACACCTCGGGGGGGCGCCTCTAAACGAACGCCACGTTGCGCGGGGCCGAGCCCTACGTAAGCGGGAGTAGCTCAGTTGGTTAGAGCGCCGGCCTGTCACGCCGGAGGTCGCGGGTTCGAGCCCCGTCTCTCGCGCCACCCTTCTTTCTCACATTGCTGAAGAATGGTTGGCGCGGCATCTGCCGCAGCCCTCGCGAGCTACATCAGGTTCATCGGCTGCGTCATGGCCGGCGCTTCGGCCGCCACGGGCGCTGGTGCGGGCTTCTTCGCCGACAGGTACTCCGCGCTGAGCCAGCCGGTTGACCCGTCCTTCAGCCGGAATCCGACCCACTCGTCCGAGCGCTGCTGCGGCTCCACCGCGAAGCCCAGCCCCAGCTTCTGCAGCACGGCTCCCTCGCTCGAGGGCGTGGCGCGCACGTTCAGCGCGTCGGCCATCACGTAGAGCGTGCCTTCCCCGACCGGCGCGGCGGCGACCTGCCGCGGCCGTGCCGCAGCCGGGATCGGCGGCGATTCGGTCGTCATCACGCTGACCTCTGTCGTCGCGTTGTCGGGAACCGGTCCGGCGGGAATGTCCAGCAGCGCCGCGACGGGCTTGGGTGGTTCGACCGCCACGGGTTCGTCTGCAACGGCCGCAGCGGTCAGTTCGTCGGGGAACGGGAACACCGGGATGGTGGCCGGCAACTGTTGCCTGACGGCCATCACCGGCAGTGGGGCAGGGCGCGCCGCCGGGGCGGCTGCGAAGACGTCTTCAGGCAGCGTTACCCGCGACAGCACGGCAGATCCCGCGGCGCCAAGTCCGAAGATCAGCATCCAGACAAGTACTTGCGCCCTGGCCATGCCCATTCACGTCCCTTCGGCAAATAATGCCGGTCGGCGGACAGGATGTCGATAGTTGTGCGGGCGCCGGTCCGGGCGGACGTTACATCTTGGCGTCTTGCTGTGATGCGGATGCCGCACCTGGAGCACCAAAAGTGCTGCAGCGTGGCGTGCACGGCCGCTGGCGGGCCGCCGCCCTTGAATACCCACTTCGGGCCCACAATCTCGACAACAAGTTAACCCAAGGCTGCAACGGGTTGAGGCGCGGCCGCGTTTTGCGAAGCGTGGATTTGGGAGCAATCGCGATGCTGAGAGTCTTGGTCACCGCCCTCGCCCTGTCGGCGATGCCTGCCCTCGCGCTCGCCGCCGACCCGATCGCGGTGCCGATTGATTCCACCGGCCGCAGCGTTCCCCTCGCCGAGGGCAAGGCCGCAGACTGGAGCGGCTTCTACGCCGGCATCTATGGCGTCGCCCAGCACAGCGAGCTTGGCGGGGCGCAGGCCGGGCTCGGTGTGAGCGTCGGCGTCAATGCCCAGATCGACTTCGTGCTCGTCGGCGCCGAGGTCAGCCTGCAGGGGCTGACCGGCGACACCGTCGATACCGCCTATGGCGAGGTGGTCGGCCGCGGCGGTCTCGTGCTCAGTGACGACGTGCTGCTCTATGCTGCCGCCGGCTTCGGCTGGGACCTGGCGGGCGGCGAAAGCGACGTGCTCGCCGGCGGCGGCGTCGAGCTGGCCGTCAGCAACGACATCTCGCTCAATGCCCAATACCTGCGTGGCTTCGACCAGACCGGCGACAACCCCAAGGACCAGCTGACCCTGGGCGCCCGCTTCCACTTCTAGCCGGCAGCTACCAGCCCCGGCACGACCGCCGAGGCAGTCGGGCGGCAACGCCGGCCCGCCGGCTGTTCACGCGGCATCACGTGTGGATGCGCCAGGGAACCACGGTAGTTCGCGACCGGCAACCTTCACTCCGGGCGACACCCCGCGTTCCGACGTTTCGTCGGACAGGGGAGAGGCGCAACCGGATACTAACTGGAGTACGTCACTCAGGTTTTGTTTCCCTTGAAACCCCGGGTGTCGTGGGATAAGTCCGGGGCACTTCGAATGTGTCGCCCCTGGGGCCCATAATTGCCTCTTTGGCCGCACGGTTCCGGCACTCGTTGCCGGACTGACCTGTAGGCAAGAAAATGACCGAGTTGCTCAGCAACTACCTGCCGATTGTCATCTTCATCGGCCTGGCTGCAGTTATCGGCCTGGCTCTAATGCTCGCCCCGTTCCTCGTCGCTTTCAAGAATCCCGACCCTGAGAAGGTGTCGGCCTATGAGTGCGGCTTCGACGCCTTCGACGACGCGCGCATGAAGTTCGACGCCCGGTTCTATCTCGTCGCGATCCTGTTCATCATCTTCGACCTCGAAGTGGCCTTCCTCTTCCCCTGGGCCGTGGCGTTCAAGGATGTCGGCTGGTTCGGCTTCTGGTCGATGATGATCTTCCTCGGCGTGCTGACCGTCGGCTTCATCTACGAATGGAAAAAGGGCGCGCTCGAATGGGATTGACCGCTGAAGGGGGCACCCTCATTGCCCCGGCGCCCAAGGGCGTCATCGACCCCCGCACCAACCGTCCGATCGGCGCTGACGATCCGTTCTTCTCCGAGATCAACAACGAGCTGGCCGACAAGGGCTTCCTCGTCACCTCGACCGACGAGCTGATCAATTGGGCCCGCACCGGCTCGCTCATGTGGATGACCTTCGGCCTCGCCTGCTGCGCGGTCGAGATGATCCAGATGTCGATGCCCCGCTACGACGTCGAGCGCTTCGGCCTCGCGCCGCGTGCGTCGCCGCGCCAGTCCGACGTGATGATCGTCGCCGGCACTCTGACCAACAAGATGGCTCCGGCGCTGCGCAAGGTCTACGACCAGATGCCCGAGCCGCGCTACGTCGTCTCGATGGGCAGCTGTGCCAACGGCGGCGGCTACTACCAGTATTCCTATTCCGTGGTACGTGGCTGCGACCGCGTGGTGCCGGTCGACGTGTATGTGCCCGGCTGTCCGCCTACCGCCGAGGCGCTCCTCTACGGCCTGCTCATGCTGCAGAAGAAAATCCGCCGCACCGGCACGATCGAACGCTAGGACGACCGGAAATGGCAGACGCCGCCGACACATCACCGCTCGCGGCGCTCGCGGAACGCGCGCGCAACCAGCTGGGCGAAAGCATCCTCGACCACAAGCTCGCTTACGGGGAGCTGACCCTCGTCGCGTCGCGTGATGCGATCGTCGACGTGATCACCTTCTTGCACGATCACGAGGGGTTTATATCAATCGTCGATATTTGCGGCGTCGATTACCCCGAGCGCGATGAGCGCTTCGAGGTCGTCTATCACCTGCTGAGCCCGCGGCAGAACCTCCGCGTCCGCGTCAAGCTGACGACCGACGAGGAGCAGCCCGTTCCGTCCATCACCGGCATCTTCCCGGGTGCCGACTGGTACGAGCGCGAAGCCTACGATTTCTATGGCGTGCTGTTCTCGGGCCACCCGGACCTGCGCCGCATCCTCACCGACTACGGCTTCGACGGCTATCCGCTCCGCAAGGACTTCCCGACCACCGGCTATGTCGAGGTCCGCTACGACGAGGAGCGCAAGCGCGTCGTCTACGAGCCGGTGAAGCTCGCCCAGGAATTCCGCCAGTTCGACTATCTGAGCCCGTGGGAAGGCACCGACTACGTGCTCCCCGGCGACGAGAAGGCGAAGTCATGAAATCGGCAATCGGCAATCGGCAGTCGGCAGTCGGGGGCGGCAATGGCTATCGAGTCCTATCGCGATCTGCGGGTGTGGCAGCAGTCAATGGATCTGGCCGAGAGCTGCTACCGGTTGAGCGCGCGCTTTCCGCGGGAGGAAACATACGGGCTGACCTCCCAAATTCGTCGCGCCTGTACGTCGATACCCGCCAACATCGCCGAGGGCTACGGCCGGAACAGCAAAGGGGCATACGTTCAGTACCTGCGTGTGGCGCAAGGCTCGCTCAAGGAAGTGGAAACCCACATTTTGTTGGCTGGCCGGCTTGGTATGGTGACGGCGGAAACAAGCAGGCCTGTCTTGGAGCAGTGCGACGCGGTGGGACGTATGCTGCTCGGTTTGGTGCGTCAGTTGGAGCAGGCCGGTTGATCTTGACGACTGCCGACTGCCGACTGCCGACTGCCGAATTCAAGGTGCGCGCCAATGTCCGTTGAAGCCGACGTCCGTAACTTCACCATCAACTTCGGGCCGCAGCATCCTGCGGCACACGGCGTTTTGCGTCTCGTGCTCGAGCTCGATGGCGAGGTGGTAGAGCGCGTCGATCCGCATATCGGCCTGCTGCATCGCGGCACCGAGAAGCTGATCGAGCAGAAGACCTACCTGCAGGCCGTGCCGTATTTCGATCGCCTCGACTACGTCGCGCCGATGAACCAGGAGCACGCCTTCTGCCTCGCGGTGGAGAAGCTGCTCGGCATCACCGTGCCGTTCCGCGGCCAGCTGATCCGCGTGCTCTACTCCGAGATCGGCCGCCTGCTCAGCCACATCCTCAACACCACCACGCAGGCGATGGACGTCGGCGCGCTCACTCCGCCGCTCTGGGGCTTCGACGAGCGCGAGAAGCTGATGATCTTCTACGAGCGCGCCTCCGGCAGCCGCATGCACGCGGCGTACTTCCGCCCGGGGGGCGTGCACCAGGACCTGCCGCAGGCGCTCATCGACGACATCTGGGCCTTCTGCGATCCGTTCCTGAAGGTCTGCGACGACCTCGAGGGCCTGCTCACCGGCAACCGCATCTACATGCAGCGCAACGCCGACATCGGCGTCGTGTCGCTCGAGGATGCGTGGAAGTGGGGCTTCTCCGGCGTCATGATCCGTGGCTCGGGTGCCGCCTGGGACCTGCGCAAGGCGCAGCCCTACGAGTGCTACGACCGGCTCGAGTTCGACATCCCGATCGGCAAGAACGGCGATTGCTACGACCGCTACCTCGTCCGCATGGACGAGATGCGCCAGTCGATCCGCATCATGAAGCAGTGCGTCGAACTGCTGAATTCGCCCGAAGGGCAGGGGCCCGTGTCGTCGACCGACGGCAAGGTGGTGCCGCCCAGGCGGAGTGAGATGAAGCAGTCGATGGAAGCCCTCATCCATCACTTCAAGCTCTATACCGAGGGCTACAAGGTCCCGGCAGGCGAGATCTATGCTGCCGTCGAGGCCCCCAAGGGCGAGTTCGGCGTCTATCTCGTCTCCGACGGCACCAACAAGCCCTACCGCTGCAAGATCAAGGCGCCGGGCTTCGCCCACCTTTCAGCCATGGATTTCCTCTGCCGCGGGCACATGCTGGCCGACGTCTCGGCCATCCTGGGTTCGCTCGATATCGTGTTCGGTGAGGTCGACCGGTAATGACTGTCCGCCGTCTAGCTGACGAAGCAATTCAGCCTGCGACCTTCGCCTTCACGCCTGAGAACCAGGCCTGGGCCGAAAAGAAGATGGCGGAGTATCCGCCGGGCCGGCAGCAGTCCGCCGTGATCCCGGTGCTGTTCCGCGCCCAGGAGCAGGACGGCTGGGTCACCCGCCCCGCCATCGAGTACGTCGCCAAGCTCTTGGGCATGGCCTATATCCGCGTGCTCGAAGTGGCGACCTTCTACACCCAGTTCCAGCTGAAGCCGGTCGGCACGCTGGCGCATGTGCAGGTCTGTGGCACCACGCCCTGCATGCTGCGCGGCGCCGAGGACCTCCGCCACGTCTGCGAGCGCCGCATCAGCGAGAGTCCGCACGAGCTCAATGCCGATGGCACGCTGAGCTGGGAAGAGGTCGAGTGCGTCGGCGCCTGCGTCAACGCCCCGGTGGTGATGATCGGCAGCGACGCCTACGAGGACCTGACCCCGGAGAGCTTCGAGGCGATCCTCGACAAGTTCGCCGCCGGCAAGGGCAACGAGGTGAAGGCCGGCCCGCAGATCGAGCGCCAGTTCAGCGCCGCCGAGGGCGGGGCCACCACGCTGCTCGAAAAGCCCACCGCCGAGCGCACCTACAAGCCGTTCCCGCCGCCGCCTCCGCCGCCCGAGGCGGCTCCCGCCGCCGCTCCGGCGCCCGCTCCCGCTGCTCCGGCTCCTGCCGCCGCGGCAGAGCAGAAGCCTAACATGCCGGGCCGCAAGGCGGGCGAGGTGCCCGAGGAGTCGGCCCCCGCCATCAAGGAACCGAAGCGCGCCCCGAAGGTGTCGCAGGGCAAGGCGGAAGCCGAGCGCGCCAAGGCCAACCAGGCAGCGAAGGCCGATGGCGAGCCCAACAAGGCCATGCGTGAAGATGCGACGGGTGCCGAGTCGCCCGCCGGCAAGATCGATGCCGGTGCCGCCGCGGGCAAGCCGCGCCGCCGCACCCGGAAGGACGCCGTGCCCGATGCCGACGCGCTCTCGCCCACCCGCGACGCCGCCGGCAAGAAGCCTGAAGGTGACGAGTAATGCTCGCAGATAAAGACCGCATCTTCACCAATCTCTACGGCCAGGGCGACTGGGGCCTCGAGGGCGCACGCGCCCGCGGCGGCTGGCAGGACACCAAGACGTTCATCGATCGCGGCCGCGACTGGATCGTCAACGAGGTCAAGGGCTCCGGCCTGCGCGGCCGTGGCGGCGCCGGTTTCCCCACCGCGCTCAAGTGGACCTTCATGCCCAAGGAGGGCGCCGGTGACGGCCGCCCGAGCCAGCTCCTCGTCAACGCCGACGAGTCCGAGCCCGGCACCTGCAAGGACCGC
The DNA here is from genome assembly GCA_051959485.1 of Devosia sp. Classification (GTDB taxonomy): domain Bacteria; phylum Pseudomonadota; class Alphaproteobacteria; order Rhizobiales; family Devosiaceae; genus Devosia_A. Next base: position 2,284 of record JBQCFF010000346.1, on the reverse strand, counting down.
GAGATCCTGCGCCACGATCCGCACCACCTGATCGAGGGCTGCCTGCTCGCCGGCCGCGCCATGGGCGCGCACATCGCCTACGTCTACATCCGTGGCGAGTTCATCCGCGAGCGCCAGCGCTTCGAGGCCGCCGTGCAGCAGGCCTACGATGCCCGCCTGATCGGCAAGGACAACGTCCACGGCTGGGACTTCGACATCGTCGTCCACCACGGCGCCGGCGCCTACATCTGCGGCGAGGAAACCGCCCTGATGGAGTCGCTCGAGGGCAAGAAGGGCCAGCCCCGCCTGAAGCCGCCGTTCCCGGCCGCGATGGGCGTCTACGGCAACCCGACCACCGTCAACAACGTCGAGTCGATCGCCGTCGTCCCGGAGATCCTCCGCCGCGGCGGCGCCTGGTTCGCCGGCATCGGCCGCCCCAACAACACCGGCACCAAGCTGTTCATGGTCTCGGGCCATGTGAACAAGCCCGCGACCTTCGAGGATGCGCTCGGCGCCACCTTCGAGGAACTCATCGAGGTGCACTGCGGCGGCATCCGCGGCGGCTGGGACAACCTGCTGGCCGTAATCCCCGGCGGCGCCTCCTGCCCGGTAGTGCGCGGCGAGGACATGCGTACCGCCATCATGGATTTCGACGGGCTGCGCGACAAGAAATCGTCCTTCGGCACGGGCGGCATGATCGTCATGGACAAGTCCACCGACATCATCCGGGCGATCTGGCGCATCTCGGCCTTCTTCAAGCACGAGAGCTGCGGCCAGTGCACGCCGTGCCGTGAAGGCACCGGCTGGATGATGCGCGTCCTCGCACGCATGGTCGAAGGCCGCGCCCAGAAGCGCGAGATCGACATGCTGTTCGAGGTGACCAAGCAGATCGAAGGCCACACCATCTGCGCCCTGGGCGACGCGGCCGCGTGGCCGGTCCAGGGCCTGATCCGCAACTTCCGCGACGTCATCGAGGCCCGCATCGACCAGTACACCTGGTCGGCGACCTCCGAAGGCGCCGTCCTCTCGATCGCGGCTGAGTAAGGCAAATGGCGAACATCAAGGTCGACGGACAACTCATTGAGGTCCCTGACTATTTCACGCTGATGCAGGCCGCCGAGGCAGCCGGGGCGGAGATCCCGCGCTTCTGCTACCACGAGCGCCTGAGCGTCGCCGGCAACTGCCGCATGTGCCTCGTCGAGGTGAAGGGCGGGCCGCCGAAGCCGCAGGCCAGCTGCGCCATGGGCGTCAAGGACCTGCGTCCGGGCCCGAACGGCGAGCCGCCCGAGATCTTCACCAACACCCCGATGGTCAAGAAGGCCCGCGAGGGGGTGATGGAGTTCCTGCTCATCAACCACCCGCTGGATTGCCCGATCTGCGACCAGGGTGGCGAGTGCGACCTGCAGGACCAGGCCATGGCCTATGGCGTCGACAGCTCGCGCTTCGTCGAGAACAAGCGCGCCGTCGAAGACAAGTACATGGGCCCGCTGGTGAAGACGTCGATGAACCGGTGCATCCAGTGCACCCGTTGCGTCCGCTTCATCACCGAGGTTGCCGGTACCGCCGAGATGGGCGCCATCGGCCGTGGTGAGGATATGGAGATCACCACCTATCTCGAGCAGGCGCTCTCCAGCGAGCTGCAGGGCAACGTCATCGACCTCTGCCCGGTCGGCGCGCTGACCTCCAAGCCCTATGCCTTCCAGGCGCGTCCCTGGGAGCTGGTGAAGACCGAGTCGATCGACGTCATGGACGCCGTCGGCTCCGCCATCCGGGTCGACAGCCGCGGGCGCGAGGTGATGCGCATCCTGCCGCGCGTCAACGAGGCGATCAACGAGGAGTGGATTTCCGACAAGACCCGCTACGTCTGGGATGGGCTCAGGTCGCAGCGGCTCGATCGCCCCTATGTCCGGCAGAACGGCAAGCTCCGACCCGCCACCTGGGAAGAGGCGTTTGCTGCGGTCGCCAAGGCCATCAAGGCCTCGGGTGGCGGCAAGCGCGTCGGCGCCATCGCCGGCGACCTGGCCTCGGTCGAGGACATGTATGCGCTGAAGGGGCTGATGACCAACCTCGGCTCAGGCATGACCGATTGCCGCCCGCCGATGTCGGGCATCGATCCCGGCATGCCGCGCTCGGCCTACATCTTCAACCCGACCATTGCCGGCATCGAGGAGGCTGACGCCATCCTCATCGTCGGCGCCAATCCGCGCAAGGAAGCGGCGGTGCTGAACGCCCGCATCCGCAAGACCTGGCGCGCCAAGGGCATTCCGATCGCCGTCATCAACGGCTCGCAGGACGCCCTGACCTA
>JBQCFF010000345.1:0-14808 GCA_051959485.1 Devosia sp. | reverse complement strand
GGCATCACCGCCGGCGCTTCCGCCCCCGAGGCCTTGGTCGACGAGGTGATCGAGGCCTTCGCGCAGCGCTTCGACATCGCCGTTTCCGCCTCGGGCGAACAGCGCGAGAGCATCGTCTTCAACCTGCCCCGCGAACTCCGGACGCAACCAGCCGCATGACCGACCTTACCCTGCTCGAAACCGACCGCCTCGTCCTCTCCGGCTGGCGGCCGGACCAGATCGACGACCTCTATCGCCTGCACGGCGACCCGGTGGTGGCGCGCTACCTCACCGGCCACGGACAGCCGTGGACGAAGGAGACGATGGACAAGTCGCTGGCCCACTGGATCGAGCTGTTCGAGCGCCAGAAGATGGGCAAGCTGCGCGTCACCCGCAAAGCCGACGGCGTGCTGGTCGGCCGCTGCGGCTTCGGCGTCTACGGCGACGACGAGATTCCCGAGATCGGCTATTCGCTCTATCCGGAGTTCTGGGGCCACGGTTACGTCTACGAAGCGGCGAGCGCGCTGCGCGACTGGTACTGGCGCGACACCGATCGCGACCACTTCCTCGGCATGGCGGACGCCCGCAACGAAGCCTCGCTGAAGGTACTGCGCAAGCTCGGCGGCGTCTACACCCATACCGGTGACGCGCACGATCACCGGAACGTCGAGTTCTTCCGCTACGACCGCCCGGCAGCGGCCTGATGGCCGGCAAGGTCACCATCCATACCGACGGGGCCTGCTCCGGCAACCCCGGCCCCGGCGGCTGGGGCGCGGTGCTGCAGTACGGCGGCAAGGTCAAGGAACTGAAGGGCGGCGCGCCGCTCACCACCAACAACCAGATGGAACTGACCGCCGCCATCGAGGCTTTGACGGCGCTGAAGCGGCCCTGCGAGGTGGAGCTCCACACCGACAGCAACTACGTCAAGGACGGGCTGACCAAGTGGATCCATGGCTGGAAGAAGAACGGCTGGCGCACCGCTGACAAGAAGCCGGTCAAGAACGTCGAACTCTGGCAAGCCCTCGACGCCGCCGTCGCCCGCCACAAGATCAACTGGCACTGGGTGAAGGGCCACGCCGGAGACGAGATGAACGAGCGCGCCGACCAGCTGGCGAACGAGGGCATGGCGCCGTTCAAGGCGGCGCGCCGGCAGGGCTTCACGCCGCCGGTCTAGGCAGAAGAGCAGTACTGGCCGCTCGCCCGAAGTGGTATGCTCCACTTCATGCGCCTGCTCCTCGCCCTTTCGCTCACCCTGCTCGCCACGCCTGCGCTGGCGCAGTTTCCGCCGCCGGGGGTCTATGCCTGCACCAGCGCGGGGGCGCCGTTCGGCGAGCTGACGCTGTTCGTGGCCGGCGACTACTCGTTCAAGGGCGTCGACGGGAAGGCGGAAACGGGCCAGGTCGCGTCGGCGGGGACGGACGTGGATGCGCTGAGCGGGCCGCTGCAGGCCCTCCACCTCAAGGGCGCCTTCGGCACCGATGACACTGGCGCGACGACCTTCCGGTTCACCGGTCCGGACGGGCTCGAGGTCATCTGCCGCTAGCAGGCAGCGACTATACACACAGGCTATTGCAGGGTGCGGCTTTCGCGACTCTCGCACTCTGACTAGCCTCCGGCCGGGGCTGAACCTGGTCTTGGAGGACGGAAGTGGGCGTCAATCTGTTCATGCATTCGGTGCGGCTGGTATTGGGCGACTGGCGCAACGCGCTGCGCATCACCGGGCTGCTCTATCTGATCTATGCCGTTCCGGCGCTGCTGCTGGGCATGGCCTTTCCGCCACCGTCGCAGCAGGGCGGCGCCGAGTCGATCGGCTCGATGCTGGCGCTGGCGCCCGGCGGCATCATCGTCGGGCTGCTGGCGCTGGTGATGGTCGTCTGGATCGCCGTCGCCTGGCATCGCTACATCCTGCTCGACGAGGTGCCGACCGGCCAGGTGCCGGCCTTCAACCAGGACCGGATGCTGGCCTATGCCGGCTACTCCATCCTGCTCGGGCTCATCCTGCTCGTCGTCAGCGTCGTGGTCAGCATCGTGCTGTCGCCGCTGGTGTTCCTCGGCGCCGCGGCCTTCGGCACCATCCTGTCGATCGTCGTCATCGCCGTGGCGCTGGTCGTCGATTTCCGGCTGGGGCTGGTGCTGCCGGCCAAGGCGCTCGGCAAGCCGCTCACCTTCGGCGAAGCGTGGCAGGCCACCAAGGGCGAAACCGGCACCATCCTGGTGCTGGCCATCGTCGCGGCGCTGGCGGCAGTGATCATCGACATCCCGGCCATGATCCTCGCCGTCATCCCCGGTATCGGCAACATCCTGTCGCTGATCTGGACGCTCGGCACCGGCTGGGTGAAGGCGGTCGTCGGCGTCAGCCTCCTGACCACGCTCTACGGCTACTACATCGAGAAGCGGAACATCCCGGCGTGACCGATATGGTCTTGCCTGTGGATACAAACCGGACGTTCAGGATTAGCCGGCAGATCAATTTACCGCACCGGTCGGATCGGCCGATGCTCTGCGGATGAGTCGTATTCCTGGACAGCCGGCGAAGCCACTGGCCTCGCATGAGAGTTTGAGCGAAGAAACCGTGTCGGCGGCGCAGCGGCGTCAGGCTGCGCTGCGCGAACGGGACGGCAATGCCGCCCTGTTTGCCGCCGGTCTCTGCGTTCTCGGCATGCTGGTGCTGCTCGTCGGCCAGCTCGGCTGGTGGGCGCTGCTTGCCGGGCCGGCCTATCTCGCGGCGATCGCCATGACGGTCATGCTGGGACGCGGCCGCGTGCGGGCCCTGCTCGCCGTGGCGCTCACCACCGGCTCGATGCTGCTGCTCGTCGGAATGCTGAAGCTCGCCGGCCTCGCCTGACGATCCCGGTCAGGCCGCGCCGCCGCCGGCCGTCTGCAGCCAGGCCTCGCCGCAGGCCTTGGCGAGTTCGCGGATGCGCAGGATGTAGCTCTGCCGCTCCTGCACCGAGATCACGCCGCGCGCGTCGAGCAGGTTGAAGTTGTGGCTGGCCTTCACGACCTGCTCGTAGGCGGGCACCGCCATGGTCTGGCGGTTGCCCTCGGCGCCCTTCCTCAGGATCGCCCGGCACTCGTCCTCGGCATCCTTGAAGTGGCGGAACAGCATCTCGGTGTCGGCAGCCTCGAAGTTGTACTTCGAGAATTCCTGCTCGTTCTGCAGGAACACGTCGCCGTAAGTGACCTTCTCGTCGCCTTCGCGGCCGTTGAAGTTCAGCTCGTAGACGTTCTCGACGCCCTGCACATACATGGCGAGGCGCTCGAGCCCATAGGTGATCTCGCCCGGCACCGGCATGGTCTCGAAGCCGGCGACCTGCTGGAAATAGGTGAACTGGCTCACTTCCATGCCGTCGCACCAGCATTCCCAGCCGAGGCCCCAGGCGCCTAGCGTCGGGCTCTCCCAGTCGTCCTCGACGAAGCGGATGTCGTGCAGCCGGCTGTCGAGCCCGATCTCGGCCAGCGACTGCAAGTAGAGGTCCTGGATGTTGTCGGGCGACGGCTTCAGGATCACCTGGAACTGGTAATAGTGCTGCAGCCGGTTGGGGTTCTCGCCATAGCGCCCGTCCTTGGGGCGGCGCGACGGCTGCACGTAGGCGACCTTCCACGGCTTCGGCCCGAGCGAGCGCAGGGTGGTCGCCGGGTGGAAGGTGCCCGCGCCCATCTGCATGTCGTAGGGCTGCAGGATCACGCAACCCTGCTCCGCCCAGTAACGCTGCAGCGTGAGGATCAGCCCCTGGAAGGAGTTCCGGGGGTCCATATGGGCGGGCAGGTCGGTCATCGGCGTAAAGGTCCGGGCTCGGATAGCGCGCGGAACCTAGTGGCAGCCCCGGAAGCGGTCAACCACCTGACACAGATGGTCGCCGATCACCTACGGCCGATGCCAGAGCAGGGCCCTCGCGAACAGCTCGAGCCCGCTCGGCGCCGGCGCCGCCAGCCCCGCCTCCTCGATGAGCCGTGGATCGCTCGTTTCGGCCAGCACCTGCAGCAGCATCGCCCGCCGCGCCTGCCGGAGCCGCCAGATGCGCCAGAAGGCGCGCAGGCGCCGCATCGAGCGCAGGTGCGGGTGAAAACCTGCCGAACCGGCGAACCCTGAAACAATTTCGGCCATCTCGGCCTCCCTCGTTCGAACCGAGGGCCAGCATGGCAAGGCTGTCCGCCAGGCGTTGTCAGCCGTTCGCCCGACGCGCCCCTGTCCTCCGCCGGAGCGACGCCGGGATGTCCTCCGATCGGGGGACGAGGATCAGGTCGCGCCGAACAGCTGCCTCGGTACCGGGGCGATGGCGGTCAGCAGCACCCGGACCAGCGCCGACTGGTTGTGCACGCCGGTCTTGTCGAAGATGCGCTGCAGGTGCGTGCGCGCGGTGTTGGCGGTGATCTGCAGCCGCCCGGCGATCTCCGCCAGCGTCAGCCCGTCGGCCACCAGGGCCGCGACCCGATGCTGCACCGGCGACAGGCCGTAGATCATCGCCGCGGTCTCCAGCCGGACCTCGGTCGAGCGGGAATCACCGAGGGCGAAATGCACCTGCCCGGCCTCGCAGGACACCCACCACACCTTGGTCGGCAGGTCCTCGCCTGCCTCCATCACCACCGGGACGGAGCCGGTGAACGGCATGTAGGAGGAGTCCTGCGTGGCAGCCCAGCGGATCGCCGCCTGCAACCTGGTGTCGGTGCGACTGTCGCGCACCCGGAGCCGGCCGTTGCGGACGACCAGGTCGTCGTCGGCCAGCACCCGCTGCAGCTCGGGCCCGCTGGAGAGTACCCTGCCCTCGCCGTCGAGCCGCACCCGCACCACCCCGTCGTCGGGATAGCCGCCGTCAAGCAGCAACAGGAAGGCGATCTTCCACTCGCCGTCGTGGCGTTCGAACACCCGCGCCTCGTAGGACAGGCCCGGCGCCCGCTTGCCGTTCCACACCGAACCGCCGGGATAGTGCTGCTCGAAGGTCGCCCAGGCCATGTCGCCATGGACCTGCAGCTGCAGGTTGACGAGCCTGGTCTCGTGCGCCATGCGCGGCTGCGGCTCCGGCCGCTCCTGCATCTCGCGGCGCAGACGCTCCGAGATGTCGGCCCAGCCGCGGCGCACGAACAGGCCGCCGAGCGCCCACCAGCCCCAGCGGGCGAGGTAGGGCTCGTGCACGAAGCAGCTCGACCAGGTTTCGAAGTCGCGCATCCAGATGGCGATGCGGTTCCGGTGGATCAGCGCGGTGATGGCCGCGACGTCGTCATCCGCCTGCATAGTGCCCTCCGATGCGCGCGTTGACGGCCGGAAGGCTAGCAGATCATTCCTCGGGGCGGAACTTGCCGTCCTTGTCGCGCTTCAGGGTGATCATGCCGCCTTCGGCGCGGCGGACGCGCTCGCGTTCGGCGCGATCTCGCTCGAGGCGCGCCTTGTCCTCGGCGCGGAAGGCACCGGTCCAGTCGCGCCAGATCTTGCGGATGCCCCAGACCACGGCGACGCCGATGACCACGAACAGCAGGAGGCGGATGATCAGCGCGGTCATAGGCCGAACCGGGTCCAGTGGGCACGATCCTCCACCGCGGCGGCAAGCTCCGCGGCGATGCCGAGGCGGGGCAGTTGGAACAGCCCGCGTTTCGGCGCGATGAGGCGCAGTTCGACCTTGTGGCCGTAGCGGGCCCGCAGCGTGTCGCGGACGTCGCCGAGGCCGTCGACGAGCCCGAGCTCCAGCGCGCGCACGCCCGACCAGAACTCGCCGGTGAACAGATCGGTGGCGGTCGAGAGCCTGCCGCCGCGCCGCTGCTTCACCCAGTCGATGAACACCTGGTGCACATCGGTCTCCAGCGCCTTGATGCGCTCCACGTCCTCCGCCTTCTCCGGCAGGAACGGGTCCATGGTCGACTTGTTGCGGCCGGCGGTATGGACGCGCCGCTCGACGCCGAGCTTCTCCAGCGCGCCGACGAAGCCGAAGCCGGCGAAGATGACGCCGATCGAGCCGACGATCGACGAGGGATCGGCGATGATCTCGTCGCCCGCCGTGGCGATGAAGTAGCCGCCCGACGCCGCCGCATCCTCGACGAACACCAGCACGGGCTTGCCGTTCTCCGTGGCGAGATCGCGGATGCGCTTGGCGATGAGGCGCGACTGCACGGCCGAACCGCCGGGCGAGTTGACGATGATGGCGACGGCCGGGGCGGACTTGTCGGCGAAGGCGCGCCGCAGCAGTGGCGCCACCGTCTCGATGTTGAGCCGGCCCGGGCGCGGCTCGGCGGTGATGACGCCATGCAGCCGTACCACCGGGATCACCGGGCCCGACTGCCCCGTCATCCGCATCAGCCAGGATCTCAAGCCCATGGGCGCCCCTTGTTCGCGTGCGGGGCAGATGTATGTGGGCACATGCGGTTTTACCAGATGAGGCGGGCGCTGCCGCGGAAGATGGCGTCGAACTCGGGCCGGAAGCTGCGGCCCGCCGGTTCGTGCAGCGCCCGGCTGGCGAGCAGCGCGAAGGGAGCGCGCGAGCCCTTGATGCCGCGGATCAGGATGCGGCTGGCCGGCTCGCCGTCGCGTGGCGTCAGCGGCAGCACCGTCACCGCGCCGAAACGGGCGGTGAAGGCCGGCAGCAGCAGTGGCAGGCTGGCGGCCGCGTGGATGAAGATCACCTCGCCCTCCGGCGCGGCGTGCGCCGCGGCCGCCTTCACCCAGAGTTCGAGTGCGTCAGGCGGCATGTGGCGGGCGCCAGCGCGGGCCGCGGACGGCGCCGAGCCGGCGCCGGGATCGAAGAAGGGCGGGTTGGCGATCACCGCGTCGTAGTGATCCGCCGGCAGCCCGGCCGCAGTGCGGAGGCTGCCCTTGGCGGTGACGTCGAGGGGCAGCACCCTGCCCCGCTCCGCCATGCCGTTGGCTTCGAGGTTCAGGGCCGCCAGCGCTGCCATCTCCGGGTCGCGCTCGACCAGCGTCCCGCCGGCCTCGGGCAGGTCGGCGAGCGCCACCAGCGCCGCCGTGCCGGCACCCGCGCCGAGGTCGAGCAGGCGCCGCGTCCCGGCCCGCACGCTGGCGCCGAGCAGCACGGAGTCGAGGCCGGCGCGGAAGCCGCGGGCGGGCTGCGACACAAGCAGCCGGCCGTCCAAACAGGCGTCGCGCGTCGCCGTTTGTTGTTTTACAAGACTGACATCGTGGTCTAGGGACATCGGGACCGGACTATAGGGCCTCTGGGCGGCCCCTCAAACCGAGGAATTCATGGCTTTATCGGCGGCAGCGGCAAACGAGGCGGAGAGCGCGAGTGCGCTGGAGCGTCTGGTGGACGCGACGCGCCCGGGCATGGAGCGGGTGAACGCCATGATCCTCGACCGGGCGCGCTCGCATGTCGAGCTGGTGCCCGAGGTCGCGCGCTATCTGATCGACTCCGGCGGCAAGCGGCTCAGGCCGATGCTGACCGTGGCGAGCGCCATGCTGTTCGGCCGGGCCACCGGCAGCGAGGTGAATTTCGCCGCTGCAGTCGAATTCATGCACAACGCCACGCTGCTGCACGACGACGTGGTCGATGAAAGCTCGATGCGGCGCGGCCGTGCCGCGGCGCGGATGCGCTGGGGCAACCAGGCGAGCGTGCTGGTGGGCGATTTCCTGCTCGGGCAGGCCTTCATGATGATGGTCGAGACCGGCAACATCCCCGCCCTCGAGGTGATCTCGAAGGCCGCCACCATCATCGCCGAAGGCGAGGTGCTGCAGCTCAGCAAGACCCGCGACCTGACGGCCACCGCCCGTGACTACGACGAGGTGATTCGCGCCAAGACGGCGACGCTGTTCGAGGCCGCAACCGAAGTGGGCGCCATGGCCGGTGGCGCCGACGCGCTTGGCCGTCGGGCGCTGCGCGACTATGGCCGCGAACTGGGCTACGCCTTCCAGCTGGTCGACGACGTGCTCGACTTTCGCGGCGAGGCCGGCACGCTGGGTAAGAACACCGGCGACGACCTGCGCGAGGGCAAGATGACCCTGCCGATCATCACCGCCCTCACCACCGCCGGCGCGGCCGATCGCGAAGTAATCATCCGGGCGTTGGGCCATACCGAAACCGGACCAGCCGAGTTGGCGCAGGTTATCGCCGTACTTGACCGGCACGGCGCCCTCGAGCGCACCGTGGAGCAGGCCAATACCCATGCCCGCCGCGCGCGCGAAGCATTGAAGCCGCTCCCCCCGAGCGAGATGAAGACGCTGCTCGGCGATGTGGCCGAGTTCACGGTGCTTCGCGCTTATTGATTGAGATTGCTCGGATATTGATGAACGTCTGTTCATCATGTTGCGTACTTGCAACGACTCCACAGTAGCGGGTCGACTGGTATCGGATTGGGCTGGACCATTGCCGGATGCACCCCTAAAGGGCGTCTCGGGAATGTAATCGAAAGGGTCCAGCCTTGAAGCTTCTTGTCTCTGTTAGCGCATTTGCACTTGCCTCCGTCATCGGCAGCGCGGCGTTTGCCGCCGACCTCATCGTCGACAACGCTGCGATCGACGCCGCCTCGCCGGCCGCGACCTGGGAAGGTGCCTATATTGGTGCCCACCTCGGTGGTGGGGTCGGCAATGTGACTTGGGAGTCGCTTCCGACGGGGTTCTTCTCCGGTGACTACGACGTCGGCGGCTGGATCGGTGGCGGTCAGGCGGGTATCAACTTCCAGAGCAACAACATCGTCTACGGCGTCGAAGCTGACGTGTCCTGGTCCAACATCGAGGGCGACGATGACGACCTCCCGGGCGCCGTTTCGGCGGTCCGGACCCTTGACTGGACTGGCAGCCTGCGTGGCCGCCTGGGTTTCAGCGCTGAATCGTTCCTCCTCTACGGCACCGCCGGTATTGCGGTCGCGCAGAGCACGCTCGACTACGATGGCGTCATCCTCGACACGGTCGATACCGCCACCCATATCGGCCTTACGGTTGGTGTTGGTGCCGAATTCATGGTCACCGACAACGTCTCCCTCCGCGGCGAGTACCGCTACACGACCTACGGCGACGAGACGTACCAGGCCAGCATCCTGGACATCAGCACCGGCTTCGATACCCACACCGCGACCGTGGGCGTGAACTTCCACTTCTAGGCGGAAGCCGCAGCATCGAATTCAGGGGCGGTCCTTCGGGGCCGCCCTTTGCTTTTCAGTCGGGGAGGATCACCGGCGCCGCGGCGACCCAGAACTCGCGGTGCCGTTCGCGCAGGTCGTGGGCGGCCTGGTGGGCGCCCGCCGCCGAGGCGAAGAGGCCGAATACGGTGCCGCCCGAGCCCGACATGCGGGCGAGAATGCAGCCGTCGAACGCCGCAAGTTCGGCGATCAACGTGCCGATCGCGGGCACCAGCGAGATCGCCGGGGCCTCGAGGTCGTTGCGGGTATCGGTGAGCCACAGGCCAAGCTCGGCGGCAAGCGTGAGCGGCTGCGGCAGCGTCGGGAGAGGGCCGTTCCGACGCGACTGCAGGCGGCGGAACACGTCGGCGGTCACCACCGGCACCAGCGGGTTCACCAGCACGATATGCGTCGTCGGAAAGGCGCGCAGCGGGTGCAGAATCTCGCCGACGCCGCGCACCTCGACCGGCCGCGACAGCAGGCAGGCCGGCACGTCGGCGCCGAGGCCGAGGGCCACGGCCGAGAGGTCGGCAAAGGCGATGTCCGCGTCGCCGAGCGCCGCCATCAGGCGCAGCGCCGCCGCCGCATCGGCGGAGCCGCCGCCAAGCCCGGCCGCCACCGGCAGGTTTTTCACCAGTTCGATGGCGAGACCAGTCTGCACATGCTCCGGCCAGCGCGCGCGGAACGCCGCGACGGCACGCGCCACGAGGTTGGAATCGCCGAGGCCCGCCGCAGCAGCGAACGGGCCGGTGACCTCGAGGCTGTCCCGCTTCGCCGGGCGCGCCACCAGCTCGTCGGCCACCCCGGCGAACACCACGAGGCTTTCGAGCTCATGGTAGCCGTCGGCACGGCGGCCGGTGACGTGCAGGGCGAGGTTGACCTTGGCGGGGGCCGCCTCGGCGTAAGCCTCCTCCATCAGGGCGTGGGCGCGGCCTGGCCTTCCGCCACGGGGCCGGGATCAGGAGCAGGCGACACGGCGTCGAGCCCGTCCTTCAGCTTCAGCGCCACGCGCTCCTTCACGGCGCCCTCCTGGTCGACCGAGGCGGCGATGTTCCACTGGAAGCGGGCCTCGAGCTTGCGCCCGGCACGCCAGTAGGCGTCGCCAAGGTGATCGTTGATCTCCGGGTCGGTGGAGCGCAGCTGCACGGCCTGCTCGAGTTGCGTCACGGCGTCGTCGTAGCGGCCGAGCCGGTAATAGGCCCAGCCGAGGCTGTCGATGATGTAGCCGTCGTTGGGCGAGGCGGCCACGGCCTTTTGGATCATCTCCAGCGCCGGCAGCAGGTTCACGCCCTGGTCGACCCAGCTGTAGCCGAGATAGTTCAGCACCTGCGGCTGGTCGGGGTTGAGGCTCAGCGCCTTCTTGAAATCGGCCTCGGCCTCGGGCCACTGCTTGTTGCGCTCGTGCGAGATGCCGCGGACATAGTAGAACCGCCAGTCGCCGGGGCTGGCGCCGCCCGTCACGGCCCGCGCCTTCGAGTAGGTATCGGCCGCCTCGGCGTACTGCTTGGCGCCACGCTGCATGTCGCCCAGCACCGACAGGGCCTCGACGTCGGCCGGGTTGGTGGCGACGATGTTGCCGAGCCGGCGTAGCGCCTCGTCCCGGTTGCCCAGCGCATCGAGGTTCTCGGCGACGCGGACGGTGGCCATGGGCTTGAGCGGCGAGTTGCGCGGCAGCTTGTCGTAGATCGCGTTGGCCGCCTCGTGCTGGCCGGCGGCATCGAGCATCTGGGCGTAGACGAGGTCGATCACGTCGGCGCCGGGATCAAGGTACATGCCCAGCTGCAGGAACACCGCCGCGACGTCGCGCGTGCCCTCGCGGGCGAGCGCCACGCCGATGGAATGGAACAGCTCGGCCGCGCCGGCCTGAGCGTCGGCGGCGAACACGCCGGGGCGCTGCTTCTTGTCGATCTTCGCCTTCACGGCATCGACCAGCGGATGGCTCAGGCCCTGCTTGCCGTAATCGGCGATGACCTTCTCGGCCTCGTCGAAGCGGCCCGCATTGCCGAGCATGCGGGTATAGGCCTCGACGATGCGCGCGACGTATGGATCGGCCTCGTAGGCCTTCTTGCCGAGCGTCAGCGCATCGGCCGAGCGGCCCGCCACCTCGGCCATCAGCGCGCGATGGAAGACGAGGAAATCCTCGAGCCCGCCCTGCCCGATACCGTCGAGCACCTTGTTGGCCTCGTCGAGCTTGCCGTCGGCCGTCAGCGCCCAGGCCCGCAGCACACCGCCGGCGATCCCGGCATAGGTATCGCCGCCGACATTCGCCAGCGCGCGCCCCCCCGCGGCGTAGCGCCGGTCCTTCAGCGCCTCGGTGCCGATGACAAGGGTCGCGAGGTCGTTGGGCGAGCTCAGCTCGAGCAGGTGCCGGGCAACGCGCGCCGAATCCGGAATCTGCCCGTTCGCGGCATAGGCGAGGAAGCTGCGCTCGACGAGAATGGGGTTGTCCCAGTCGCCGGCCGCGGCATCCGAGAAGTACTGCGCCGCGTCGGCGGTCCGCAGGTCGGCAAGCGCCTCACGCCCGGCAAGGAAGTTGCCGGTGGTGGTCTGCCGGGCGACGTCGAACATTTTGCCTTCGACCGACATGGCGCCGCCGGTGGCCAGCGCGAGGACGATGACAGCCGAGCTGATCAGGCGGGCGGGGTGGGTCACAGGCTTACGAAACTCCGCAATGGGCAGGGCCGACGTTGATAGGTCAAGATGGGCGATTTCGGGGCTGCACCGCAAGGGGCGGCACGATTGTGTGACGGCCGCGATCACATTCCCGCGTAGTTGGGGCCGGACCCGCCTTCGGGCGGCACCCAGGTGATGTTGCGGGCCGGATCCTTGATGTCACAGGTCTTGCAGTGGACGCAGTTGGCGGCGTGGATGCGGAACACCGGCGCGCCGCCCTCCTCGGCCAGTTCGTACACTCCCGCCGGGCAGTAGAGCGGCGCCGGCTCGCCGTAGCGCGGCAGGTTCTCGCCGATCGGAACGGTGGGGTCCGCAAGCCGCAGGTGGACCGGCTGGTCTTCGTCGTGGCTCAGGTTGGCGAGGAACACCGAGCTGCTACGATCGAAGCTCCGGATGCCGTCGGGCGCGTCGTAGCGCCGGGCCGGCGCCGCACCTGCGGGGCGGAGGGTGTCCGCGTCGGCCTGCCGGTGCCCCAGCGTGCCGAAGGGCGAGCGGCCGAACAGCGTTTCGCACCACATGTCGAAGCCGCCGAGCAGGACGCCGAGCACCGTGCCGGCGCGGCCCCAGAGCGGCTTGACGTTGCGCACCCGCCGCAGTTCGGCGCCGATGCCGGTCGCCAGCACCCGCGCGTCGAGCCCGTCGAGGGTATCGTGCGCCCGGCCCTGCCCCACTGCCTCCGCAACCGCATCGGCGGTGGCGATGCCGGAGCGGATGGCGCTGTGGATGCCCTTTAGCGCCGGCACGTTCATGAATCCCGCGGCACAGCCGATAAGCGCGCCACCGGGAAAGGCGAGTTTGGGTACCGACTGCAAGCCGCCGGAGGTAAGCGCGCGGGCGCCGTAGCTCAGCCGGGTCGCGCCCTCCAGCAGGCGGGCGATCGAGGGATGCTGCTTGAAGCGCTGGAACTCGCCGAACGGCGACAGCGTCGGGTCGGAATAGCTGAGGTGCGTGACGAAGCCGAGATACAGCTTCCGCTCCTGCGCATGGTAGGCGAAGCCGCCGCCGGCGGTGTCGTCGTCGAGCGGGTAGCCGAGATAGTGATCGACGCGGCCGGGCTGGTGCCGATCCGGCGCCAGCTCCCACACCTCCTTGATACCGAGGCCGTAGAGCTGCGGCTGCGTCTCGAGCCCGAAGCCGGCCAGCAGCCCCTTGGCCAGCGACCCCCGCGCCCCCTCGCCGACCAGCGTGTACTTGGCCCTCAGCGCGATCCCTTGCGCGTAGCTCGATGTCGGCTTGCCGGCGGCGTCGACGCCGAGGTCGCCGGTGATGATGCCCTGCACCTCGCCGGCCGGCCCGGTCAGCACGTCCACCGCCGCGGTCATCGGGAAGGTGTCGACGCCGAGGGCCTGTGCCTCGTCGCCGAGCCAGCGCACCAGTTCGCCCAGCGAGACGATCACGGCGCCCGCCGTCTGCATCTGCGGGGGGAGGATGAAGGAGGGCAGCCGCCAGTCCCCGGTCCGCGACAGGAAATGGAACGTATCCGCCGTCACCGCCGGTCCGATGGGGGCCCGCGAGCGCCAGTCGGGGATCAGTTCGTCCATGCCGACCGGGTTCATCACCGCGCCGGAAAGGATGTGGCCGCCCAGCTCGGCGGACTTCTCCACCACCGTGACCGCGAGCTCGGGCGACTGCTGCTTCAGCCGGATGGCGGCGGCGAGGCCGGCCGGCCCTGCCCCGACGATGACCACGTCGGTATCCAAGATCTCGCGCGTTCCGGCTTCGGCCAATCTCGCCCCATTCGCTGGCGGGTGAAAGCGGGCTGTGACATAACAGGTTCCATGTCCGAAGATCGACCGCTAAATGACGCCGAGCTGGCGGCGGCCCTCGACTGGTACCGGGCCGTCGGCGTGGATTTCGCGGTCGGCGAGGAGCCGGTCGACCGCTTCGCCGCCTCCGCCGCCGCGCCGCGTCGCGCCGCCTCGGCATCCGCAGCGCCGAGCCCGCCGCCGATCCGCATGCCGGGTCTCGAAGCGCCGGTCGCAGCACCGGCAATGGTCGGCACTTCGCTCACCGCCGACCCGGCCGAGACGCGGGCGCTCGCGGCCGCGGCACCGACCCTCGAGGCGCTGCGCGCCGCCATGGAGGCATATGAAGGTTGCACGCTGAAGAAGCGGGCGACGCAGCTCTGCTTCGCCGACGGCAATCCGGAAGCCGAGATCATGCTGGTGGGCGAGGGCCCCGGCGAGCAGGAGGACCTGCAGGGCAAGCCCTTCGTCGGCCGCGCCGGGCAGCTGCTCGATCGCATGCTGGCCTCAATCGGGCTCGATCGCAGTACCGTCTACATCGCCAACATGGTGCCGTGGCGTCCCCCGGGCAATCGCGACCCATCGCCGGAGGAGCTGGCGCTCTGCACGCCGTTCCTGGTCCGTCAGGTCGAGCTGGTCGCCCCGAAGTTCCTGGTGACGCTGGGCAACGTGCCGACCAAGTCGCTGTTCCAGACCAGCGGCGGCATCACCCGCATGCGCGGACAGTGGAAGGAACTGGAGATCGGCACCCACCGCGTGCGGTCGCTGGCGACGCTGCATCCGGCCTACCTGCTCCGCACCCCGGCCAGCAAGGCGCTGGCGTGGCGCGACATGTTAAGCCTTAGGCAAGCAATCGAGGCGGAAAACAGCTGAAGCAATAAGTAGCGCTGCCCGAATTCCGTCCGCTTCGCTAGGCAGCAGCGTGAGACGAACACCTTCGAGAGTCGCGCGGTCGAACCGCAGTTGACCACGCCCCGGCAAGAAAAGGCGCCATGTCCTCCGCACTGAAAATCTACGCCCTGTTCATCGGTTCGGCGCTGCTCATGTTCGGTGGCGGCCTGCAGGGCCTGTTGCTGTCGGTGCGCGGCGCCGAGGAAGGGTTTTCGCTCTTCGCGCTCGGCCTGATCGGCACCGGCTGGTCGGTGGGCTTCGTCGCCGGTTCGATCACCGTGCCGATGCTGGTCAAGCGGGTGGGCCACATCCGGGCCTTCTCGATCATGGCGGCGATCGGCACCGTCACCATCCTGATGAACCTGCTGCTGGTCAACGACGTCAGCTGGATCGTCCTGCGCGCCTTTTCCGGCTTCTGCTTCGCCGGCGCGGCGATGATCGTCGAGAGCTGGCTCAACGAGGT
>JBQCFF010000344.1:0-7496 GCA_051959485.1 Devosia sp. | reverse complement strand
GGCGACGCGAACCTGCAGGTCGCGGTGCTGCAGTCCTATGGCGGCCGCATCGCCGACGACGCGGGCAAGAAGGTCACGCTCGACTCGCCCGAGACGCGCGAGTGGCTCGCCTGGGTGAAGGACGCCTGGGACAAGAAGCTGTTCTCGCCGGGCAACACGACCTGGGACGGCGCCGGCGACAACCAGGCGTACCTGTCGGGGACGGCCGGCTTCATCGCCAATACCGGCTCGGTGGGCATCGCCGCCAAGAAGGACGACCCGGAGCTGTTCGAGGCCAGCGCCTTCTCGCCGCTGCCGGGTGGCCCGAAGGGCGTCATCTCGCCGATCGACGTGCAGATGCGCGCCATCACCAAGGGCAGCCCGCTGCAGGACGAGGCCAGGGCGCTGCTCGAGCACCTGTCCAGCCCCGAGTTCATGAACGCCTACTTCAACGTGGCGATCTACGGGCCGGTGCTGCAGGCGCAGGAAAAGCTGCAGGCCTTCGATGGCACCAACACCATCCTGGTCGGCCTGCTCGGCCTCGCCAAGAACGGCACCGCGCCGGCCTGGCCGGACGTCAACAATGCCGCCTTCGCCGATTTCGGCTCCAACTTCATCATCCCCAAGCTGGCGCAGCGCGTCGTGGTGGATGGCTGGGACTTCGACAAGGCGATTGCCGAGGCGCAGGCCCAGGGCCAGGCGATCTACGACAAGTACGCCTGATCCGACATGATCCTTCCGGCGGGCGCCGGGAGGATCAAGCAGCAAGTGGAAGGCCCCCTCACCCGCCGCTGCGCGGCGACCTCTCCCCCAATGGGAGAGGTGGAGCGCGGGCGGACGCCACCGCGTCACCTCTCCCTCCGGGGAGAGGTCGGCCGAAGGCCGGGTGAGGGGGCCTTACTCAAGGAGAGTGCATGACAGTTTCGAGTCCCGACATCCCGGCGGCACGGCGGCCGCTTTTCTCCGGCGGCGCCCGGGTAAAGCTCTTCGCCTACCTGCTGGTGGCACCGGTGATCCTGCTGATCCTCGGGCTCGTGGCGTATCCGTTCCTTTTCGCCATCTGGGTGTCGTTCACCGACATGGTGGTCGGCAGCGTCGGCAAGTTCGTCGGCTTCAAGAACTTCGAGTACCTGGCCGGTACCGCGACGTTCTGGAGCGCGATCTGGAACACGATCACCATCGTGCTGATTTCGGACGGGCTGAAGCTCGGGATCGGGCTCGGGCTGGCGCTGCTGGTGCATCAGAACCTGCCGGGCCGCGGGCTCTTCCGCTCGTTCCTGATGCTGCCCTGGGCGATGCCGGCCTTCGTCGCCTTCCTCACCTGGCGCGTGCTGTACCAGCCGATCGGCGGCGGCATCAACCTGATCCTGACCCAGACCGGCATCTACCCCGAGGTGATCGACTGGCTGGGGCAGCGGCAGACCGCCATGGGCGCGGTGATCATCGCCTCGGTCTGGCGCGGTTTCCCGTTCTGGTTCGTGTCGCTGCTGGCGGCGCTGCAGTCGGTGCCCAAGGAACTCTACGAAGCGGCGATCGTCGATGGCGCCACCGCCTGGCAGCGCTTCTGGAACGTCACCATCCCCAGCCTGATGCCGGTGATCATCGTCACCACGCTGCTGAGCTCGATCTGGACGGCCAACGGCTTCGAGCATGTGTGGCTGCTGACCGCCGGCGGGCCGTCCGACGCCACCATGGTGTTCCCCGTGCTGGCCTATTTCGGCATGCAGACGCAGCGCATCGGCGAGGCGGCGGCAGTGTCGGTCTACATGCTGCCGGTGCTCGCCATCCTCGTCCTGTTCGCCACCTCGCTGATGATGCGGAAGGAAGAGTAATGGCCTCGCTCGCAGAAGTCGCCAGCGCGGCACCGGTCAGCAGCGCTTCGGCGCGACGCCGGTTCATCACCGGCCGGGTGATCACCTACGGCCTGCTGCTCGTCGCCGTGCTGCTGGTGCTGTTCCCGATCTACTGGATGATCATCACCTCGCTGAAGCTGCCGCGCGACATCTACCGCGTGCCTTCGCTGTGGCCGAAGACCTTCACGCTCGACAACTTCAACAAGCTGCTCGCCGACGGCAGCTTCCTGCTGGCGATCCGCAACAGCCTGATCGTGGCCACCGTCGTCACCTTCATCTCGGTGATCATCTCGAGCTTCGCCGCCTACTCGATGGTGCGCTTCCGCTACCGCTTCCGCGGCGTGTTCGGTCGGCTGATCCTGTTCGCCTATCTCACGCCGGGCTCGCTGCTGTTCATTCCGCTGTCGATCGTGATGGCGCAACTGCACCTCGGCAACTCGCTGGTGGGGCTGATCCTCGTCTACCTCACTTTCTCGCTGCCGCTCTCGACCTGGCTGCTGCAGGGCTATTTCCGCGGCGTGCCGCGCGAACTCGAGGAGCAGGGGATGATCGACGGGCTGAGCCGCTTTGGTGCGCTCGTGCGCATCACCCTGCCGCTGTCGGCGCCGGGGCTGGCGGCGGTGGCGATCTTCACCTTCACCGGAGCCTGGAACGAGCTGCTGTTCGCGCTCGTGCTGATCACCTCGGAAACGCAGCGGACGGCGCCCCTGGCGCTCAACTATCTCATCACCAGCGACGTGCTGCCGTGGGGGCCATTGATGGCGGGCGCCGTCATCTCCTCGGTGCCGCTGATGATCCTCTATTTCGTCGCCCAGCGCTTCATGGTGGCCGGCATGGCCGAAGGTGCGGTGAAGGGCTGACGAAAGCGTTCAACGTCATACAGGAATAGAGACGATGGGTATGAGGGTAGCGGTCGGTCAATTCCACGACCTGACCGAGGAGCGGCTGCGGTTTGCAGCCCAGATCGGCGTCAACGGGCTGCAGATGAACAATCCGACGCTCCCCGGCGATGCGCGCTGGGAAGAGAAGGACGTCCGGGCGCTCGTCGACAAGGTCGAGGCTGCCGGACTGAAGTTCGAGGCGATCGAGAACGTCCCCACGCACTTCTACCACAAGGCCATGATGGGCCTCGAAGGGCGCGACGAGCAGATCGAGAACTACCAGGCGACGATCCGCGCCGTGGCGCGCGCCGGCGTGCCGGTGCTGGGGCTGCACTTCATGCCCAACTCGGTGTGGACGACGGACCGCAACGGCGCGACCCGCGGCGGCGCCACCGCCCGGAAGTTCGACATGTCGATCGTCGAGGCGAACATCGACAACCTCGAGATGCTGCGCACGTTCATGCCGACGACGCTGGGGCGCGCCTCGTCGATGCCGCTGTTCGGCAAGGACGGGCCGTTCATCTCCGAAGAGCAGATGTGGAGCAACTACGAGTACTTCATGAAGGCCGTGCTGCCGGTCGCCGAGGAAGAAGGGCTGAAGCTGGCGCTGCACCCCGACGACCCGCCGGTGCCGATGCTGGGCGGCGTGGCGCGGCTGTTCTACAAGCCGGACAACTTCAAGAAGGCATACGAGATGCTCGGCCGCTCGCCGAGCTGGTCGCTCGACCTCTGCCTCGGCTGCTGCTCGGAGATGGTCGGCGGCAAGGCCAACGTCACCGAGATGATCGAGTACTTCGCGCCCAAGGGAGCGATCTCCTACATCCACTTCCGCGACGTGCAGGGCACAGTGCCGAACTTCACCGAGTGCTTCATCGGCGACGGCAACTTCGACCCGGCCGAAGTGGTGGCGCTGCTCGACAAGAGCGGCTTCGAGGGCTTCCTGCTCGACGACCACGTGCCGAAGATGGACGGCGACAGCGACTGGAACCACCGCGGCCGCTCGCACGCCATCGGCTACCTGCAGGGCCTGCTGCGCATGCTGGAGTTCTACAGGAAGTAGGACGACGAAACGGCGCCTCCTCCCCCTTGGTGGGGAGGATAGCGCAGCTTGCGAGCGGAGCGAGCTAGCGAAGCTGAGGAGAGGGGGCCGTGCGGATCGAACCACCCCCTCTCTTGCGAAAATTAAGGACTTGGCTGCGCCAAGCCCAAGTTTTCGCTTTCTCCCCCACCAAGGGGGGAGAAGGCGCGCATGGCTGCGCCGCGTCTCCATCGCGGCCTTGGAACCCGATCAAGAGCCCGCCCCCTACGAACGGCTGAACACGATGGCGGCCTTAGCCGGTTGACTAACGGGGCGGCGGGAGTCTCACTATTGGGACAAGGTGTTCCGTATATGGAACGCGGGCGCGGCGGGGTGGCCGTGTTGAGGGAGGGTTTCCGGTGCGTCATGCGCGTTCGCGTATCGCGAGTGCTGTGTGCCTTGGCGTGAGCAACGCCGGGGAAGGGAGGCAGCGTGTCTAGCCCCCGGCGCACCATCCACGTGCTCGACCTGCTCGCCCGCAAGGGCGCCCTCGGGGTGCGCGCCGTGGCGCAGCAACTGGATCTGCCGGTCGGTTCGATCCACCGCCTGCTGCTCGACCTCGCCGAGGAAAACGTCGTCGAGCGTAATGCCGATGGCGCCTGGCAGCTCTCGTACCGGTTGCTCGAGATCACCGACCTCCAGCTCGACGGCGTGCGCTTTCCGCGGCTGGCGCGACCGTTCTGCGAGGCGATCGCCGAAGCGACGCGGGAGACGGTCAACGTCAACGTGCTGAGCGGCGACGCCTGCGTGTGCATCGACAAAGTCCGTGGCAGCGAAGGCATGCAGCTCGACTGGCGCGTCGGCTCGCGCGGGCCGCTCTATGCCGGTGGCAGCGCCAAGGCGATGCTGGCCTTCCTGAGCGACGCCGACCAGGTGCGGGTGGCCAATGGCGAGAAGACGCAGTTCACCGCCCACACCCTGACCGACGCGGCGGAGCTGCTGACGGAACTGCGGCGCATCCGCGAGCGCGGCTATTCGGTCGACAGCCAGGAACTGGTGCTGGGCGTGTTCTGCGTCGGGGTGCCGATCCTCGACCGGATCGGCCGGCCGGTGGGCGGGATCAGCATCTCGGGGCCGACCGCGAAGGCGCCGGGTACCGGCATCGAACCGCTGGTCGCGCGGCTGCACGAGGCCTGCGGGCAGGTGAGCCGGCGGCTCGGATATGTGGGGGCCTGGCCGCCGCGCGACGTCGTCGCGCCGCCGCTGCTGGCCGCAAGTTAGGGAGAAACGGATGGCGCGCTCAGCGTGGGTAATGAAGCTCAAGCCCGGCGAGGAGGCCGAGTACAAGCGCAAGCACGACGAGATCTGGCCCGAGATGGTGGCGCTGCTGAAGAGCCAGGGCGTCAGCAACTACACCATCTACCGCTACGAGAACCTGCTGTTCGCCTACCTCGAGAAGCCCGACAACGCGCCGTCGCAGACCGAGGGCGTCGATCCGGTGGTGCTCAAGTGGTGGACGTGGATGGAGCCCCACTTGTAAACACACGAGGACGCGCGGCCCAGGTCTTGGCCGGTCGAAGAAATGTTCCGGCTGGACTGAGGGCATCATGGCCAGGCTGCAGATCGTCGATCCGCATATCCACCTGTGGGACCTCTGGACCCGCATCTACCCGCATTTCGAGAAGCCCGGCCCCGGCGGGGCGAACGCCACGATCGCCCGCTCGTACCTGATCGACGAGTACCTCGAGGAGGGTGGCGACGCGTTCGAGATCGTCGGCGCGGTGCATGTCGAGGCGTTCCCCACCGATCCGATCAAGGAGACGGAGACGCTGCAGAAGGTGGCGGATACCGGCCGGCTGCCGCTGGTGATCGTCGGCAACGGCGACCTCGGCTCGCCGGAGTTCCCGGCGCTGCTCGACCGGCACCAGCAGTTCCCTATCTTCCGGGGCATCCGTCAGGTCGTGAACATGCATCCCGACCCCAGGCGCAGCTATACCAGCCGCGACCTGATGGCGGAGCCGCAGTTCCTCGAAGGGTTGCGCGAACTGGGCCGGCGCGGCCTGAGCTTCGACCTGCAGCTCTATCCGCACCAGATGGAGACGGCGGCGGCGCTCGCGGCCAAGGCGCCGAATACGCGGATCATCCTCAACCATGCGGGGATGTGGGCCGACCGCGACCTCGCCGGCTGGAAGCAGTACAAGGCCGGCCTCCGGTCGCTGGCGGCGCAGCCCAACATCGTCGCCAAGATCTCGGGCCTCGGCATGCTCGACCACGCGTGGACGACCGAGAGCATCCGGCCGCTGGTGCTCGAGAGCATCGAGGCGTTCGGGCCGGAGCGGGCGATGTTCGCGTCCAACTTCCCGGTCGACAAGCAGTACTCGAGCTTCGTCGCGGTGTGGTCCGCCTTCGACGCGATCACGACCGGGTTCACGGCGGCCGAGCGGGCCGGGCTATTCCGCGAGAACGCCCGCCAATACTACCGCATCCCGGCCTGAACGGCCGGCAAGAGACAAGACGACCGGAGGAGTTTTCCGTTGAAGATCAAGAGCATCAGGGCGTTCGCCATCACCAACCCGATCGCCGGCGGCACCTACGAGGAGGCCAAGCAGAAGGGGACGGCGCGGCGGCCGCCCTGGACCAAGGATGCCGAGGTGGCGAACCCGATGTCGCGCTACCCGCGCTACAAGGCACTGCGCGCCAGCTGGAACGCCAAGTTCCCGGCCGTGGGCGTGATCGTCACCTCCGACGACGGCTCCTGGGGCTTCGGCACCACCGGCTACGGGCAGCCGACCATCTCGCTGATCAACGACCATATCGGGCCGCTGCTCGAGGGCGAGAACGCGCTGGCGACCGAAAAACTCTACGACATGATGATGCGCATCGTGTCGCCCTACTCGGCGTCGGGCCTCGCGTCCTATGCGATCTCGGGTATCGACCTGGCGCTGTGGGACCTCAAGGGCCGGGTGCTGAAGCTGCCGGTCTACGAGCTGGCGGGCGGCGCGGCGCGCGACAAGCAGTTCTGCTACGCCACCGGCAACGACACCGACTGGCACATGGAGCTGGGCTTCAAGGCCACCAAGCTGGCCTGCCCCTACGGCACCGCCGACGGACTCGAAGCGCTTGACCGGAATGAGGAATTCGTCGGCAGGGCGCGCGAGCTGATCGGCCCGAAGGTCGAGCTGATGCTGGACTGCTGGATGGCCTTCGACGTGGAGTTCGCGGTGCGGCTGGCGCAGCGGCTGCGGCCGTTCAACCTCAAGTGGATCGAGGACTGCCTGATCCCCGAGGACCACACCTCGCACAAGGCGCTGCGCGAGCGCCTGCCGTGGCAGACCATCGCCACCGGCGAGCACTGGTACACGCCCTACACCTTCTTCGAGGCGGCCAAGGACCGGGTGGCCGACATCTTCCAGCCCGACATCCACTGGGTCGGCGGCTTCACCGCTTGCCAGAAGATCGCGACCATCGCCGAGTATGCCGGGCTCGAGGTGTTCTGCCACGCCGGCATGAACACGCCCTACGGCCAGCACTTCACCATCGCCTCGACTGCCTCGAAGTGGGGTGAGTTCTTCGTCGGCGGGGCGCCCGGACAGCCGCTCAAGGAGACCAACAACTACCCGGGCATGGCGGTGCCGGTCGACGGCTACGTCGTGGTGTCGGACGAGCCCGGCTTCGGCCACGGGCTCAGCATGGATGCGATCGAGAAGATGGCGATCTAGGCGTTCTGCCGCCTTCGCTGCAACGATGAACGAATTTCTGAACGGT
>JBQCFF010000343.1:0-4109 GCA_051959485.1 Devosia sp. | reverse complement strand
CCAGATCGACATCTACCCCGAGTATACCGGCAACGCCGCGTTCTTCTTCAACAAGGCCGACGATCCGCTCTGGAACGACGCCGCCAAGGCCTATGAAGAGGCCAAGAAGCTCGACTACGACGCCAACAAGATCGTCTGGCTGAGCCCCGCGCCCGCCAACAACACCTGGGCCGTGGCCGTCCGCAAGGAGCTGGCCGACGCCAACAGCCTCAAGACCTTCTCCGACCTCGGCAAGTACATTGCCGGCGGCGGCGAGTTCAAGCTGGCCGCCTCGGCCGAGTTCGTCTCCTCGCCCGCGGCGCTGCCGAAGTTCCAGGAAGTGTACGGCTTCACCCTGAAGCCCGAGCAGCTGGTGACGCTGTCGGGCGGCGACACCGCCGCCACCATCGCCGCGGCGGCGCAGCAGACCAACGGCGTCAACGCCGCGATGGTCTACGGCACCGATGGCGGCATCGCGCCGTCCGGCCTCGTGGTCATGGAAGACGACAAGGGCGTGCAGCCGGTCTACCAGCCCGCGCCGATCATCCGCGAGGCGGTGCTGCAGGCCAACCCGCAGATCGAGGAGCTGCTGAAGCCGATCTTCGCCAAGCTCGACCTCACCACCCTGCAGGAGCTCAACGGCCGCATCCAGGTCGGCGGCGAGGCTGCCAAGGACGTGGCGGTCGACTGGCTGAAGACCAACGGCTTCCTGAAGTAGGCCGGCCCTTGCAGGAGCGATTTTGGGGGTGGGCAGTTCTGCTGCCCGCCCCTAATGTTTTGATATGATTGAGCACCAGCCCCATCCACCCGCGATGTCATCCCGGCGCAGGCCGGGATCCATCCTGAGCGGCTCGCTGCCCGGTCGCGCACGTGGACAGCGGTCAGGATGGGCCCCGGCCTGCGCCGGGGTGACAGTGTGCCGGGATGCGGAGTGGCTCCCATGACTGCCCTGGCCGCCAGCGCGCCGGGCCGTGTTGCCGTGGACAAGCTCGGGGTGCTGATCGGGCTGATTGCGGTGGCGGCGGCGCTGCTGCCGTTTGCGGCGTTCCGGGCGAACCGGATCGTGCTGGGCGAGGGCAGGGGGGTGTTCGCGGCGCTGCCGGCGTGGGAGGCCGGACTGCTGGTCGCGGCGCTGGCCGTTGCCATCGCCGTCGCGGTGCTGCGGACGCCCAGGCGCGTCCGCCTCGTCGCCAGCCTCGCGATGCTGGCCTTCCTGTTCGTCGCGATCGGCAATGCCGCGAGCTACCTGACGCCCCCCGGCGACCGGCTGGCGCGGGTTTCGCCCGGCGCCGGTTTCTGGCTCGCGGTGTTCGCCTTCGCGCTGCTGGCGGCCGACAGCTTCACCCGGCTGCGGCTCGCCCCGTGGCTCCGCATCCTGACCCTGCTGCTGGTCGCCGCCGCGATTGCCCTGCTGCTCTGGTCGGGGGCCTGGAACGACCTTTCAATCCTCCGCGAATATGCCAACCGCGCCGACGCGTTCTGGCGCGAGGGGCAGACCCACATCGCGCTGGCGCTGGGCTCGCTCGCCGCGGCGACGGTGGTGGGGATCCCGCTCGGCATCGTCTGCCACCGCGTCGAGGGGCTGCGGGCCGTGGTGCTGAACACCCTCAACGCGGTGCAGACCATCCCCTCGATCGCGCTGTTCGGCCTGCTGATCGCGCCGCTCGCCTGGGTGGCGGCGAACGTCCCCGGAGCGGCCGCGCTCGGCGTCTCGGGGATCGGCGCCGCGCCGGCGATGGTGGCGCTGTTCGCCTATTCGCTGCTGCCGGTGGTCGCCAACACCGTGGTCGGCCTCGAGGGCGTGCCGCCGGCGGCGACCGATGCGGCACGCGGCATGGGCATGACCGACCGGCAGCGGCTGCTGGTGGTGGAGTTCCCGCTCGCCTTCCCGGTGATCCTCACCGGCATTCGCATCGTGCTGGTGCAGAACATCGGGCTCGCCACCATCGCCGCGCTGATCGGCGGCGGCGGCTTCGGCGTGTTCGTGTTCCAGGGCATCGGCCAGACGGCGATGGACCTGGTGCTGCTGGGCGCCGTCCCCACCGTCGCGCTCGCCTTCGCCGCTGCCGTCATCCTCGACGCCATCGTCGAGATGGTCTCGACCGGAGCCCGCCCGCATGATTGAGATCGACGCCCTCACCAAGGACTATCTCGACCTCACCGTGGTCGACCACGTGTCGATGACCGTGGCGGACGGCGACCTCGCCGTGATCGTCGGCACCTCGGGCTCGGGCAAGACGACGCTGCTCAGGATGATCAACCGGCTGATCGAGCCCACCTCCGGCTCGGTGCGGATCGACGGGCGGGATACGCGCGCCGTGCCGCCGCACCTGCTGCGCCGCGAGATCGGCTACGCCATCCAGGGGCACGGCCTGTTCCCGCACCGCACGGTGGGGCAGAACATCGCCACCGTGCCGGTGCTGATGGGCTGGGACAAGGCGCGCATCGAGCGCCGCGTCGAGGAACTGCTCGAGCTGTTCCAGCTGCCCGCCGACCAGTTCCGCGACCGGCTGCCGGCGGAGCTGTCGGGCGGCCAACAGCAGCGCGTCGGGGTGGCGCGGGCGCTGGCGGCGGAGCCGAAACTGCTGCTGATGGACGAGCCGTTCGGCGCGCTCGACCCGATCATCCGCGCCAAGGCGCAGGCCGACCTGCTCGACGTGCAGAAGCGCTTCGGCACCACCATCGTGCTGGTGACGCACGACATGGAGGAGGCGATCCACCTCGGCAGCAAGATCGCCGTGATGGACAAGGGCAAGCTGCTGCAGTTCGCCACCCCGGCCGAGATCGTGGTCAGCCCGGCGACCGAGTTCGTCGGCGAGCTGCTGGGCAGCGGCGACCGGGCCTTCCGGCTGCTCGGGCTGCAGCGGATCGGCGATTTCGTCGAGCCGGGCGCGGCCGACGGCCACCCCGTCACCACCGAGCAGACGCTCCGCGACGGGCTCGAGGAAGCGCTGTGGTCGGGCCGCTCCGCCGTGCCGGTGGTCGATGCCGCGGGCACCCCGGTCGGGCGGCTGACGCTGGCGGCGCTCGAAAAGCACGGGGCGCGGCCGCGATGAAGCCGGGGCTGGTCGTCCGGCTGGTCGTCCTCGCGCTGCTGGTGGCCTTCGTGCTGCAGCCGCAGCTGTTCGAGTGGGCGCTGCTGCCGCTGACCAAGCACGGCCAGCCGGCGATCTACACGCAGAACTCGCTGTTCGGGCTGACGGTGAGCCACCTAACGCTGGTGGCGCTGGCGACGCTCGCCTCGACGCTGATCGCGGTCGGCCTCGCGATCCTCGTGACCCGGCCGTTCGGGGCCGAGTTCCTGCCGCTCTCCCGTTCGCTCGCCAATATCGGCCAGACCTTTCCGCCGGTGGCGGTGCTGGCACTGTGCGTGCCGATCCTCGGCTTCGGCTCCGGCCCGACGCTGGTGGCGCTGTTCCTCTACGGCCTGCTGCCGATCTTCGAGAACGCGCTCACGGGCCTCACCACGCTGCCGCCTTCGGTCACCGAGGCGGCGCGGGGGGTCGGCATGACCGGCCGGCAGCGCCTGCTCGGGGTCGAGCTGCCGCTGGCGACGCCGGTGATCCTCGCCGGTATCCGGCTCTCGGTGGTGATTTCGGTGGCGACCGCCACCATCGGCTCCACCGTGGCGGCGAGCACGCTGGGCGAGGTGATCATCGCCGGGCTGCTTTCCAACAACATCGCCTTCGTGGCGCAGGGTGGGCTGGTGGTGGGCGTCATCGCCGTGCTGATCTACGATGCGCTCTCGGCGCTCGAACGGATGCTGATGCGGCGGACGGGGCAGCGGCGATGACACTTGGTGTCATCCCGGCGCAGGCCGGGATCCATCCTGATGCGTTGCGGCCGAACTCAGGCCGATCAGGATGGGCCCCGGCCTTCGCCGGGGTGACCTCGCGTTTGTAGGAGCGGCGATGTCCGATTTCGATCTGGTTCTGTCCGGCACGGTGGTGCTGCCCTCGCTGGTGATCGAGGGCGGCTATGTCGCCGTGCGCGACGGCAAGGTGGCGCATGTGGGGGAGGGGAAGCCGCCGCATGCGCATGAGCAGCACGATTTCGGCAGCGGCCTGATCCTGCCCGGCGCCATCGACGCGCAGGTGCATTCGCTGAGCCAGAAGGACCAGGAGGATTTC
>JBQCFF010000342.1:0-2031 GCA_051959485.1 Devosia sp. | reverse complement strand
CGCCGTGGTGGGGCTGGTGCTCGCGGCCGTGATCACCCAGTTCCCCTTCGTCGAGAAGATCGTCACTCCCTACATCCTGCTGCTGGTGACGACGCCGATGCTGGCGCTGGTGCCGCTGCTCATCCTGCGCTTCGGCTTCGGCTACGAGCCGCGCATCATCGCGGTGGCGCTCGCCTCCGGGCCGATGGTGATGATCAACGCCGCCACCGGCTTCCGCCGCGTCGACAGCGGCAAGATCGCGCTGGCCCGATCCTATGGCGCCTCGACGCTGCAGATTTTCTGGAAGGTGCGGGCCCCGATGGCGCTGCCGATGATCTTCGTCGGCCTCATGGTCGGCTCGATCTTCGGGCTCCTGACCGCCGTCGGCGCCGAGATGGTGGGCGGCGGTTTCGGGCTGGGGAACCGGCTCACCTCGTATTCTTCGATGATCCAGATGCCGCAGTTCTTCGCTGTGGTGCTGATCCTCTCCATCCTTGGCATCCTGATCTACGTGCTCTTCTTCCTGCTCGGAAAGAAGTTCGCGAGCTGGGAGGCCTGAGACCAGGCCGTCGTCGAGGGAGGCGGCGGCACAAGGGACTACGAAACGACCATCACACAGGGGTAGACAATGGTTAGGTTGGGTTTTCCTGGTGGCATGAGCCGCCGCACATTCCTGCAGGTTTCGGCTGCGGGCGTCGTCACCGCCACGACACTGGGCGGCATCGGCCGAGCCAGCGCGGCACCGTACTCGAAGTTCACCTGGATCTCGCCGCGCGGCACCCTCGAGGTGCTCGACGACTTCGGCTTCTGGATGGGCAAGAAGCTCGGCTATTTCGATGACCTGGGCGTCGAAGTCGACATGCAGGCCGGTCCCTCGGACGGCACCGCGACGGTGAAGTTCGTCGATGTCGGCCAGGCCGACATGGGCTTCCCCTCGCCGGGCATCTTCACCTTTGCCCTCGAGAACGGCATGAAGCTCAAGTCGGCCTTCCACTGGGGCGCGCTCGATACCTTCAGCCTGGCCTTCCGCAAGGGCGAGGGCACCAACGACCTCAAGCAGCTCGAGGGCAAGACCATCCTGCTCGGCTCCGCCGCCTGGCAGTCGATCGTCGACCCGATGCTGGCGGTCCAGGGCGTCGACATCTCCAAGGTGAAGTATGTCGAGGCCGGTTGGCCCACCTGGGGCACGGCGCTCGCCGCCGGGCAGGGCGACGCGGCGCTCGCCTGGGAAGGCCTGCGGGCGGAGTGGATCTCGACCGGGCTCGACTTCGAGTACTGGCTCGGGGTGCAGCGCTCGCCGCTGTTCGCCAACACCTACGTGGTGCGGGCTGCCGACCTCGAGGATCCGGACAGGAAGGCCTTCCTCGAGAAGTACCTGCGCGCCTGGTCCATGGGCCTCGAAGCCTCGTACCAGAACCCGATGGCCGCCGTGCATGCCGTGTTCGAGCAGTTCCCGTCGGTCGCCCAGGCCAACGGGCCCGAGCAGGGCGCCATGTCGATGCTGCAGAACCTCAACGTGGTGCGCGGCGACATGTCGAAGCGCGCCGGCTGGGGCGATCACGACATGGCCGCCTGGCAGACCTTCTTCGACAAGGTGCATGAGCTCGGCCAGGTGAAGAACCCGATCAAGGCCGAGGACGTGTGCACCAACGAGCTGATCGGACCGGCCAACGACTTCGACCACGAAAAGGTCAAGGCCGACGCGCTCGCCGTCGAGCTGCCGGCCGACCTCGCGGCGGTGGACGTCGAGGCCGTGAAGGCCAAGCTGTTCGACCAGGCCATCAGCTGAAGTCCGGACTGAGGCAGGCGGCCAACGAGCCGCCTGCACTTTTGGTGAAAATATCGACTGGGGGAGGGCAAGATGGCCGACAAGGTGCGCGTGCTGGTGGTGGGGCTGGGGAACATGGGCAAGTCCCATGCGAGCGCCTACCATCGCAATCCGGGGTTCGAGATCGTCGGCATCATGAGCCGCACGATCAAGTCGAAGCCGTTGCCGGACGAACTTGCCGGGTACCCGCTGTTCGAGGATTTCGACGCGGCGCTCGCGGCCAC
>JBQCFF010000341.1:0-6668 GCA_051959485.1 Devosia sp. | reverse complement strand
GCGCACCTGCTTCTGCGTCAGCTCCTTGCCGATGCTGCGGGCGAACAGGTCGCGGACGGCGGAGGCGTTGACCGCCTCCAGCATGGCGAGCGCGTCGGCGAAGTAGGCGTCGGCCGGCTCGCCGTAGCAGGTGCCGTGCTTCAGCCACTCGTGCCGCTCGAGGCCGGACTGGCTGCCGGGCATCATCTCGCGGAGTTTTGCGGCGGTGGCCTCGCCCAGCTGAGGCGCGGGCAGGGCGGACCAGTCGCCCTCGCGATCGGCCAGCTGGTCGGTCCGGGAGACGTCGCAATAGTCGACGCGCTGTGGCCAGAGGCCATGCAGGGTGAAGTGCGAGGCGTCGAAGCGGTCCGCCGTCTGGCTCCTGCACTCCGGCCGGTGCTCGGCCGTCTCGCAGAAGGCGGGCTGCCAGCTGATGGCGAGGACGTACTGCGTGCGCTGTTGCGCGGCGGCCGGGCTGGCGAGCAGCACCAGGGTGGCGATGGCGGCGAGGAGACGGAGCATGGTCACCGGCGGGGCTGGGTTCGGCTCAGGCTATTCCCGTGGCGACGCATGTCAACGCGTCAGGGCAGGGCGATGATCTCGACCCAGTTGGGGTTCCTGCCAACGGGCAGTTCCGCGACCCTGCTGAGGGTGCCGGCCGCCTGGTCGATGGCGTAGCTGCTCATCCGGTCGGAGAGCTGGCCGACCGCGAGCAGGTACCGGCCGGATGGGTCGATGGCGAAGCCGCGCGGCTGGGTTTCGGTGGCGGTGATGCCCGCCAGCGTCAGCCGGCCGGTGTCGGCATCGACGCGGAACGCGGCGATGCTGTTGCCCGTGCGCTCCGTGGCGTAGAGGAAGCGGCCGTCGGGAGTGACGTGGATGTCCGCGGCCCAGGGCTTGTCGTCGAAACCGTCGGGCAGGGCCGCCACGGACTGGATGACCGCGCCGAGGGTACCGGTCGCGGCGTTCCAGGGCAGGACGTGGACGGCGGCGTCGAGCTCGCCCAGCACGTAGACGAAGCGGGCGTCGGGGGCGAAGACGAGGTGGCGCGGACCACTGCCGGCGGGAATGGCGGCGGTGTACGGGCTGTTGGCGGTGAGGCGGCCGGTGCTCGCGTCGAACCGCTGCTGGTGGATCAGGTCGCCGCCGAGGCTGGTGTGGAGGACGTAGCGGTTGGTCGGGTCGACGACGATGGCGTGCGCCTTGGGCTCGGTGGCGATGACCTGTTGCGCCGGCGCGACGATGCCATCCGAGCCGATCCGGTTCACCGTCACCCGGCTGCCGCCATAGGAGGCGCCGAACAGGTACTGGCCGGTGCGATCCATCGACAGGTACGCCATGGAGTCGAACAGCGGCCCCGAGCCGGCATGCGCCAGCCGGCCGGTGTGCGGATCGATGTCGAAGCTGACCGCCGCATAGGGCTCGCTGCGGATGCCGGCGACGAGGCGCCGCCGGTCCGGGCTGATCGCCAGCGGCAGCGAGGGGCCGGCGACCGGCGGGCCGGGTACCCGTGCGGTTTCCACGAGCTCGAGGGTCCCGTCGGACAGAACTTTTACGACGCTGATGTCCTGGCTGTCGGCGTTGCCGACATAGGCGATGGTGGCGGGCATGCGATTTTCCCTCAGCGCTGCGTCACGTAGCCATCCGGCACGCCGCGGGTGGACAGCACGAACTGCCAGACCTGCAGCACCTTGGCGCGGAACCCCCCGGCACAGCTCAGCAGGTAGTATTTCCAGAGCCGGTAGAACCGCTCCTCCTCGGGGGTGCGGTCCTGCTTCCAG
Source organism: Devosia sp. (assembly GCA_051959485.1). Lineage (GTDB taxonomy): Bacteria > Pseudomonadota > Alphaproteobacteria > Rhizobiales > Devosiaceae > Devosia_A. Next base: position 4,908 of record JBQCFF010000341.1, on the reverse strand, counting down.
TTGCGCTCGAAGTTCTCGTACCAGGCGACCAGGGTCTTGTCGTAGTGCGGGCCGATATTGTGCACGTCGATGACGCTGAACAGCCCGTCGATCGCCTGGCCGACCTGCGCCATGGAGGGGATGACGCCGCCGGGGAAGATGTACTTTTCCAGCCACGCCTCGATGGTTTCGGTCGACCACTGGCTGCCGATCGAGTGCATCATGAACAGGCCGTCGTCCTTGATGACGGAGCGGGCCTTCTCGAAATAGGTGCGGTAGTTCTTGTGGCCGACGTGCTCGAACATGCCCATCGAGACGACGTGGTCGGTCTTGCCGTCGAACTCGCGATAGTCCTGCACGCGGAACTCGATGGGCAGGTGCTTGTAGCGCTCGCGGCCATAGGCGGCCTGGTCCGGCGAAACGGTGACGCCGACGCAGCGGGCGCCGTATTTCTCGGCCGCGAAGCCCATGAAGGCGCCCCAGCCGCAGCCGATGTCCCAGACGAGCTGGCCGGGCTGCACGCCGATCTTGCGGCAGACCATGTCGAGCTTGGCTTCCTGCGCCTGGTCGACATTGGTGACGCCATCGGGCCAGTAGCCGCAGGAGCCGGTCATGCGGGCGTCGAGCGAGGCCTTGTACGCTTCCGTCTCGTTGTAGTGCATGTTGGCGACGCGCTTCGAGCGCGAAATGTTCTGCATGTTGAACAGCTTCGCCTGGGCGACCTGCCAGAGCAGGTTGGCGGTGGGCTTCACGCCCTCGGGGACCTTCGAGGTGAGGACCCGGTTGAAGAATTCGGCCATGTCGCCCACGTCCCACAGCCCGTCCATGTAGGCTTCGCCCAGACCCAGCGTGCCGAGGCCGTAGAGGCGGGTCCAGAACTCTTCGGAGTGGATTTGCGGATCCCACGGGCGGGAGCCGTTGATGGTGATATCGGCCTCCTTGAGGAGGACTTCCATTTGTGAAGTGGCGCCCATCGAATCTCTTGCCCGCTCAAAATTCCCAAGACGATTGGAGCGAATGCCGTCGGGGCGGGGGTGTCAAGTGCGCCCCCGGCGCCGCGGAAACGCCGGCATCAGGCGCCGGTGCGGGCTTCGCGTTCGAGGGCGGCGAGCTTTTCGACGCGGCGGCGGAAGTGCGCTTCGGTGGAGAATTCGGCGGCGAGGAAGGCGCGGACGACGTCGGAAGCGACCTGCGGGCCGATGATCCAGGCGCCGATGCAGAGCACGTTGACGTCGTCATGGATGACGCACTGGCGGGCGACATAGGTGTCGGTCGCCACTGCCGCGCGGATGCCGTTGACCTTGTTGGCGGCGATGCACGCGCCGGCGCCGGTGCCGCAGACGAGCACCACGCGCTCGACCCGGCCGTCGAGGACGAGCTGCACGGCCTTACGGGTGACGTCGGGGAAATCGACGGGCTCGGCGGATTCGGCGCCAAGCGTGATCACCTCGTCGGCGTGCCCGGCCAGAAGGTCGCGGATGAAGCCCTTCATCGGGAAGCCGGCGTGGTCGGAGGCGAGGCCGATGGCGCGCCGCCGCGGGATGACCAGGCCATCGGGGTGGCGGGCTTCGTTGTGCAGCATCGTCTTCCTCCTCGTTGCGGCATGAAGGAAAGGCGATAACGGCTTCCGCAGCAAGCGGAAAATGGCCGGCACCCGGGGGCGCCGGCCGGGGTGCGTCAGAGTGCGATGCGGTAGATGCCGAAGCCGGCTTCGTTGGACTCGCCAGTGGCCTCGATCTTGACCGCGGTGACGTCGGCGAGGTGCTCGGCGGCCTTCGGGCCGGTCTCGAACAGCACGGTGGCGCCGATCGGGGCGAGCGACCAGTTGCTGTCGGCCTTGGGCTGGATCGTCTTCTGCTCGACGATATAGCGCACGATGATGTCGCGGTTGGTGTCGGGGCCCTTGAAGATGATCTTGTCGGGCCCGATGCCCGGGAAGCCGCCACCGCCACCAGCGCGGTAGTTGTTGGTGGCGACGACGAACTTCTGCGCCGGGTCGATCGGCTTGCCGTTGTACTGCAGGTCGATGATGCGGCTCTCGGTGTTGCCGATGTCCTCGCCCTTGGGGCCGTACTTGGCCGGCCTGGTGACGTCGATCTTGTAGGTCACCCCGTCGATGACGTCGAAGTTGTAGGCCGGGAAGTCGAGGTTGATCAGCGACTGGTCCTGCTGCGCCGGATCGATCTGGTTGAAGATGCCGGCGGAGCGGTCGAGCCAGTTCTGCACGTCCTGGCCGGTGATCGCCACCGCCTGGATGGTGTTGGGGTAGAGGTAGAGGTCGGCGACGTTCTTGATCGCCACGGGGCCAACCGGCACGTCGGTGTAGTAGTCGGGACCACCGCGGCCGCCCGCCTTGAACGGGGCGGCGGCGGAGAGCAGCGGCGTATTCTCCCACTCGGTGCCCTTCAGCATCTGGCTCAGGTACCAGGCCTGGGCGATGTTGACGATCTGCACCGACGGGTCGTCGGCGACGAGCGCGAAGTAGGAGTGGAGCGGCGCGGCGGTTTCGCCGACGGCGCGACGGACATAGGCGAGGGTGGCATCATGGTCCTCCTGCGCGGCGGCGAGGACGGCAGCGACGCTCTCGACGGTGGGAACGACCTTGTTGTCCTTGCGCTCGGAGATCGGCCGGGCCTCGGAGGTGTGCGAGACGACCGACCACTTGCCGTCGTCGGCCTGCTCCAGCATCAGGTCGATGAGGCCCATGTGCGAGCCCCAGAACCCGGCCATCACGGCGGGCTTGCCGGCGAGCGTGCCCTTTTCGAGGTCGGCGCCGTCGAGGCCCTCGAAGTCCTTGGAGTTCGGGAAGACGAGGTGCTGATGGCCGGTGAAGACGATGTCGACGCCGTCGACGGCGGCGAGCTGCAGGGCCGCGTTCTCGGCGCCCGGGCCGGCGTCGGTGGCGATGCCGGTATGGGCGAGCGCGATGACCAGGTCGGCGCCTTCCTCGCGCATCTTCGGCACGTAGGCCTTCGCGGTCTCGACGATGTCGCGGGTGTTGACCTTGCCGGCGAGGTTGGTGGCGTCCCAGGTCATGATCTGCGGCGGCAGGAAGCCGATGAAGCCGAGCTTGATCTTGCGCTTCTCGCCGGCGCCGTCGGTCAGTTCCCGTTCGACGATCTGGTAGGGCGCGATGTAGGTCGTGTCGCCGAGGGGGTCGGCGGCGAGTTCGCCCCTGACCAGGTTGGCGGAGACGACCGGGAAGTTGGCGCCCTTGAGCGCGGCATCGAGGAACTCGAGGCCGTAGTTGAACTCGTGGTTGCCCAGCGTGCCGACCTCGTAGCCGAGGGTGTTCATGGCGGCGATGATCGGGTGCGGCTCGTCGGCGAGGCCCTTCTCGTAGGCGATGTAGTCGCCCATCGGGTTGCCCTGGATGACGTCGCCATTGTCGACGAGGATGGAGTTGCCGGCTTCGGCGCGAATTCCCTCGATGATCGCGGCGGTGCGGGCGAGGCCGAGCGTGTCGTTGGGCGCGTCGGCGTAGTAGTCGTAGGGGAAGACGGCGACGTGCAGGTCGGTCGTCTCCATGATCCGCAGGTGGGCCTGGCCGGCGGCGGCCTGCACGGCGAACGGATGCATGACCACGGTGGCGCCGAACGTGGCGGAGCCGGCGAGGAAGGCACGACGGGAAATGCTGTAGTTCATTGATGTCTCCCACATCGATGAGAAAGGCATGACTTCGCGGAACGAGCAGGTACGCAGCGCTGTTACTGCCAGAAGCGATGGTGGCCTCAGTGCCGTGCCAGAGTGACGCTGCGATGACACGGCGAGCGCGAGAGTGGACCGTTTCTGACCGTCTGGTCAAATTTGCTGCGTCACGGCAATCGGCAGTAGCGTGAGGCCGTTGAAGGAGAGCGTCGATGAAGTGGCAGGGCCGTCAGCAGAGTTCGAATATCGAGGATCGCCGCGGGGCCGGAGGCGGCGGGCTGGGCGGCGGCTTTGGCCGCGGCGGCGGGTTCGGCATGCCGGGCGGCGGCATCCGCATCCCCGGCGGACGCAGCACCGGCGGCGGCTTGGGCATTGTCGGCATCATCGTGGTGCTGGGCATCATCTGGTTCGCGACCGGCCAGAACCCGATCGACATCCTGACCGGCGGCGGATCGGGCTCCGTTCCGTCCAGCAGCCAGCAATGGGCACCATCGTCGAACGCGAGCCAGGACGAGCTCGCCAGTTTCGTCGGCGTGGTGGTGAAGGACAACGAGGACCTCTGGGGCCAGGTGTTCAAGCAGAACAACCTGACCTACCAGCCGCCCAAGGTGGTGCTGTTCACCGAGGCGACGCAATCGGCCTGTGGCGTGGCGCAGGCGGCGACCGGGCCTTTCTACTGCCCGAACGACAGGAAGGTGTACATCGACCTGGCCTTCTACGATCAGCTGCGCCAGCAGTTCGGCGCGCCGGGCGACTTCGCGCAGGCCTACGTGATCGCGCACGAGATCGGGCACGCCGTGCAGGACCAGACCGGCGTGCTGCCGGAGTTCAACTCGCGGCGGGCCTCGATGAGCCAGGACGAGCAGAACGCCTATTCGGTGAAGGTGGAGCTGCAGGCCGACTGCTATGCCGGCGTGTGGGCGAACTACGCGAAGCGGCAGAACTACCTGGAGCAGGGCGACGCAGAGGAGGCGATCCGGGCGGCCAACCAGATCGGCGACGATACCCTGACCCGTGGCCAGGTAAGCCCGCGCAACTTCACGCACGGCACGTCCGAGCAGCGCATGGCGTGGCTGAAGCGCGGCATGGACTCAGGTGACGTGGGCCAGTGCGACACGTTCAGCGGCGCGGTCTAGGCAATGGGCGGCCGGACTGAAGGGCTGAGCACCATCGTCTTCGCCGACGACGGGACGTTCCCCAACAGCCGGCTGCCACTGCTGTTCTACGAGGCGGCGCTGCCGCGCGGCGACGTCACGCCGGAGGCGCTGGAACAGCTGTTCG
>JBQCFF010000340.1:0-5503 GCA_051959485.1 Devosia sp. | reverse complement strand
ACGTTGTCGAACGGCGCGAAGGTGTTCGTCATGCCCAGGTAGAGCGTGTTCGGCCCCATGATGGGCAGGAACTGCAGGTCGCCGTCGTTCTTGACCGCGTCGAAATCGTCGGGGCTGACGGTGCTGATCTGGTCGACCGTGCCCGAGCGCAGTTCGTTGAGCTGGCTGGCGCCGGACGTGCTCCAGCGGAACACCAGCGTCTCGTAGGCCGGCTTGGTGCCCCAGTAGTCGTCGTTGCGCTTGAGGATGATCGAGTCGCCGCGGTTCCAGGCGTCGAGCTTGAACGGGCCGGTGCCGATCGGGTTGGTCAGCAGTTCCTTGGTCGGGCCGGCCGCCGCGATGTGCTCGGAGGGCTGGATGCCGAAGACGATGAACGCGGCCTTGGCCTCGAAGGCCGGATCTGCCGAGCACATCGTGAAGGTTGCGGTATGCTCGTCGGTCGCCACGATAGACTTGATCTTGCCGCCGAAATCGCAGTTCGGCGCCTCCAGCGACATGCCCTCGAAGCTCAATGCCGCACCCGCGGGCATCATCGTCATGGCGACCGCAGCGCCAGCCAACATCAATCGTTTCACCAGTTTCGTCCCTCTGCTTTTATTGTGGTTCGATCTCTCGCGAAGGCTGTGGAGCATCGTCGTTGCGTCGAATGCCCCGGAACAGCTCCCCTGGAGGGCCGCTGCTGCCGTGCCGTTTTCGCTTCCTGTGACGCTTGCGCCAAATAATTGCCCCAGCCCGATGTCGGGCCCGTGTTTGCCCCGCGAACGTCAGATGTCAGACAAATATATGTCGCGCGGCCTGTCAAGGCGACCTAATGGTGGCAACGCAGCGCAGCGCGCAACGCTACCGTTCGCGCCGATATCCGCCTCGGCGCCTGCGGGGCGTGCGCTACGCCGAAAAACCGGGCTATCCGAACCAAGAAGAAACGTTGCCTATGTCCGACCTCGACCCCGTCCTCGCGCGTGCCGACGCCAACCTCGACAGCAGCCTGGAAACTCTCTTCGAGCTTGTCCGCGTTCCCTCGATATCTACCGATCCGGCTCACGCCGGCGATTGCCGGCGGGCGGCGCAGCTGCTCGCCGACTACCTGACGAGCCTCGGCTTCGACGCCTCGGTGCGCGACACCATCGGCCACCCGATGGTGATGGCGCATCACGAGGGCCCGAGCCCCGACAGCCCGCATTTCCTGTTCTACGGCCACTATGACGTGCAGCCGGTCGATCCGCTGCACCTGTGGACCAGCCCGCCCTTCGAGCCGTCGTTCGGCGTCGGCGCCAAGGGCCAGCAGATCATCCGCGGCCGCGGCACCTGCGACGACAAGGCGCAACTGCTGACCTTCGTCGAGGCGGTGCGCGCCTACAAGGAAGTGCAGGGGAGTCTGCCGGCCCGCATCTCGATCATCTTCGAGGGCGAGGAAGAGTGCGGCTCGCCTTCCGCCCGCCCGTTCCTCGAGGCCAACAAGGACGAACTCAAGGCCGACTACGTGCTGGTCTGCGACACCGGCATGTGGGACGACGACACTCCCTCGATCTGCGCCGGCCTGCGCGGTCTCGTCGGCGAAGAGGTGAAGATCTACGCCGCCAGCCACGACCTGCACTCGGGCGGCTGGGGCGCCATCGCCGCGAACCCACTGCACATCATCGGCAGGATCGTCGCGGGCCTCCACGACGACGAAGGCCGCGTCACGCTGCCCGGCTTCTACGACGGCGTCCACGAGACCCCGCCCGAGCTCAAGCAGATCTGGGATCAGCTCGAGGCGTCGCGCCCGCCGATGCTCGAGCAGGTCGGCCTGTCGCTGCCGGTGGGCGAGAGGAACCGCTCGCTGCTGGAGCTCAACTGGGCCCGCCCGACCGCCGAGGTGAATGGCATCAGCGGCGGCTATGCCGGCGAAGGCTTCAAGACCGTGATCCCGGCCGAGGCCACCGCCAAGGTTTCGTTCCGCCTGGTGCACAACCAGGACCCGCTGCAGATCCGCGAAAGCTTCCGCGCCTATGTGCGCTCGAAGGTACCGGCCGACTGCCGCGTCGAGTTCTCCGAGCACGGCGCCTCGCCGGCGGTGCAGCTGCCCTGGGAGTCGCCGATCCTCGACAAGGCCAGGCAGGCGCTGCTCGACGAGTGGTCGAACCCGGCCATCGTCACCGGCGGCGGCGGCTCGATTCCGATCGTCAGCGACTTCCGCTCGATCCTCGGCATGGACGCCCTGCTGGTCGGCTGGGGCACCGCAGACGACCGCGGCCATTCGCCCAACGAGAAATACAATCTCAGTTCGTTCCAGAAGGGCATCCGCGGCTGGGTGCGCATTCTCGACGCGATCTCGGCCTGAAGGGGAGGCTTTCAATGACTGTGGATACCACTGCACGGCTTGCCGGCTTGCGCGCCCGGATGGCGGCGCAAGGCGTCGATCTCGTGGCGCTCGCGCCCAGTGCGCACATGGACTGGCTCGTCGGCTTTCACCCGCTGCTCTGCGAGCGGCCGTGCCTGCTGCTGATCGGGCCGGAGCGCGAGGCGTTCCTGATGCCGGCGCTCAATGCCGAAGGCTCGCGTGAATCGACGGCGATCCCGTTCCACGTCTGGGCCGACGATGTCGGCCCGGTCGAGGCGTTTGCAGCCGCGCTGGCCGATGTCGGCGGCAGCTCGGCGCGCCATGTCGTCCTCGACGAAACGATGCGCATCGATTTCGCCACGCTGCTGCTCGACGCGCTGCCGCAGGCAAGGCGCAGCTTCACCGACGACACGCTGAGCTACCTGCGTATGCGCAAGGACGGGCGCGAATACGCCGGCCTCAAGATGAACGCCCTGCTCGCCGACCGGGCCATGCAGGCCGGCTTTGCGGCGATGCGCCCGGGCATGACCGAGAAGCAGCTGGCGGCCATCATCTTCGACCATTTCGCCGCCGAAGGGGCGCGGCCGGATTTCGCCGTCGTTGCCGCCGGCTCCAACGGCGCCTTCCCGCATCACCATACCGGCGACCGCGTGCTGGCCGAGGGCGACGCGGTGGTGATCGATATCGGCGGCACCAAGGGAGGCTTCCCCAGCGACATCACCCGCATGGCGGTGGTCGGTCGCCCGCCCGAGGGCTACGGGCAGATCCACACCATCGTCGAGCGCGCCGTGCAGGCCGCCCTCAAGGCGGCGCGGCCGGGCGCACTGGCTCGTGATGTCGATGCGGCGGCGCGCAAGGTGATCACCGATGCCGGCTATGGCGAGTATTTCGTCCACCGCACCGGCCATGGCATGGGTATCGGCGGGCACGAACCGCCCTACATCACTGCAACCTCCGATACGGTGCTGGCTGAGGGCATGGTGTTCTCGATCGAACCCGGCATCTACATCCCAGGCCGCTTCGGCCTCCGGCTCGAGGACATCGTGATCCTCCGCGAAGACGGCCCGGAAATCCTCTCGAGCCTGCCACGCGACGTCCACGTGGTGGCCGAGTAACCGCGCGCCTTCAACGCCGCGGTAGCGCGCCGTCATCTCCAGTTTGGCGTTGCCAGGCAGAAACTGGACTGTCCGAGGTTGCCCGTCTTGCGGTAGTGAGCCAATCCGTGGTCAGGCGACAAGGATATTGCGCACCGAAACACCCAAAACGAAAGATCAACCCGCGTCCCTGACGACCGGAAATAGCAGAGTATCCGGGGATTTCGACGATAATTGGCGGAAGATCTTTCTCTCTCCGCCAATTCGTCCCAGAGTTTCCTGTCTCGCTCAAGGTTTGGTTTGAGATTGCGAAAATTCTGACGGTCTCGGTGAAGCCGCCGCCTGCGGCCACGATCGTCGACGATCGCAGTGTCGGCTGCTGGGTTATGTTCTTCAAGTCGGAGTAATATAAACGACCGATTAACCTTACTGTTCCTATAACGGCGTCTATTGTAGATCCGTTTTGGGGGATAAGTTGAACAACGTATTTGCGGCCGCTGCCCTGGTAGCTCTGCTGGCTTCGCCGGCATTTGCAGCTGATCTTGTTATCGACACCCCGAAGGAGGGGTACCCGACCCTCGGCAGTGACAACTGGTCGGGGTTCTACGTTGGATTGTACGGTGGCTATGGCTTGGGCAACGCTTCAACGCTCGTTGGCGTGATACCCGATGACATCCCCCTTTCGGGTGGAATGTTGGGCGCGGCAGCGGGCTTCAACCACCAGATCGACCGCGTCGTGCTCGGCGTAGAAGGTGACGTTGCGTGGATGGGGGCTGCAGGCACCTCGCTTTGCGCCGACAACATCATTTTCGAATGTTCGGGCAGTCTCGATTGGCTTGCCACGCTCCGCGCCAGGGCCGGCGTCGCCTATGATAGCGCTCTGATCTATGCCACGGCGGGCGTGGCGGTTGCCGGGGGCACCGCAACGGTCGAGCCGGCACCGCTTTTCGCGACTGGCGAGTTTTCGGACACTTTCGTCGGCTGGACTGCTGGTTTCGGCGCTGAGCTGAAGCTCACCGACAACATCTCTGCCCGCGCTGAATATGCGTTTACCGACCTCGGTACTCGCACGGCACCGCAGGGCACGTTGACGACCATGGGCGAGACCGAAATCTCTCCCTACCTGAACACCGTCAAGCTCGGCCTGAACTTCGCCTTTTGATCCGTAGCTCCGAGTTCCGAACGACCCGGCCTCCACGAGGGGGCCGGGACTCGCGCACTAGGACCGGGCGACGGCGCGCGAACCAGGGCCTGGCGGTCGACCCACGTCCACGGTTGGACGATCGAAAGCTCTGACAACCAGTGGGCACGCACCCGCCTGTCAGGTCGGTTGGCTAGAATACCCTCAGGGCGACGCCGACCAGGGCTGTGGCCATGGCCAGGAGGCTGAGGATGAGGACTGCTCCGCCAGTACCGACGGCCAGCGCAGCGGCCCAGTTGTAGGATCTGTGATCGGCTTCCGTCACGGCGACCATTCCTTGGCGTTGGTTCCCCAAACGCCCTAGCAGTTCGGCTGTTCCTTGGCCATGGTCGTTCGACTGCCGCTCCCGCCCGGTTTAGGGCAGGCGGGAGCGCGTGAAAGGGTCGTGAGCCTCAGGCCCCGTGCTCGTACATGTCGCGGGCGCGCTCGGGCGTCAGGTAGCCGTTCTTGATGTCCTGCTCGATCAGGCGGGGGTCGCGCAGCTTCGGGTCGCCGTAGCCGCCGCCATTGGCGGTCACGATGCGGATCACGTCATTGGTGTTCACGACGACGTTGGTGGCGAAGGAATAGCGTTCCTTGCGGCCGTCGGTGCGCACCAGCTCGACATAGTTTAGCGAGCCGTCGCTGCCGCCGGACACGCCCCAGGGCGGCATGCGCGAGCGGGTGTAGCCGAGCGACAGGAAGTTGTTGTCGCCGCGCACCCGGTAATGCACCTCGATGCCCTTGCCGCCGCGCCACTGGCCTTCGCCGCCCGGCTCGGCGTTGAGCGCCACCTGGTCGACGAACATGCCGTAGCGTGCCTCGGCGATCTCGGCCGGACAGTTGAAGGTCTCGCCATGGAAGCCGGAGAACTGGCCGGATGGCCCGTCATTGCCCTCCCAGGCCCCC
>JBQCFF010000339.1:0-9679 GCA_051959485.1 Devosia sp. | reverse complement strand
CTGGTCGGTGAGCTGCGACTCGCTGCGCTACGCGCAGGGTTCCGGCAGCGTCATCTGCGAGGGCAACGTCACCATCCGCGACGAACAGGGCACGCTCTACCAGGCCGATCGGATCGAGGTGACCGACGGCATGAAGGAGGCGTTCCTCAAGTCGCTGACCCTCACCACCAGGGACGGGGCGCAGATCACCGCCGCCGATGCCCGCTTCAACGAGGCGCTGGAAACGGTGCTGACGGACGCAGCCTATTCGCCCTGCGGCCTCTGCATCGACGAGAAGGGCCGTCGCATCGGCTGGAAGGTGAAGGCCGCCAAGCTGGTGCAGAACCAGCAGACGCGGGTGATCTACTTCGAGCAGCCGAGCCTCGAGGTGCTCGGGGTGCCGGTCGCCTGGCTGCCCTGGCTGTCGCTCCCCGATCCGACGCTGAAGCGGAGTTCCGGCTTCCAGCTCCCTACCGTCGACTACACGGCGGCACTGGGCGGACGGGTGCGCGTGCCCTATTTCCTCGGCATCGGCGAGGACACCGACATCCTGCTGGCGCCGCAACTGATGACGCGGCAGGGCTTCCTCATGGCCGCAAGCTGGCAGCAACGCTTCGACTACGGCGCCTTCAACCTCGAGGCTTCGGGCCTCTACCAGCTGGACCCCGGCGCCTTCGCCGGGACGGTGGGCGATCGCGAGTGGCGCGGCGCCGTGCAAAGCTACGGTCATTTCCGGGTGGCGCAGGACTGGACCGCCGGTTGGAACTACACCGCCTTTTCCGACGCGGCATACCTCGACGACTACGACTTCAACGATGACGAGCGCCTCGTGAACGAAGTCTACGCCACGCACCTGAGCGACGATTTCTTCGTCGACGTGCGGCTGCAGGAGTTCAAGCTGCTGGGCGACGTGACCGCGGCGGAGCAGGACGAGCAGGCGCTCGCCATCCCCAACGCCCGCGGCAACGGCTATTTCGACCTCGGGCCGAACGGCCAGGTCCGCCTCGAAGGCACCCTGCTCGGAGTGCAGCGGAACGCCGATTCCACCGCGACCTACGGCGGCGTGCCCTACTTGTTCGGCTACGAGGGCCAGAAGGTCCACGGCACGGCGGAGGCCAGCTGGCAGAACCAGTACATCCTGCCGGGTGGCGTCGTCGCGACGCCCTATCTCGGCATCCGGGGCGATGTGGCGAATTACGACGACGGTACGCCGACGCTCGGCGAACCCAGTGACGAACTGCTGTTCAACGCCACGCCGGTCGCCGCGATGGATGTGCGCTGGCCGCTCATTGCCAGCAGCGGCGCCGACTCGCACCTGGTCGAGCCGATCGCGCAGCTGGTCTGGCGCGGCAGCGATACGACGGCGGTCGGCATCACCAACGACAACGCGCACAGCTTCGTGCTCGATGACACGAACCTGTTCTCCTACAACCGGTTCAGCGGCACGGACCGGCAGGAGACCGGGCTGCGCGCCAACCTCGGCGCCCGCTATCTCGCGAACTTCGCCGATGGCAGCTGGCTCGAGCTGATGGCGGGGCAATCCTTCCACCTCGCCGGCGTCAACGCGCTCGGGGTCGCGGACGAGGTCAACACCGGCGTATCGACGGGTCTGGGGGACGATGCCTCGTACGTAGTGCTCGGCGCCCGCGGCTCGCCCTATGACGGGCTGACGCTCGGCGCCAAGGCGCAGGTCGATGTCGGCGGCCCGACCATCGCTCGCGCCGGACTGGGCGCCGACTACGACCTCGGCAACGGCTTCAAGGTGGGCGGCGACTACGTCTACCTGCCGGCGGATGCCGCGACCGGGGTCACTGACGACCAGCACGAGGTGACCGTGCGCGCCGGCGCGCCGCTGCCGCTCGACTACTGGCGCGTCGAGGGCAGCACGTCATGGGACCTCGCGAGCAGCGCGTGGCTGGAGAGCACCGGCCGCATCTACTATGATGACGGCTACTTCCTTGCCGGCGGCTTCGTGAAGGCGACCGGCGCAACCCATACCGATCCGGACTCGCTGGCCTTCGGCATGAGCCTCAAGCTCAAGGCGCCGGGGGCCGAGTTCGGCTTGGACTTCTAGCGGCTGGACTTCTACATTTTGGCCGCAATCATCAAACATGGAAGTGCCGGGCCCGGGGCGTCTCCGGCGGCCTTCGCGAACCGATGGTGACGACATGAACCGCCTGCTTGCCGCAACGTTTCTCGGCACGATGCTCAGCCTCGGGGCGCTCGCTCCGGCACTCGCCGCCACCGCCGTGACCGTCAATGGCGTCGCGATCGACGACAAGGACGTGGCCGCCCGCGTGCAGCTGATGAAGCTGGAAGGCGGCGGCACCACCTCCAAGGCGCTCGAGGCGCTGAGCACCGAGCAGCGGCAGCAGCGGGGGGCGCAGCGGCTCGGCATCGAGATTACCGACCAGCAGGTTTCCGACGCCTTCGCGCAGGTCGCCCGCAACGTCAAGCTGTCGACCGACAAGCTGACCCAGCTGCTGCGCAACAATGGCGTCAGCGACGCCACGATGAAGGCGCGCCTCCGCGCCGCCCTCGCCTGGCAGAAGGTTGCCGAGGTGGCGGTCAAGTCGCGCGTGCAGCTCTCCGACCTGCAGCTCGACCAGGAAGCGCAGGCCGACCTCACGCCCGACTTGAGTTACGACTACGTGCTCAAGGAAGTGCTGTTCATCACCACCGGCAAGAATGCTTCCGCCCGCACCGGCGAGGCCAACAAGTATCGCGCCGCGTTCAAGGGCTGCGACAGCGCCGTGGACGTGTCGCTGAAGTTCACCGACGCGGCCGTGCGCGACATGGGCCGTCGCCATGCAACCCAGCTGCCCGAGGCGCTGGCCAAGGAGCTCGGCAAGCTCGACGTCGGCGGCATCACCAAGCCGCGCGTCACCGAGGGCGGCGTGTCGATGCTCGCCGTCTGCTCCAAGACGCAGGCCCGCGACACCACCTTCCTCAAGAACAAGCTGCGCAACGAGCAGGGCCAGAACGCCTTCAAGGCCGAGGCCGAGAAGTACCTCGCCGAGCTGCGCCAGAAGGCTCGCATCGTCCGCTAACGAATCGTTAAGCTGGTGCCTCCGCATTGCGGGGGCCGTGGGCGCGATCTGTTCAGGGACCTGTCGCTATCGGTAGGGCGCCGCCGCGCGCGGCGCGAGCTTCGCGAGGTACGACGTGCCCGACCAACATCACCTGCCGATGGCGATCACCATGGGCGAGCCGGCTGGCATCGGCCCGGATCTCGTGATGCAGCTCTATGCGGCGCGCCAGCAGCTCGGCCTGCCACCGTTCATCCTCTACGGCCACCTCGAGTTCCTGCGGGCCCGCGCCGAGCGGCTGGAGCTGGGTATCACACTCGCTCCCGGTGATCCCGCCGGCGCCGCGTCGCTCTTTCCGGAAGCCTTGCCGGTCGCGCATGTCGAGGGGCTCGTCCCCGACAAGCCGGGCGCCCCCTCCGCCCTGTCGGGCAAGGTGGTGATCGAGGCGATCGCCCGTGCGGTCGAGGCCTCGCTCACCGGCGCGACCCGCGGCATCGTCACGGCCCCGATCCACAAGGCCGTGCTCTACGCCGCCGGCTTCAAGCATCCCGGCCATACCGAGTACCTCGCGGCCCTCTGCGGCGCGCCGATGCCGCTGATGATGCTGGCGCACGAGGACCTGCGGGTCATTCCCGCCACCATCCACGTGCCGCTGCGCGAGGTGCCGGGGCTGCTCACGCAGGACCTGCTGGTCAGCACCGGGCGGATCGCGGCGCACAGCCTGCGCACCCGCTTCGGCATCGCCGAACCCCGGCTGGGCTTCGCCGGCATCAACCCGCATGCGGGCGAGGGCGGCGCCATCGGGCGCGAGGACTTCGACATCGTCGCCCCCGCCGTGGCGCAACTGCAGCACGAAGGCATCGCCGCCGAGGGCCCCTTCCCGGCCGACACGCTGTTCTATCCGCCGCACTGGCGCCGCTTCGACGCGATCATCGGCATGTACCACGACCAGGCGCTGATCCCGATCAAGACCGTGGCCTTCGAGGAGGCGGTGAACGTCACCCTCGGCCTGCCGATCGTCCGCACCTCGCCCGATCACGGCACGGCGTTCGACCTCGCCGGCACCGGCAGGGGCTCGACGGCCAGCTTCCTCGCCGCGATCCGGCTGGCCGACCGGCTGACCAATGGCGGCTTGCAGCAGCAGGCGGCGTAACGCACGCGAGCTACGCAGCAGGGATTTCGTCCCTCCGGCAAATCCGCTAACGACAGGTCCATGCAGATCGACTCCCTCCCCCCGCTGCGCGAGGTGATCGCGGCCCACGGCCTGCGGGCGAAGAAGGAGCTCGGGCAGAACTTCCTGCTCGACCTCAACCTCACCGCCCGCATCGCCCGGGTGGCGGCGCCGCTCGAGGCGGCGACCGTCATCGAGGTTGGCCCGGGCCCCGGCGGGCTGACCCGCGCGCTGCTGGCCGAGGGGGCGCGCAAGGTCATTGCCATCGAGCGCGACGAGCGGGCCCTGCCGGCCCTCGCCGAGATCGCCGCCGCCTATCCCGGCCGGCTCGAAGTTATCTCGGGGGACGCGCTCGAGATCGACTACGCTGCACTCGCGGACGGTCCGACCAAGTTCGTCTCCAACCTGCCCTACAATATCGGCACCGAACTCCTCACCCGCTGGCTCACGGTCGAGCCGTGGCCGCCGTTCTTCGAGAGCCTGACGCTGATGTTCCAGCGCGAGGTGGCGGAGCGTATCGTCGCCAGACCCGGAGCCGACGCCTATGGCCGGCTGGGTGTGCTCTGCGGCTGGCGGACCGAGGACCGCATTGCCTTCAACGTCGGGCGCGACGCCTTCACGCCGCCGCCGAAGGTGACCTCCAGCGTCGTCCACCTGCGGCCCCGCACCCTTGATGACGGTGTGGCCGTCCGCGACCTCGAGGCGGTGACCCGCGCAGCCTTCGGGCAGCGCCGCAAGATGGTGCGCCAGAGTCTCAAGTCGCTGGGCGTGCCGATGGAGCCGCTGCTCGCGGCGGCAGGGCTCCGCGGCGACGAGCGGGCCGAGGACCTGCCGGTCGAGACCTACCTGCAGCTTGCGAAGGCGCGGCGCTGATGGCCGGGGCGCTGGCCGTCCTCGCCGCGGTGCTGAGCTTCCTCGTGCCGCTGGCGATTCCACTGTTCGCCCAGCGCTGGCGCACCTTCCTCGTCGTGCTGCTGCTCGGGGCGCTGTTCTTCGCCTGGCTGACCTGGGACCTGCAGAGCGCCGGACCCGCCGGCCACTGGATCGGCACCTTCCTCGGCGGCCTGATGCTGACCGGCTTCGCCGCCGGCGCCATCGCGAAATTCGTCATGCTGGTCGGCCGGCGCCCCGACCGGGACGAGTAGGCGCCCCTAGCCGCTCAGGCTCGCCTTGCCGACCCCGCCGCCCGCGTCCATCGGCAGTTCCGCCGCCACCACCGTGCGCTTCAGGATGCTGGCGGCCTTGGTCAGCAGGGCCGTCTTCACCTCGGTAGGCGACATGTCATCGCGGGTGTCGGCCCATACCCGGAGCGTCAGGTTGTGGTCGAACGTCTCGCGCGGGCGGATCTCCCGCAGCATCACCTGCACGCGC
Source organism: Devosia sp. (assembly GCA_051959485.1). Taxonomy (GTDB): domain Bacteria; phylum Pseudomonadota; class Alphaproteobacteria; order Rhizobiales; family Devosiaceae; genus Devosia_A. Next base: position 4,129 of record JBQCFF010000339.1, on the reverse strand, counting down.
GCCTGCGTACGGCCCTTGAGCGTCGGATGGCGCTCCATGTGGTCGATGCTGCACGCCTTGATCTCGAATGGCATGATCGTCTGTCCCCCCGCATCGAGCGTCCGCCCGATCCGGCCGGCCGTGAATTGCGTAAAATGCAATCATCCACCGCCGCAGCGGAGTTATCCACAGCGGCGTGGGAACACGGCTAGCACTTTGCGTTAAGGCGGCGGCCCGGCCCTATGGCGCGTCGATCTGCGCCTGCAGGTCGCGCACGAACTCGTCGAGGCCGAGGAAGCGCTGCCGCGACAGCCGCGCGGCGGCAAGGATGGTGCGGACCCGCGTCGTCGACACCTCGAGGTCCTCGTTGACGATGACGTAGTCGTACTCGTCGAAGTGGTCCATCTCGATGCGGGCGTTCTTCAGCCGCTTCTCGATCGTGCCCTTGCTGTCCTGGGCGCGGCGCTCCAGCCGCTTGCGCAGCTCGATGATCGAGGGCGGCAGGATGAAGATCGTCACCATGTCGGCCCGGCACTTCTCGTAGAGCTGCAGCGTGCCCTGGTAGTCGATGTCGAACAGGATATCCCGGCCCTGCGACAGGCGCTCCTCGACGCGCGAACGCGGCGTACCGTAGAAATTGCCGTGCACCTCGGCGCTTTCCAGCAGCTCGCCCTCGGCGCGCATCTTCTCGAAGGTCGCGACGTCGATGAAGTGGTAGTGCACGCCGTCGATCTCGTCGGTGCGGCGGGCGCGGGTGGTCACCGATACCGAGAGCGCGATATGCGGGTCTTCGGCGAACAGGGCGCGCGAGATGGACGACTTGCCGGCGCCCGAAGGCGAGGCCAGCACAAGCATGACCCCGCGGTGCTGAAGCTCGATGCTCATTCGATGTTCTGGATCTGCTCGCGCAACTGGTCGATGACGGCCTTCAGGTCCAGCCCGATGGCGGTCAGCGCCACGTCGTTGGACTTGGAGCAGAGCGTATTCGCCTCGCGGTTAAATTCCTGTGACAGGAAGTCGAGCTTGCGCCCCACCGGACCGCCGGTGGCGAGCAGCGAGCGGGCGGCCGCGATGTGTGCGGCCAGGCGGTCGAGTTCCTCGCGGATGTCGGCCTTGGTGGCGAGCAGCATCGCTTCCTGCACCAGCCGCTCCTCCGACAGGGCCGGGCTCGCTTCGCTCAGTTCCGCCACCTGCTGGCGGAGGCGCGCGAGGATGGCGTCACGGCTGCGGCCGGGATGCAGTTCGGCCGCCTTGGTCAGCGCGGCGATCTCGTCGACCCGGTCGCTGAGGACCGCGGCGATGCGCCCGCCCTCTTCGGCCCGTGCGGAAACCAGCGCAGCGATCGCCTCGTCGAACGCGGCGAGGATGGCGGCGTTCAGCGCGTCCTCGTCCTCCGGCGACAGCGGCGTCTCATGCTGCTCGAGCACGCCCTTCAGGCCCATGATGCCGTCGAGCCGCGGCTTCTCCGCGTCGACGCGGCCGGCGAGCCAGTTGAACCCTTCGAGCACCGCCTCCAGCGCCTGGTGGTTGACCACGACGCGGCCGCCCTCGCCTTCGCGGTCGACGGCGAGCGACACGGTCAGCGAGCCACGGCTCACGCCCTTGCCGATGCGGCGGCGAATCTCCGGCTCCAGCGCGTCGAAGCCCGGCGCCAGCCGGACCCGCATGTCGAGCCCGCGGCCGTTCACCGACTTCAGCTCGACCACGAAGCTCACCCCTGGCAGGGTGCCGTGCGACCGGCCGTAGCCGGTCATGCTGTGCAGGGCTGCCATCAGTTGGTCCCGGTGGCCTGGCCGGCGTCCTTGGCCTGCTCGGCCTCGAGCGCCTCGCGCGCCGCTTCCGATTCGGCCTCGGCGGCCGCCTTGCGGTAGAGCGCCACGTTCTTGCGATGCTCTTCGTAGCTCGCGGCGAACAGGTGGCCATCCGCGGGGTTGGCGGACTTCGCGACGAAGTAGAGGTCCTTGCTCGGCGCCGGATGTGCCACGGCCAGCAGCGCGTCCTCGCCCGGGTTGGCGATCGGGCCGGGCGGCAGTCCGTCGATCTGGTAGGTGTTGTAGGCGGTCTTCTGCTTGAGCTCGGAAGCGGTGGGCGAGCGGTTCAGCAGCGCCCTGCCCTCCGTGACGCCGTAGAGCACCGTCGGGTCGGTCTGCAGCCGCATCTTGAAGCGCAGCCGGTTGAGGAACACTGCCGCGACCTGCGGCCGCTCGGTGGCGAGGCCGGTTTCCTTCTCGACGATCGAGGCGAGCGTCACCAGCTGCTCCGGCGACTTGATCACCTCGTCGATCGCCTTGTCGCGGTTGTTCCAGATCTCCTCGAGCTTCGTCTTCATCTGCGCCTGCATCTTGTCGAGCAGGCCCTTCCGCTCGTCGCCGGGCATGAAGTCGTAGCGAACGGCCAGCAGCGAGCCCTCCGGCGGCACCGGTACCGGGTCGCCGGTGAGGTTCGGGCCGACCTCGTTGAGCTTCTGCGCCACCGCGTACGAGGTCTCGCCGGGAATGACGTTGACGAAGAAGCTGAGCGGCTCGCCCTCGGTCAGCTCCTTCAGGATGTCGGCCATCGAGGCATTGGCCTTGAGCACGTAGACGCCGGCCTTCAGCGCGGATTCCCGCTTCTGCGCCCGGGCGCCGCCGATGAACACCAGGTCGCTGGGAAGGAGCTGGTCGGGTGGCAGCAGGCCCTGTTCGGCCAGCCGGCGGGCCGTGGTGGCGATCGTGGCGCCCCGGTCGACCGAGAAGTTGGTTTCGGTCTTCACCGCGCCGGGGGCGTAGAACTGGTTGGCGGCGTAGAGGAACACCCCGACCACCACCAGGATGCCCAGCACCACCAGGGTCAGCAGCGCGTTGACGATGTCGAGGAACCCGCCGCGCCGGCGACGCTTCACCCGCTTCTCGGTGCGCTCACTGGCCATCGTTAACAACCCTCCCACGGGACGCGCGGACTAATCGGAAGACTATGACAACAATACGAAAGTGCCGGCCAAGTCGATCCTGGCCGGCCTCGTCCCGCCGCGCGGGGTCAGTGCACCTTGCGGAAGATCAGCGAGGCGTTGGTCCCACCGAAGCCGAAGGAGTTGGACAACGCCACGTTGATCTCCTTCTCGAGCGGCCGGTGCGGCACCAGGTTGATCGGCGTCTCGACCGAGGGGTTGTCGAGGTTGATCGTCGGCGGCGCCACGTTGTCGCGCATGGCGAGCAGGCAGAAGATCGCCTCCACCGACCCGGCCGCGCCGAGCAGGTGGCCAATGGCCGACTTGGTCGAGCTCATCGCCACGTCAGCCGCGTGGTTGCCCAGCATCCGCGTCACCGAACCGAGTTCGATCTCGTCGCCGAGCGGGGTAGAGGTGCCGTGGGCGTTGATGTAGTCGATCTCGCCGGGGTCGATGCCGGCCCGCATCACTGCCATCTGCATGCAGCGGAAGCCGCCATCGCCGTCCTCGGAGGGGGCGGTGATGTGGTAGGCGTCGCCCGACAGGCCATACCCCACGACTTCGCCGTAGATCTTGGCCCCGCGGGCCTTCGCCCGCTCGTATTCCTCGAGCACCACGATACCGGCGCCTTCGCCCATCACGAAGCCGTCGCGGTCCTTGTCATAGGGGCGCGATGCCGCTTCCGGCCGATCGTTGAAGCCGGTGGAAAGGGCGCGGCAGGCGGCGAAGCCCGCGATCGACAGGCGGTTGACCGGCGACTCGGCGCCACCCGCCACCATCACGTCCGCATCGCCCCACATGATCAGCCGGGCCGCATCGCCGATGGCGTGGGCGCCGGTCGAACAGGCGGTCACCACCGAGTGGTTCGGCCCCGTGAGGCCGAAGCGGATGGAGACGTTGCCCGAGGCCATGTTGATGATGCGGCCGGGGATGAAGAAGGGGCTGATGCGGCGCGGACCCTTCTCGTGCAGCGTCACCGAGGTCTCGTAGATGCCGCCGATGCCGCCGATGCCCGAGCCGATCAGCGTGCCGATCCGCTGCTTCTCTTCCTCGGTCCTCGGTTCCACCCCGGCGTCGTCGATGGCCTGCTTGGCCGCCGCCATGGCATAGACGATGAATGGATCAACCTTGCGTTGCTCCTTCACGTCCATCCACTCGTCGGGGTTGAACTTGCCCTCGGCGTAGTCGCCCAACGGAATCCGGTGGGCGATCTGGCAGGCGATG
>JBQCFF010000338.1:0-25394 GCA_051959485.1 Devosia sp. | reverse complement strand
GAGGAGGAGGACGACGCAGTGGCTGAGTATCACGAAAGCTTCGGCGAGGACGTGGGCGGCAAGCTGCTGCTGTTCGCCTCGCTGCTGGCCGTGTTCGGCGTGGTGGCGCTGATTCTCATGCCGCTCGGCGCGGCGTTTGCTCCCCCGCCATCGCCGCCCGCGGCCCATGCGACTGCAACGCCGGATGCCGCCGCGACGACAACGGCGCCAGCCGCAGCGCCCTCCGAGGGTACAACTGCCGCGACTCCGGCCGCGCCAACGCCCGCTGCGGCTGCGCCAGCCGGTCCGCCGGCGATCGTCGGCGCGCTGATGCCGGGCATCATCATGCTGGTGGTCGCCGCCGTGCTCGGCGTCATCGCCGGGCTGTTCCTCGGCCACGCCAAGGCCCGCTCCGAAGCAGCCCACACCCCCCAGGCCACCCCGCCCCACTGACCCCCGGAAACGACAAAGCCCGCTTGCGCGGGCTTTTCGTCGGGCTCTGGGAGCCAATGGTGCGGTCGAGAAGAGACAGCCGACCCGACCCGTAGCCTTTGATTTCATTGACGTTTTCGTCGCCGCCAATTTGGGTCTTGTAGGGGCGTTTGTAGTGCCGGTCAAGTTCTAGGCGAGCTTGCATCCCCTCCGCTCTAGGACGCTGACAAGCGAACCCCCGATCTGCGCGATGGCCCGGTCCCAGTCGCGGTACACGCGGAGGGTTGAGCCTCGATATCTGCCACCGCCATCTACTTTCCCCGTTGCCGCGTAGTTGAAGCGCTCCAAACCTCGGTGCCCCATTTTGGTCCACGGATAGTAATCGCCAATCGGGATAAGCCGGTGATCAATCAGGCCCTTGGCTTCCTGTTGCGCCAGCGTCGTGACGTTGGCTGGCCAGAACTTCGCCTCAGCGTTCGTCCGTGGCTTTGCTAGGCCGGCCGCGTAGCGCTCCCGGAACAACTTCGCCTCGGTACACAGGTGAGCGAACACGACTGGCGATACGATGAAGAGGTCAAGGTCCGAACTCATGCCGAACGGACGTCCAAACGTCTCTGGGCTCATGGAGAAGCCGACCCGCCCGCTGCCTGTCACACTGATGTGCTTAGGGTCGTCTCTGAGCTCCTCCGCCAGCCGCTCGCGCGCCCGCTCATATGCCAGAGGCGCGTCGCGAAACGCGTAGGGCAGCCCCTCAGTGAGCCAGAGCCGCGAGAACCTGTATACATCCCGCTTCGCTGCCGACCGCAGCTCTTCCCAGTCCAGGGGCGCTGGAAAAGGATGCTGGCGAAATGCAGCACTCACCTCGACCGCTTTGTCCGCCATTCTCGCATCCTCCTAATCACATAGGCCTTCCGCACACTTAGCCTCTCTCTGTAGCGTGCCGATGGCCGCTCGGGCATGGGGACCTTGAGCATTGCAGCAATCTGCGCGGCATCCTCCTCCGAGCAAGTCGAGAGGGCAACTCCTAGACGTCGTGTCACCTGCTTGATGCCTGTGGACCGCCATCCGAAGTAGGCGACGAGCATATACGCCCATAGACAGTCCGCCTTGGAGAAGCGGCGAGCTATCCCCCGCGCCAGGAATATCTCGGACGCTTTGCGGGCAATGGTGATCTCGTACCGGCCCCGAATGGTCCTGACCAGTTGCTGCTCGATGGTACTTGCCCCCGATAGCTTACTACCCGTGAGCCACGCCCAGAGCGCTCGCCCAATCGACAACCAATCGACGCCTCGGTGTCGGAAGTACCGACCGTCCTCAGCTGCAACGACAGCCAGCTCAATGTTCGCGAGACCTTGGCTCTCACGGCGCGGCTCATCCCTCAACAGCGCCTCCATGGCCGCTGTCAATGTCCCCAGTTCGTTGTGTGGTCCCACCGTCTTTCCGTAAGTTCGCTTTGGAACTGCACCGCGCTGTGCGCTCGCTAGAGCTTTACGCCTTCCCGAGCAGCGACACCCTCGATATCAGCATATCGATGCAGCCGGAGCAGTAGTTCCGTGTGGCCGTAGATGACGACGTCATCCAAAGTGCCAGCTCTCACTGAAATCAGCCCCGTTCTAGTGGTGGCCGCGCAGATTTGCCTGGTTCGTTCCTCGGTGAATTGCTGGTGCAGGGCCAGCTGTTCGGTAACGGCCGACCACATCCTTGCAGCCGCCGCGTCACTTTCGTCCCTGGAGCTGTCAGCAGGCGAAATGACCTCGGACAGCCTGATAAACTGTCCCAAGACCAGCAGCTCCTCGCGCCGCAGCCCCGCCAGCATATCTGCCCACCGCAGGAACTCGTCGGCAAAAAGCCCCTCGGACCGCGACTGCCCCGCCGCAACAGCCGCAAGCAGTCGAAGGTTTAGACGCGCTGCTCCCTCGGTTGCCGCCCTTGCGTATCGGTAGATAACGCTTGCCGCTTCCTCCTCGGGAACATCCGACAGGGTAACGTTGCCGATGCGCAACTCATCAATAAAGATGTCTCGCGCCGCCTCCATCCTTGCCCGCAGGATATGCGAGATGCCTCCCACGCCAACTGCGGATGCGGTTCCAGGCAGACCCGTCAGGGGCTGTAGAAGGTCGGCGAGAAGCGCTGTCACGAGATCACGCAAGCCAGCCTCCCCTGCTCGGTGCTTTCAAAATCAGAAAAAGACAGACACCTCCTAGCACAGCCGCGCTTATCTACGCAGCCTTCTGCTCCCACGATACCAGAGCAGCCTCAGCGGCGGCGGGGTCGTCCTTGATGCGGTAGACGGTCTGGCGGGACACCCCGACCTCCCGGGCGATGGTGGCAGGTGGGGTGCCGAGCGCCAGCCCGTTCATCACGGCCGCGAGCTGGTCGCGCCCGAACGATGGCTTGCGGCCGAGGTAGTTGCGCTCCTCCGCCCGAGCCCGAGCCGCCTCAATGCCGCCACGCTGGGCAACCTTCGTGGCCTCGGCCTGCGCCTGTGCGGTGGCCGCCATGAACCCGATCAGGGCATCCCGCACGGCCATCTGGATGGGGTCCGTGGTTGAGCCGTCGAAGGTCATGTTGTTGATCACGGTGCGGATGATCACGCCCCGCCGCATGAACTCCCGGATGGTGTCCGTCACGTCCGCGTAGTTGCGGCCCAGCCGGTCCACCCAGCGCACGACCAGCGTGTCCCCGGAGCGGACGATGTCGAAGAGCCTGCGGCCCTCAGGGCGCTCGGCCAGCGTGGTGCTGACGCCCGAGACGCCATGGTCCGCCAGAACGCGGTCGATCTTGAAGCCCGCCTGCTCGGCTTGGGTCTGCTGGTGGCTCAGGTCCTGCTCGATGGTCGAGACGCGAGCGTAGAGGATGGTCTGCAAGGTCGGCTCCAAGGTGTCCGTATGGTCGATGTCCGTTGAGTGACATGTCCGTTGATGGGTGTCAACCCTAGCGGACGCGACTGCTTGGACATCTCAGCTGACCGCATGGGTATACCCTAGCGGACACCACACCCCGTTGAGACAGGTTGGGGCATCGCTTAGGCTCGTCCATCTGGGATGGGGGGACGTGATGAGGGGATGGCTCTTGGCTGCTGCGCTGGCGCTGGTGGGGACACCTGCCGCAGGGGCGCAATGCGAGCTGACATCGGTGGTTGTTCCGTTGGGGATGGGCTCAGGGGAGACGTTGGTCAAAGCGGACGACAGCTTCGTGGAGAGCTTCGTTGTGGGCTACCTCGCTGGCATCGGAATGGGACCAGTGCTGGGCGGAACGCAGGCCTGTGCTGACTGGGTTGCTGCCTGCCTCGACGGCAAGAGTAGCTTCCAGCTCACCGCCATTGTTCGGAAGTACCTCACCGACCACCCGGACGAATGGTCGAACGCCGCCGGTACGCTGGTCTGGAATGCGGCACTGCGCCCCTGCCTGCCGAGTTGAGTGCTGCCCCCAAGGGGGGAACGGGCGCTCAGCGCGATCGATCTTGCCGCCTCGGATTTTTCCGCCAAAACAACGCCGGGGGTGATGTTGCGGGCCGGTTGTAGGCTTGGGTAATACATCCCGACAATCACATCACAGAACGGAACGGTTCAGCCACCCAAGCACGTAGCTCGGGGCCAACCACATCGAAGGGGACGGTGCCCTTCTTCTCGATACGCTTTCCCCAGCCCCGCTGGACAACCCAGGGTGCCAGTCGATGTCGCTGATGCCGAGCTGCTCCCTCGATCTGCAGCACCCCCATCTCTCGTAGGATGGTCCTCACCCGCATCCGTCCTACGCCGTGAAGCTCGCCCAGCTCCGTGACGGTTGTCCATTCGCCGACTGAGACCTTGATCAGTTCGCCGGTCCTGCGGTCGAAAATCTCGTCGAAGTATTCCATGGTCGTGTTCCTGCAGATGTCGCGAAAAGGAAAAGGCCCCCAGCGATTGCCGAGGGCCTTGTGTCTCTTGGTGGGTGGGGTAATTCACCCGGCCTACCTATGGGTGGGGTGACGGTCCTAGGGTGGATTGTCTTTCAGCAGCGCCGGACCCCGCAGCCGACCATGGTCTTCCGTAGGTGAGGGGTATTTCTCCCGCACGACTAAGGTCTCTCTGCACCGGGCTGGCCTGCTCCCCGCTAAGCTGGCTGCAGCAGGCAGTGGCAAGGATGGGCCGAGGTAGCGCCCCGGCCCGCACCGTTACACAAGTGCGCCATAGACCAAGACGCCGAGCCACCCGCAGGCGCTCCAGACCAAGAGCCGAAGGATGAACTTGTACGGGTTCAAGCCGATCAGCACGTAGGCGAGGCGGCCGGTTGTGGACAGTATTCCCAGCAGGAAGGCAGCGATGAGCTGCGTGATCAGGAACGTCCCGATGCCCGCTAGGATGGCGATGAAGGTAGTCATGTCGTGTCCTTGGATGTGGTTGTAGGGCACGGCGGCAGAAGCCCCCGAGGAGGCCCGTGGGGAGGCAGGACAAGCGGCAGCTACGTGGAAAAACCAAGCGGAGCCGCAGTTGGCCCAGTACGGGCCTCCCACGGGCCTCCTACTGGTTCTTGATTTCGTAGCGAGGGAACTGGTTGATGGCCTTAGCCAGGTCTTCGACCGTTGGTGTCTCATAGACCCGCTTGGCGCGAGTATCGACCCAGCCGCAGAAGGCGTTGCGCAGGCGCTCCTCGATCCCTGCGCGAGCGGCGCGACGGGCGAAGGTGTGTCGCCACGAGTGCCCCGGCGAGTAGCCCTTGTCCTCAACCCCAAGTGAACGAACCCAAGCCGCGAGCTTGTTCCGAAGTACCACCGAAGCGGGGCGCGGTGGGTTGAGCGGGTCCTTGATCAGGCGTTCGCTGGAAGTGTCGTAGAAGAGTGGTCCCTTCGGAGCCGCCTCCACGAAGTCGATGAAACCCTGCGCGATAAGGTGCTCATGCAGCACGATTGTTCGCGCCACGCTTCCTTTCACCGTGCCTGCCTCTGGGGTGATCGACAGGGTCCAATGTCCCGAGCGGTGCCGGACGATATCCTCGCGCCGAAGCTGCGTCATCTCCCCGGGGCGGCTGCCCGAGTACGCCGAGAGCCATGGCACCCACCGCTTGGCCGCCTTGAGCTTCGCCCCCTCGTTGGACATCTGCTGCCGGAGGGTGGCAGCAAGGATGGTTTCAATCGCTTCGTCGGCGAACTCGCCCTTGGTCGGCTTGACCTTGGGGCCAGCGGCCTTGACGCGGTGGAACGGGTTCTTCTCGATCTTCTTCTGATCGACGACCCACTGGAACACGGTTCGGGCCGCCGTCAGCCACACGTCGTTGACGGTTCGGCTCGCCCTATTCTCCCTGATCAAGGTGTCCTTCCACGCCACAGCATCATCGCCCGTGTATAGGGCAACGTCCTTGTTGTTGAAGTGGTCGTTGAGGTTGAGGAAAACCGCCCGCCAGCGATTGATGGTGGAGTTGGCGGGCTTGCGCTCGGTCACGTATGCCGAGAAGGCGTCCCACGCATCCCAGCCAGCGAGCTTTGGGCCGGGGGTGGGCTGAACGCGACCGATCTGCTCTGCATCGACGGCACGCCGGTCTGGCCGGTAGTCGCCTCCCGCCATCTTCATGAGCTGCGAAAGGGCCGCTCCGAACTCGTCACGTAGAGGACCATCCAGCAGCGCCTCGGTGCTTTCGGCCGAGATCGCTTCGCGTTCCGTGGCGAGGAAGGTGGCGAGTTGCGAAAGCTCCGCCAGCTTCGCACGAATGCGTCGGCGATGGGCTGGTGCGACTTCCTCCACCTCTTCCGGGTCGCCCATACCCGAGAAGCCACTCTCCCAGATGTCCTGCAGGTTGCTTGAGATGTGCTCCCACTGCTCCTGGGTGCCGGGGTTGTCAGCGTGCTGCCGCATGAACCACAGGTACCAGCGCGCCGCGAGGCCGTGCAGCTCTCGCTGACTTAACGTCACCACCTGGCCGCTTGCTGCTGCACGGAGCCGCTTGATGCGCTCCTCAACTTCCAACAGCCATTCGCCATATGCCCGCTTGGCTTCGTTCTGCGTCGAACCAGCCGGAAGTCGAAAAAGAGCTTCGCGCCGCACCCCATGGGCTGCAGCGTAAGCATCTCGGACATCAGCGGGGATGGCCTTGCGAGCGAAGTAGTCGCCGTTCGGGGCCCGAGTGAGGGTTGGCATCAAGATCGTCATTTGTAGTGCCCTTTGTAGTTGGTGGGCGACTACAACCCCCTGCAGGGGCTCAACTATTTGGCCTTGCAGGGTAAATCAGATACCCTGGTGCGGTCGAGAAGACTCGAACTTCCACGCCTTGCGGCACAGCGACCTCAACGCTGCGCGTCTACCAATTCCGCCACGACCGCACGCCAGTGGTAGGAGCTATCACCGAAGCGGCGAAGCGAGGCAGCGTGTAGCAACGGGCACCTGAAGGCGCAAGCCCAAATATGCGCTTCAGCCCCCTGTGGAAACCGCGGCAGGGCGGCGCACCTTCTCGGTGATCTCGACGCTGAGGTGGCCATCCTCCACCTTCACCTCGCAGCGGGCGACAAGCGTGTTGTTGGCATAGACGCGCAGCGGGTCGTTCTCGGCGGTGTCGAGCTCGATGACGGCGCCGCGGCCCATGCGCAGCAGGTGGTGGATCGGCATGGTGGCGGCGCCGAGTTCCACGGTGATATCGACTTCAATATTGTCCAGAGTCTTCATACATAGACCGGGAAACGACACGGGCGCGGCTGAATCAGCCGGCGCCCCCTGAAGCTGGAGCATCGGCTGAGCATGCTTACCGAAGCGTTAACGACTGCCCCGGAATGCGACACCGGCAGCAAGCTGTGGCGCGCCGACGGCGTGCCGGTCGAGTGGCGCATCTCCGACGGGCTCGTCCCCTACCCGGAGGCGCTCGAGACGATGAAGGCGCGCGCGGCGGCGATCGCGGCCGGCGAGGCGGGCGAGCAGGTATGGCTGCTGGAGCATCCGCCGCTCTACACGGCCGGCACGTCGGCGGTGACGAGCGACCTGCTGGTGCCCGATCGCTTCCCGGTCTACGACGCCGGGCGTGGCGGGCAGTACACCTACCACGGGCCGGGGCAGCGGGTGGTGTACTTCATGCTCGACCTGCGGGAGCGCGGGCGCGACGTGCGCTGCCTGGTGCAGGGGCTCGAGGGGCTGGTGATCGACACGCTCGCCGCCTTCAACATCAAGGGCGAACGCATCGACGGCCGGATCGGCGTGTGGGTGCGGCGGCCGGACAAGGGGCCCGGTCGCTCGGACAAGGTGGCGGCGATCGGCGTGCGGGTGAGCCGCTGGGTGACGTTCCACGGCATCGCCATCAACGTGGCGCCGACGCTCGAGCATTTCGACGGCATCGTGCCGTGCGGCATCTCCGACCAGGGCGTCACCAGTTTCGAGGATCTGGGGCAGCTGGTCTCGCTGGCCGAGGTGGACATGGCGCTGCGCGCCGCCTTCGAGCGCCGGTTCGGGCCGACTGTGACGCCGGAAGGCCTTGCGGGCGCGGCCTGAGCGCCGCATTTTCACGTTCGAGGCGATTCCACCACGGGGGCTGAGGCCATGACATCTGATGACCTGAAGAAGATCTTCCTGTCGCCCACGCTGTTCCGGCTGGACACGATCCTGTCGCCACGGCTGGTGCCGGTGCTCTACGGCGTCGGCCTGCTGTCGCTGCTGCTGTGGGCGGTGGGCCACCTGTTCATGACGTTCGGGCGCAATTTCGGCGACGGGCTGTGGGGCCTGCTGGAGATCGCCGTCTACGGCGCGCTCGGGCTGATCGTGCTGCGGGTGGTCTGCGAGGTGCTGCTGGTGTTCTTCAAGGCGAACGAAACGGTGACGCGCACCGTCTCGGTGTCGCGGCTCTCCGGCTCGCTGCTGGACGAGGTGCGCGACGCCATCCACGACATCGCCGAAGACGCGGACTACACCGAGACCGAGGTGGAGGACGAGGTGACGCCCTCGGCGGGGCCGGTCCGGCGCACCGCCCGGCGGACCCCGCCGCCGCCGAAGCCCGACATCTGACCAGGACAAAGGCCGCCCCGAGGGGCGGCCTTCTCGTTTCAGGCGGCAGCCAGCCGGCCGCCCGCCCGGTAGCCGTCGACGCTCCAGGCGCCGGGGCCGGCGAAGACCAGGTACAGGAAGATGAAGCAGAACAGCGCCGCACCGTCGCCGCCATTGGCGACGGGGATGATGTTGCCATTCCCCATCATCGGCACGTGCACGAACCAGTAGGCATAGGCCATCTGCCCGGCGAGCACGAAAGCCACCGGGCGGGTGAAGAATCCCAGCAGAATGGCAAGCCCGCCGAACACTTCCAGGACGGCGGCGAGGCCCATCAGCGAGAAGAGCTCGAAGCCGCCACCCATCTGGGAGGCGGGAAAGCCGAACATCTTCTGGGTGCCGTGGGCAATGAAACAGAGAGCAGCGACGATGCGCAGGACAGCGAGCGCCTGCGGAGCGTAGCGGCTGAGGGTTTCGGGATTCATGGATGGTCCTTATGGTAGACGCCGCGAGAGATGGGGCGCGCCGAGAAGGGTTCCGACGCCCAGATTCGGGTCAACTGAACGTTCGGTAACCTGACTTCATCGTGATGGGCCGTGATCAGGGCTGCCCTGCCTCTATCGCAAGGCGCCGATGATTGCTTTTTGCCCAAATTGGCGTATAGCGACGCCTCCATGACCCAAGCCCCGAAAATCGGCCTTGTCAGCCTCGGCTGCCCCAAGGCGCTCGTCGACTCCGAACGCATCATGACGACGCTGCGCTCGCAGGGTTACGCGTTCTCACGCGACTACCAGGGCGCCGACATCGTGCTGGTGAACACCTGCGGCTTCCTCGACAGCGCCAAGAAGGAGAGCCTCGAGGCGATCGGCGAGGCGGTGGGCGAGAACGGGCGTGTCATCGTCACCGGCTGCCTCGGCGTCGAGGAGGAGATGATCCGCCAGGCGCATCCGAGCGTGCTGGCGGTCACCGGGCCGCACCAGTACGAGGATGTGGTCAACGCGGTGAACACGCACCTGCCGCCGGTGCCGAACAAGTTCGTCGACCTGGTGCCGGAAGCCGGACTGAAGCTGACGCCGCGGCACTACGCCTACATGAAGATTTCCGAGGGCTGCAACAACCGCTGCAGCTTCTGCATCATCCCGCAGATCCGCGGCGACCTGGTGTCGCGGCCGATCGCCTCGGTGCTGTACGAGGCGGAGCGGCTGGTGGCGACCGGGGTGAAGGAGATCATGGTGATCTCGCAGGATACCTCGGCCTACGGCGTCGACATCAAGTACGCGACCAGCAAGTTCCGCGGCCGCGACGTGGCGGCGAAGTTCCAGACGCTGGCCGAGGAGCTGGGGCAGATGGATGTGTGGACCCGGCTCCACTACGTCTATCCGTACCCGCACGTCGATGCGGTGATCCCGCTGATGGCGGAGGGCAAGATCCTCCCCTACCTCGACATCCCGTTCCAGCACGCCTCGCCGCAGGTGCTGAAGGCGATGCGCCGCCCGGCCAACCAGGTGAAGACGCTCGACCGGATCAAGGCCTGGCGCGCCATCGCGCCGGACCTCGCCATCCGCTCCAACTTCATCGTCGGCTTCCCGGGCGAGACCGAGGAGGATTTCGAGTTCCTGCTCGACTGGCTCGAAGAGGCGGAGATCGACCGGATCGGCTGCTTCGAATACGAGCCGGTGACCGGCGCCCCCGCCAACGACATCGAGGGCCTAGTGCCCGACGAGCTGAAGCGCGAGCGCTACGAGCGGCTGATGGAAGTCGCGCAGGGCATTTCCACCGACGTGCTGAGCCGCAAGGTCGGCCGGACCATCGACGTGCTGGTCGACGACGTGCAGCCGGAAATGGCGCGCGCCGTGGGCCGGAGCAAGTGGGACGCGCCGGAGATCGACGGCTCGGTGATCATCCACGAAGCCGACGGCATCAAGCCCGGCGACATGGTGTCGGTGACGGTGACGGACTCCGACGAGTACGACCTGTTCGGCGTCCCCGCGGCGGTGGCCGCGCGGGTGGCATAACAACCACAACCATAATTGGCCGGACGCCCCCCTCCCGGCCTCCCCCATGAAGGGGGAGGTGAAGATGGCGCTCGCTGAGGCGGAGTGTTCCGCAACGCGGCACCCTCCCTTTATGGGGAGGGATGGGGAGGGGTTGTCCGTTCCGGACTAGGTCGCCCGGAACAGCAGCGAGGCGTCGCCGTAGGAGTAGAAGCGGTAGCCGGTGTCGATGGCGTGCCGGTAGGCGGCGTGCATGGTTTCGAGGCCTGCGAAGGCGCTCACCAGCATGAACAGGGTCGAGCGTGGCAGGTGGAAGTTGGTCATCAGCACGTCGACGGCGTTGAAGCGGTAGCCGGGGGTGATGAAGATGTCGGTGTCGCCGGTGAAGGGTTTCAGCTCGCCGTCGCGCGAGGCCGTCTCGAGCAGGCGCAGGCTGGTGGTGCCAACCGCCACCACGCGACCGCCCCTTGCCTTGGCCGCGAGGATGCGCTCGACCACGCCGGCTGGAAGCTCGCCCCATTCGGCATGCATCTTGTGGTCGGCGGTGTCGTCGGCCTTTACCGGCAGGAAGGTACCGGCCCCGACATGCAGGGTGACACGCTCGATGCTGACGCCGAGCGCGATGAGTTCATCCAGCAGCTCGGGGGTGAAGTGCAGACCGGCGGTGGGGGCGGCCACGGCGCCGTCCTTCTGCGCGTAGACCGTCTGGTAGTCGGACTTGTCGCGTTCCTCGAGGCCGCGCTTCAGCCCGATATAGGGCGGCAGCGGCATGGCGCCGTGCGCCTTGATGATCTCGTCGAGCTCGGCGCCGCTGAGCTCGAAGCGCAGTTCCACCTCGCCGGCATCGCCTTTTTTGACGACCGTCGCGACGATGCTGCCGTCGTCGCCGAGCTCCAGCCGGTCGCCGACTTCCAGCTTCTTGGCGGGGCGGGCGAAGGCCTTCCAGCGGTTCGCGTCGACGCGCTTGTGGAGGTTGAAGCTGACCCCGGCCCGCAGGTCGCCGCGGAGGCGCGAGCCGGTCAGCTCGGCGGGCAGCACGCGCGTATCGTTGACCACCAGCACGTCGCCGGGCCGGAGGATGCCCAGCAGGTCGCGGACATGGCCATCGAGCAGCGGCTCGCCGGGATGGACCACCAGCATGCGGGCGGAATCGCGGGGCTCCGCAGGATGCAGCGCGATCCGATCAGGGGGCAGCTCGAAATCGAAGGCGTCGACTTTCATCGGCGCGTCACGGCCCGGTGCATGAGACGGCCCAGGCGCCCTGCCCCGGCAGGCGCAGCGTGCCGGCCGTCACGACGGCGGTGCCTTCGGTGGCCTTGAACAGGCGCAGTTCGGCGATCTTGCCGGTCAGGTTCGGGTCCATGGCGTCGATCAGCACGGTGTCGGCCGTCTCGAACGCCTGGCCGACGACCACCGGATCGCCCGGACCGTAGGCGACGTCGCTCGCCCACACCTTGTCGCCGACCGAGATGTTGAGGCCGACGATCGCCAGCACGTCGAGCGCGCCGGCGAGGTAGGAGAAGGTCGCCGCGCCTTCGGCATCGGTACAGTTGACCCACTCCGTCGCCAGCGACGGAGTGGCGAGGCCGCAGAGGCCGAGAGCCAATGCGGCCAGCCGGATCATTCGGCGACGTCCGCCGCGACCTTGACGGAGAGCATCTGGTCGGGATCGCGCACCGGCTCGCCGCGCTTGATCTGGTCGACGTTCTCCATGCCCTCGATCACCTTGCCCCACACCGTGTACTGGCGGTCCAGGAAGCGGGCGTCGTCGAAGACGATGAAGAACTGGCTGTTGGCGCTGTTCGGATCCTGCGCGCGGGCCATCGACACCACGCCGCGGACGTGCGGCTCGGCGTTGAACTCCTGCTTCAGGTTCGGGTAGCTCGAGCCGCCCATGCCGGCGCGCGAGGTCTCGCCCTTGGTGGCGTTGCCGAACTTCACGTCGCCGGTCTGCGCCATGAAGCCGTCGATCACGCGGTGGAACACCACGCCATCATACTGGCCTTCGCGGGCCAGCTTCTTGATGTGCTCGACGTGGTTCGGGGCCAGGTCGGGCCGCATCTCGATCACGACCGTGCCTTTGGTGGTTTCGATGACGAGGGTGTTTTCCGGATCTTTGTACGCCACGTGCGGGCTCCTTATTCGTACTTGATGGTCGCGGAGATGATCTTGTCCGGGTTGGCCGGAGGCTCGCCGCGGGTGATCTTGTCGACAGCTTCCATGCCCGAAACCACGCGGCCGAACACGGTGTACTGGCCGTTGAGGAACGTGCAGTCCTTGAAGCAGATGAAGAACTGCGAGTTGAAGCTGTTGGGGTCGTTGGTACGGGCCGCGCCCACGGCGCCGCGCGTGAAGGACTCGGCGTTGAACTCGGCCACGACGTCGGGCTTGTCGGAGCCGCCGGCGCCGGTGCCGGTCGGATCGCCCGACTGCGCCATGAAGCCTTCGATCACGCGGTGGAAGACGAGGCCGTTGTAGAAGCCCTCGTTGGTGAGCTCGACGATGCGCTCGACGTGCTTGGGCGCGACGCCGGGCAGCAGTTCGATGTCGACCGGGCCATCCTTGAGTTCGAGGATCCAGTGCGGCGTGCCCTGGCTCTCCTGGGCCATGGAGGCCTGCGGAGCAGCGATGGACAGGGCAAAGAAAGCGGCCATTGCCGCTGCGAGGATGCCGAGAATGATGCCGGCGCGCTTGATGGGATCGGTCATGCTTTTCTTATGGCGTTGAGGACGAGGGGAGGTACGAAGGCGCTGATATCGCCGCCGAGTTCCGCGATCTGACGCACCAGCGTGGCGGAGATGTGACGCACGGGCGGCGAAGACGGCAGGAAGACTGTCTGCAGGTCGGGCGCCATCTGGGCGTTCATCCCGACCATCTGCATCTCGTAATTGTAGTCGGTGGTGTCGCGCAGGCCGCGGATCACCAGCTTGGCGCCGGCGGCGCGGGCGGCGCTGACCATCAGCCCGGAGAAGTCGACATAGGCGAATTCGGTCTCGGTGCGCTTGCCGATCGGCTCGAGCACGGCCTGCAGCAGCGCGAGGCGGTCCTCGTGGCTGAACATCGGCTTCTTGGTGTGATGGGTGCCGACGGCGATCACCAGCTTGTCCACGAGCTTGCAGGCGCGCTCGATGACATCGAGATGACCGTTCGTCAGGGGGTCGAAGGAGCCGGGATAGAAGCCGACCAGTCTCGTCATTCCCAAGCGCCCTCCGTTAGGTGGCGGGTTTGTGTCACGGCATCGCGAACATGGCAAGCCGCGCTAGGGCCTTGCGCGTGCGCCGGAAACCGGCGATGGGCAGTGAATGACCTCCACCCAATACGACACCATCGTCCTCGGCGCCGGCGCAGCCGGCATGATGGCCGGCATCGAAGCCGGCAAGCGCGGCCGCCGCGTGCTGGTGCTCGACCATGCCGATGCGCCCGGCGAGAAGATCCGCATTTCGGGCGGCGGGCGCTGCAATTTCACCAACATCAACGCCACGGTGAAGGCCGGGCGCGACCGGTTCCTGAGCCGGAACCCGCGCTTCGCGCTGTCGGCGCTGGCCCGCTACACGCCCGAGCACTTCATCGGGCTGGTCGACGCCTACGGCATCAGCTTCCACGAGAAGACGCTGGGGCAGCTGTTCTGCGACGGCTCGAGCGCGCAGATCGTCAACCTGCTGACCACCGAGCTGCGCAAGGCGAAGGGGGAGCTGCTGCTCTCGGTCGAGATCACCGGCGTGAGCCATGCCGACGGGCGGTTCACGGTGGCGACGACCGAGGGCGATTTCACCGGCCAGAGCGTGGTGGTGGCGACCGGCGGCAAGTCGATCCCGAAGATGGGGGCGACCGGCTACGCCTACCAGCTGGCGCAGCAGTTCGGGCTGGCGGTCACCGAGACGCGCCCTGCCCTCGTGCCGCTGACCTTCGAGCCGCGCATCCTCGAGCGGCTGGCGCCGCTGTCGGGCATCGCGGTGGACCCGACGCGCATTTCGGTGGGCAAGAAGAGCTTCGAGGAGGCGATGCTGTTCACGCATCGCGGCCTCTCCGGCCCGGCGATCCTGCAGATCTCCAGCTACTGGCGCGAGGGCGATGCGATCGTCATCGACCTGTTCCCCAATGGCGAGCTCGGCGAGATCCTGCGGCGGGCGCGCGCGGAGACGCCGAAGCTGCACCTGCAGACGGTGCTGTCGAACCACCTGGCGAAGCGGCTGGCCCAGATGCTGGCCGAGGAGATCGGCATCACCAGCATGATGGGCGACGTGTCGGACAAGGCCTTCGCCAGGGTCGAGGACGCGCTCCGGCGCTGGACGATCAAGCCCACCGGGTCGGAGGGCTACCGCACCGCCGAGGTGACGCTGGGCGGGATCGATACGGCGGGGCTCGATTCGACGACCATGCAGGCGCGCGACGTGCCGGGGCTGTATTTCATCGGCGAGGCGGTGGACGTGACCGGCTGGCTCGGTGGCTACAACTTCCAGTGGGCCTGGGCCTCCGGCTGGGCAGCGGGACAGGTGGCTTAGGCGCGGCGCGGTGCTGCAGTCGACGACCCCTCATCCGGCTGCCGCCACCTTCTCCCACACAGGGAGAAGGCGATGGAGCCGCCACGCTGAAGGTTGTGAGGGGAAGCCGCCGAGCGTTGGCCTTCTCCCCTTGTGGGAGAAGGTGCCCGAAGGGCGGATGAGGGGTCGCCTCCAGTTCCACCATTCCCGCAACCTATGACGATCTCGACTTGCTCCGCGGCGCCCGCTACCACTGCGCCCGCTTCGAACCGGAGGATTTAAGGCGATGGCCGAGAAGAAAGTCAGGTGGGGGATTCTCTCCACCGCCAATATCGGGCTCAAGAAGGTCACCCCGGCGATCCTGAAATCGCCGCTGAGCGAGGTCGTCGCCGTCGCGTCGCGCGACAAGGACAAGGCCGAGGCCTACATCGCCGAGCTCGGGCTGACGGGCAAGGCGCGGGCCCTCGGCTCCTACGAGGAGCTGTTCAACGACCCGGACATCGACGCGATCTACAATCCGCTGCCGAACCACCTGCATGTGCCGATGACGCTGGCTGCGGCCAAGGCCGGCAAGCACGTGCTGTGCGAGAAGCCGATCGCGCTTAACGCGAAGGAAGCCGAGCAGCTGCGACAGATTCCGCCGGGCATCGTGTTCTACGAGGCGTTCATGGTGCGGTTCCACCCGCAATGGGCGCGGGCGCGCGAGATCATCCGTTCGGGCGAACTGGGCGAGCTGCGGGCGGTGCGCGGCACCTTCACCTACTACCTCACCGACCCGAACAACGTGCGCAACCAGGTCGATGTCGGCGGCGGCGGCATCTACGACATCGGCTGCTACCCGATCACCGCGGCGCGCTACATGTTCGACGCCGAACCGCTGCGCGCCGTGTCGCTGGTCGATCGCGACCCGACGCTGAAGACCGACCGGCTGGCCTCGGCGCTGCTCGATTTCGGCGGCGGCCGGCAGGCGAGCTTCATCTGCTCCACCCAGACCAATCTCGGCCAGTCGCTCGAAGTGCTCGGCACCAAGGGCCGGCTGCAGCTGCTGGTGCCGTTCACCCCCGACGCCGGTTCGGCCACGGCGATTCTCGTCGACCGCGATTACGACGTCAGCGGCAACCTGGCGCGGCGCGAGATCATCCCGCCCTGCGACCAGTACACCGAGCAGGCCAACGCCTTCTGCCGCGCTGTGCTCGACGGCAAGCCGCTGGAATGGGGTGTCGAAGATGCGATCAAGACGATGCGCGTGATCGACGCCGTGTACGCGAGCGAAAAGACCGGCGGCTGGGCGCCGGTCTGACCCCGCCGACCTGATCCCGATGCATGGCTGGCGCGCAGGCGCGCCGGCCCATCTTGCGCGAGCGCCCCGGACGTGAGAGTGCGGCAGGAGCAGCAGCCTGCCCTGGCCTCCGGAGTCGCCATGTCGCCGCGCGATCTGATCCTTGCCCTGCTCGTGGTCACCGTCTGGGGGCTCAGCTTCATCGCCATCCGCTGGGGTGTGGACGAGGTGGCGCCGCTGCTGATGACGGCGCTGCGCTACACCTTCGCGGCGCTGCCCGCCGTGTTCCTGGTGCGCCGGCCGAACGTGCCGTGGCGCGTGCTGATCGGCTATGGGCTGGCCATCGGCGTGGGCCAGTTCGGGCTGCTGTTCGTGGCGGTGAAGCTGGGGATGCCGCCGGGGCTCGGCTCGGTGGTGGTGCAACTGCAGGTGTTCTTCACCATCGGCCTGGCGGTGCTGTTCTTCGGCGAGCGGCCGCGGCCGGTGCAGTGGCTCGGGGCGCTCGTGGCGTTTGCGGGCATCGGGGTTATCGGCCTCGGGCGGCTCGAGGGTGCGGCACTGATCCCGATGCTGATGGTGGTGGCCGCTGCGTTCTTCTGGGGCGTCGGCAACACCATCACCAAGCAGGCCGGCAAGATCGACATGCTGGGCTTCGTCGTGTGGTCGTCGCTGGTGCCGCCGCTGCCCCTGCTGGCCCTGTCGCTGCTGCTCGAAGGGCCCGGCGCCATTCCGTCGGCAGTGGCGCACATCACCTGGCTCGGAGTCGGCGCGCTGCTGTTCATGTCCTGGTGCGCCACGCTGTTCGGCTATGGCGCCTGGAGCATGCTGCTGTCGCGCTACCCGGCGGGGCTGGTGGCGCCGTTCGGGCTGCTGATACCGGTCTCGGGCATCGGCGGCGCGGCGCTGCTTCTGGGCGAGACGATCTCCGGGCTGGAGATCGCCGGCAGCCTGCTGGTGTTCGCCGGGCTGCTGCTCAACGTGTTCGGGCCGCGCATCTTCCCGACCCGGCGCCTCAGCTCTTCCTGACGAGCGCCAGCCAGACGCCGCCGATCATCAGGATCACGCCCGAGACGCGGCTCATGACGCGGACGCGCGCGGTCGTCAGCACCTCGCGGGCGCGCCCGGCGAGCACGGCGTAGATCGAGTCGGTGGCGGTGGCGACGACCATGACGATCAGCCCCAGCGTCATGATCTGCTCGAAGGCCGGCCGGCTGGTATCGACGAACTGCGGCAGGAAGGCGCCGAGGAACAGCAGCGTCTTGGGGTTGGACCAGTTGATCAGCGCCCCCTGCCACAGGTAGCGGACGAGCGGCAGCCGGTCACCCGCCCGGTCCATCTCCAGCTTGCCGGTGGCGGTGAACATCTTCCACCCGATCCAGATCAGGTAGGCGGCGCCAACCAGCTTGATGATGGTGAAAGCTTCGGAGACGAGGCCCATCACCGCATCCATGCCGATCGCGACGATCAGCACCATCGAGAGCATGGCGATCTCGGTGCCGAGGATGGTGAGCAGCCCCGCCTTGGTGCCGCGCGCCAGCGAATTGGCCACCACGACGGTCACCGACGGACCGGGCACGATGGAAAAGAGCAGGCAGGCGCCGACATAGGGCAGCAGGATCACGGGGTCGATCATGATGGGGCTCCGGAGGATGACCGAGCCAGCCACAAGATTCTGGTGGGTGCAAGCCCATGAGCGCCGTGGGAGTCGCGGCGCTGCAAATACAGGTTGCCGGACGGCCCCTCCCCAGCCCTCCCCATGAAGGGGAGGGTGTCGGGTCGGCGTTTGTTGGCAAAGCGTCGAAGGTACCGCAACGCAGCACCCTCCCCTTCATGGGGAGGGCTGGGGAGGGGCCGTCCGCTTTGTCGTCCGCCAGCCCCACCAGGACGGTCGAGATCCCTCAGCTTTCGGGCTGCTCGGTCTCGTCCACCTCGGAGTCCGGCTCGTCGGTTTCCGGCTCGCTGATGCGTTCCACGGCCACCACCTTCTCGCCGTCGGCGGTGCGGAAGACGCGGACGCCCTTGCTGGCGCGGCTGGTGTAGCGGATGCCGTTGACGGGAACGCGGATCAGCTGGGCGCCATCGGAGATCAGCATGATCTGGTCGGCGTCCTCGACCGGGAAGGCGGCGACGAGCTTGCCGATCTCGGCAGTCTTGCTCTGGTCGGTCGCCTTGATGCCCTTGCCGCCGCGGTGCGAGATGCGGAACTCGTAGCTCGAGGACCGCTTGCCGTAGCCGAACTCGGTGATGGTGAGCACGAACTGCTCGGCCGCCCCCATTTCGATGTAGCGCGCTTCGGAAATGGACGCGGCCTCGCCGGCGCCCTCCTCGGCTTCCTCGCTGGCGTCGACCTCCGGTTCCGCCTCGGCTTCCT
The DNA here is from genome assembly GCA_051959485.1 of Devosia sp. Classification (GTDB taxonomy): domain Bacteria; phylum Pseudomonadota; class Alphaproteobacteria; order Rhizobiales; family Devosiaceae; genus Devosia_A. The sequence continues at coordinate 6,921 of JBQCFF010000338.1, read as the reverse complement.
CGCCGGTCGCGGCACGACGGATGGCGCCCGACTGCTTGAGGTAGGCCTCGCGCTCGGCCGGGGTGGCGGCGACGTGGCGCAGGATCGACATCGAGATGACGCTATCACCGTCGCTGAGCGAGATGCCGCGCACGCCGGTGGAGGTACCGGTCGAGCCGTTGCCGCCGAACACGCGGATGTCGGAAGTGCGGAAGCGGACCGCCTGCCCGAGCGCCGTGGTCAGCAGCACGTCGTCGGTTTCCTGGCTGAGCTCGACGCCGATGATCGACTGGCCGGCTTCGTCGAACTCCATGACGCGCTTGCCCAGCGTGGTGCGCGGCACGCAATCGCTGAGCTTGTTGCGCCGGATGCCGCCGGTATTGGTCGAGAACATCACGTCGTGGTGCTCCCAGTCCTTCTCGTCTTCCGGCAGCGGCACGATCGAGGTGATGCGTTCGCCCTCGTCGAGCGGCAGCAGGTTGATGAGGGCGCGCCCCCTGCCCTGCGGCTCGGCGATCGGCAGCCGCCAGACCTTCAGCTTGTAGACCTGCCCGAGCGAGGAGAAGAACAGCACCGGCGCGTGCGTCGAGGCGACGAACAGGCGGGTGACGAAATCGGCGTCGCGCGTCGACATGCCGGAGCGGCCCTTGCCGCCGCGATTCTGCGTGCGGTAGGCCGAGAGCGGGACGCGCTTGATGTAGCCCTCGTGCGTGACCGTCACGACCATTTCCTCGCGGGCGATCAGGTCTTCGTCCTCGAAGTCGCCGGCGGCATCGTCGATGGTGGTCTTGCGCGGGCTGCCGAACTGCTCCTTCACGGCCACCAGCTCGTCGCGGATGATGGTCATCACCCGCTCGCGCGAGCGCAGGATGTCGAGGAAGTCGGCGATGTCGACGCCGAGCCCGTTGAGCTCCTCGCCGATCTCGTCGCGGCCCAGCGCCGTGAGCCGGCTGAGCGTCAGCGCCAGGATGGCGCGGGCCTGCTCGTCGGAGAGCCTGAAGGTGCCGTCCTCGTTGATCCGGTGGCGCGGGTCGTCGATCAGCGCGATCAGCGGCGCGACGTCCTTGGCCGGCCAGTCGCGCTCCATCAGCCGCTCGCGCGCGGCGGCCGCGTCGGGCGAGGTGCGGATCAGCGTGATGACTTCGTCGATATTGGCCACGGCGACCGCGAGGCCGACGAGGATATGGGCGCGGTCGCGGGCCTTGTTGAGCAGGAAGCGGGCGCGGCGGGTGACCACCTCCTCGCGGAATTCGACGAAGGCCTTGAGGATCGGCCGCAGGCCCATCAGTTCGGGCTTGCCGCCGTTCAGCGCCACGAAGTTGCAGCCGAAGGAATCCTGCAGCTGGGTGAAGCGGTAGAGCTGGTTCAGCACCACGTCGGGGACCGCGTCGCGCTTCAGCTCGATCACCACCCGCATGCCGTGACGGTCGGATTCGTCGCGAACGTCGGAGATGCCTTCGATGCGCTTGTCGCGCACCAGCTCGGCGATCTTCTCGATCATCTGCGACTTGTTCACCTGGTACGGAATCTCGGTGACGATCACCGCCTCGCGCCCGCCGCGCATCTCTTCGACATGCGACTTGCCGCGGATCAGGATCTGGCCCCGGCCGCTCTCGTAGGCCTGGCGGATGCCGGCGCGGCCGAGGATGATGCCGGCCGTCGGGAAGTCGGGGCCGGGCAGCACGGTCATCAGCTGCTCGACGGTGGCGCCGGGCTCGTCCATCAGCATGAGGACGGCGTCGATCACCTCGCCCAGGTTGTGGGTCGGGATATTGGTGGCCATGCCCACGGCAATGCCCTGCCCGCCATTGACCAGCAGGTTGGGGAAGCGCGCGGGGAGCACCGTCGGCTCCCGCTCGGACGCGTCGTAGTTGTCCTTGAAGTTGACGGTGTCCTTGTCGAGATCCTCGAGCATGAAGCCCGTGACCTTTTCCATGCGCACTTCGGTGTAGCGCATGGCCGCCGGCATATCGCCGTCGACCGAGCCGAAATTGCCCTGCCCGTCGATCAGCGTGACGCGCAGCGAGAACTCCTGCGCCATGCGGACCAGGGACATGTACACCGCGTCATTGGAGTGCGGGTGATACTTGCCGATCACGTCGCCGACGACGCGCGCCGACTTGCGGTAAGGCCGGTTCCACTCGTAGCCCTGCTCGTACATCGAGTAGAGGATGCGCCGGTGCACGGGCTTCAGCCCGTCGCGCACGTCGGGAAGCGCGCGCGACACGATCACGCTCATGGCGTAATCGAGGTAGGACTGGCGCATCTCGTCGGAGATGGAAACCGGGGCGATGTCGGAAGGCGACGCTGCGCCGTTCTCGTCTTCGGGCTTGTCTGTCACGGGGCCGATTTACAACTGTGAACGCTGGTTTGTGGTCTATGCGATTCCGCCGCTGAAGACCAATGTCGACGGCCTTTTCGGGCGGGCGCCCGGCCTGTCTTCCACCACTATCCATATAGGGCGCAATCGCGCCGAATTCGAGGCTCACGGGCCCAGCTGTGGCAAATAGGCCGCGCGGCGGGCAGTTGGCGTTGCTTTACAGCAACGTGAGCGGCTGGACGTGCCGATAATCAGGCCTTATTGAACGCGCCGCGAAGGGCCGGGGTGCGACCATTCGGGGAGTTGATTCTATTGTCGAGCAAATCTGTGTGGTCCCGCCTGTGGAACTGGGCCTTCGGGCATGATCGTTCCATCGGCTTCGGCCTCGAGTATCTGGGCCACGCGACGCTCAAGTTCCCCCGCCTGATCGCTGCCTTCGTCGTCGTCATGACTGTCTTCTGCGTCGTGCAGCTGCCGCGCATCAGCGTTGACGGCGACATGCTGCGTGTATTCGCCGATTCCGGGCCGGAATACGACGCCTACGAAGACCTGTCGCAGAGCTTCGGCACGTTCGAGAACGACATCAACATTCTCGTCACCACCGACAACCTGACCGATCCCAAGGTGCTGGAGTCGGTGCGCGCGCTGTCGCTCGACCTCTCCAATTCCGACTACGTGTCGGGCACCATGTCGGCGTTCACGCTACGGGCGCCGGGGCCCGACGGCACGACGCGCCCCGCCGTGCCCGAAGGCATGACCGATCCGGCCGAGATCGCCACCGTGCTGGGCGACCTGCAGAAGTCCGACCAGATGATGCGCAACCTGATTGCGCCGGACCTGAAGAGCGTCGTGATCATCGCCTTTCCCAACCAGGAGATGGTGAAGGAGCACGGCACCAAGGCGATGATCGCGGATCTGCGCGACCTCATCTCCTTCTACGACAGCGACGACCTGCATGCCGAACTGACCGGCCCGCCGATCTGGACCTCGGAGATGCTCGGCGCCGCCGTGGACGACCAGGTCAAGTTCACCGTCTGGGGCTTCGGGCTCGGCGCCCTGATCGCGCTCTTCTCGCTGCGGTCCTTCTTCGGCGCGCTGCTGGTGGCGTCGACGCCGTTCATCGCGGTGCTCTGGGTGATGGGCCTCATCATCTTCACCTTCGGCTCGTTCTCCTTCCTCACCATCCTCGTGACGACGATCGTGCTGGTGATCGCCTTCGCGGAGAGCCTGTTCTTCATCTTCAACTGGCTGGCCTACTGGCGCGAGGGCATGGACCCGTACAAGGCCGTGGACGAGACGGTGAAGGTGATCGGCCCGGCTACCGCGCTGACCATGCTGACGACGCTGGTGTCGTTCGCCTCGCTGTCGCTGACGCCCGAGCTCACGTTCACCCAGGGCCAGGGGATCCAGGAATTCTCGATCGCCGGCACGATCGCCTCGCTGGCCAACTTCGTCTGCCTGATGACGCTGCTGCCGTTGCTGCTGAAGCTGGCGCTGCGTCTGGGGTTCAAGGCACCGAAGCCGAGCTTCGTCATCACTGCGCCGGTGCCTGCCGCCTGGGGCGTCGCCAAGCGCTTCGGCCGGCCGATCTCCATCATGGCGATCATCGTCACCCTGCTGCTGATCATCCCGTATTTCCTGATCCAGCCGCGCTTCTCCTTCGAGGACTTCATGTCGAAGGGGTCGCAGGCGCTGACCGCGGCGGAGACCATCGACCAGGGCGTCGGTGGCGTCGCGCCGCTCTATGTCAGCGTGCCGCTCGACCATGCGGACCCGGACATCAGCGACGATGATTTCGCCAAGATCGCCCGCGTTCACCAGATCGTGGAGAAGCACCTCGGCAAGAACAAGGTGATCTCCGCGGCGGCCTTCACGCAGTACGAGGACTCCGGCTTCAGCCGCGGGGAGATCCTGGACTCGGTCGGCGACCTGCGATCGCGCTTCGTCACGCCGGAGGGCGACAAGGCGCTGATCACCGGCTTCATGCCCCTGATCATCAGCTCGGAGGACCTGGTCAAGCTGAAGAGCGGCATCGAAGCCGACCTGAAGGAGGCCGGCATAGAGGGCGCGGAGGTCGGCGGCTTCCGGGTCATGACCACCTACGCGACCGACGATATCGTCGGCAACCTGCAGTTCGACCTGACCTTCTCGGTGCTGGTGAACCTGTTCCTCATCGGCTTCGCCTTCCGCTCGCTGCGCGTCTCGCTGGCGACCGCCATCCCCAACCTGTTCCCGGTGCTGGGCACCGAGGCGTGGCTGTATTTCTCGGGTGCCGGCCTGCAGCTCACCACCGTGCTGTCGCTGACGATCGCCTTCGGTATCGCCGTCGACGACACCACCCACTTCCTGTCCCACTACCTGCACATGCGGCGCCAGGAAGGGCTGAACCACCTCGATGCGATCAAGCACACCATGGATCGCATCGGCGGCGCCGTCATCGCGGCCACGCTGATCCTCTGCTCGGGCGTGGCGATCGTGATGACTTCGGCGCTGCCGCAAGTGGCGCTGTTCGGCACGCTGTTTGTAGTAACGCTGGGCCTTGCATTGATCGGAGATGTGTTCATCCTCCCCGCAATACTGGTCGCCGGAGGGCGATTCTTTCATCCGCTGGGAGGCGTAAAAAAATGAACCTTGCCGGGCTCCCGTGGCGCGCTGCCGCGCTCGCCGGTCTGACCGTCGCCACGCTGTCGGCTGCGACACCGGCCTCCGCCGCGCGGGCGGACGTGGAGCTGCTGCAGTCCTATCTCGGCTCGTGGAGCGGCAGCAGCGACATCCAGGGCAGGTTCAGGGGCAAGGACGGCGGCAAGGTTTCGTGCAAGCTGTCGCTGAGCCCGGGCAACGGCGACAAGGTGAACTACTCCGGCAACTGCACGCTGGCAGGCACCTCGATGACGGTGAAGGGCACGCTGGTCTACAACGCCGCCGGCAACCGCTACGAAGCGGCGATGACCTCCAACGTCTCGTTCTCCGGCCTCGCCATCGGCAAGCGCCAGGGCAAGGGCATCCTGTTCAACTTCAAGGAACGCAATAAGGACGAGGACGGCGTGGGCCTGTCGGTCAATGCCTCGATCCTGCTGCACCCCGAGAAGATCGGCGTCGATTTCGACGTGGCCTTCGACAACGGCGACAAGCTGTCAGCCTCGGTGCCGTTCACGAAGTGAGCCGCTTCGCGGGACGCGGGCGAGGAAAACGGCTGCGGCTCTATCAGCTGTCATCCCGGCGCAGGCCGGGATCCAGCTTGAGGGGTAGCCGCGTGGTCACCGAGGTGGAAAGCGCTCAGGATGGGCCCCGGCCTTCGCCGGGGTGACACGTCAGTGGACTGTCACCGGGTCTGCCTGCCCACTGAAATGTGGAGTGGCCAAAACCAAACGGGCCGCCGTGGCGGCGGCCCGCTTCTTTCCAATGCGATCGTTCGAGAGACTTGCAGGCGGAGGGAGTTCCACTGCGGTGTCACCCCGGCGAAGGCCGGGGCCCATCCTGAGCGGTTTCCACCTCAGTGACGCCTGTGGAGCAGGCCGACCTCAGAACGGGATGTCGTCGTCCACGCCGCCTTCGAAGGCCGGGGCGGCGCTGGGGCGGCGCTCCGGACGGCCGCCGCCGCCACCACCACCGAAGCCGCCTTCGCGCTGGCCGCCGTAGCCGCCGCGCTCGGCCGGACCGGAGAAGCCGCCGGGACTGTCGCCGCCGCCTTCACCGCGGCTGTCGAGCAGCACCAGGGTGGAATTGAAGTTCTGCAGCACCACCTCGGTCGAGTAGCGGTCGGCGCCCGACTGGTCCTGCCACTTGCGGGTCTGCAGCGACCCCTCGAGATACACCTTGCCGCCCTTGCGCAGGTACTGCTCGGCGACGCGGCCCAGGGCCTCGTTGAAGATCACGACGCTGTGCCACTCGGTGCGGTCGCGCCGCTCGCCGGTGTTCTTGTCGCGCCAGGTGTCGGTGGTGGCGACGCGCATGTTCACCACCTTGCCGCCCGACGGCAGGTTCCGCACCTCCGGGTCGGCCCCGAGGTTACCCACCAGGATCACTTTGTTGACGCCGCCAGCCATGGCACTTCCCTTTCGACTTTGTCCCGGAAACGCGCCGGTCCGTTGGTGCGCATCCTATCGCCCCCGAGGCTCCGATGGGGCGCGGCGATCCGCGTCTTCCACAGTTTCCGGGGCGATCAATGTTCCCACTATGTTCTTATTCCTGCCGACCGTTGTCAAGCCAACGCCCACATTGTGTCAGCCGCGCGGCGCCGGGAGAATCGCTTGACCGGCGCTGGCGCGTTCTGTTTATGTTCATGCCAAGTTCGATCGGCCGCAGCGCCCGGGTTGGTGACACGACGTCGTGAGACGTGGTTAGATTGCAAGTCCGGCCCCCAACTCCCAAGTAGGCAGCCGATCCCACTTTTGAAAAACCCTGACACGATCTGGCACATTGCGGCTGTATTGGTCGCGCGCCGCGTAGGTGGAACTGTTGATGGCCGACAAGCGCAACCCGAACCGTGAGATCGTCATCCGCGGTGCCAAGGAACACAACCTCAAGAACGTGGACCTGCGGCTGCCGCGCGACAGCCTGATCGTGATGACCGGCCTCTCGGGCTCCGGCAAGAGTTCGCTGGCCTTCGACACCATCTATGC
>JBQCFF010000337.1:0-5816 GCA_051959485.1 Devosia sp. | reverse complement strand
CCGATGGCCTGCCAGGCGGGAATGTCGAGCACGTGCCGGTCGATCAGGAACAGGTCGGCGCCGAAATAGTAGACGACGACCAGCAGCATGAAGCCCGAGAGCCAGGTGAAGTAGCTCTCCCACTTGAACCAGGTCAGGTGCTCGGGGAGGAAGTCCGGGGCCACCAGGTATTTCTGGATGTGGTAGAAGCCGCCGCCATGCACCTGCCACTCCTCGCCATGCGCCAGCGGCGGCAGGCTCGGCGTTTTCCTGAGGCCCAGGTCGAGCGCGATGAAATAGAAACTCGAGCCGATCCAGGCGATGGCCGTGATCACGTGCGTCCACCGCACCGCGAAGCTCAGCCACTCCCAGAAGATCGCGTAGTCGGTCATTCGGCCCTGCCTGCCATGTCGTCACTGCTGCGGAGGCGGCGGCTGCGCCGCGAACGCCTCATCCGCCCTGCGGGCACCTTCTCCCGCAACGAGGAGGCGTGCCGCCAGCGGTCTCCCCTCACATCCACCGTCGCAGCGGCTCCATCGCCTTTCCCCTTGCGGGAGAAAGGTGGCGGCAGCCGGATGAGGGGTCGTCTCCGGCAGCACGGCGTGAAAAGGGCGGGCCGAAGCCCGCCCCCGGATTGGCCAGCTTACGCCTCGATGCCTTCCGCGTACCAGTCGACGGCCCAGAACTCGCCGTCGTCGATGACGTCGCCGGCGGCGACGCGTTCGGTGCCGGTGTTGTCCTTGATCGGGCCGGCGTACGGGTGCAGCGTCCCGGCGATGATGTCGGCCTTGACCTTCTCCGCCGCTGCGACCACGTCGGCCGGGACCTTGGGGTTGTAGGGCCCGATCTCGACTTCACCCGAAGCCAGGCCGTCCCACACGCTGCTCTCGGTCCAGGTGCCATCGAGCACGGACTGCACCGACTTGGTGTAGTGCGGACCCCAGCGGTCGATGATCGAGGTCAGGTGGGTGTTGGGCGCGAAGGCGCTCATGTCCGAGCCCTGGCCGAACACGCCGACGATGCCGCGCTCCTCGGCGATCTGCGGGATCACCGGCCCGTCGGTGTGCTGGGCGATGATGTCGATGCCCTGGTCGATCAGCGCGCGGGCCTGCTCGGCCTCCTTCGGCGGATCGAACCAGCTGTCGATGTAGACCACCTTGACGGTGACGTTCGGGTTCACCTTGCGCGCCGCGATCGCGAAGGCGTTCGCGCCCATGCGGACCTCCGGAATCGGTACCGAGCCGACATAGGCGAGCTTGTTGGTCTTGGTCATCAGGCCGGCGACGGTGCCGATGACCGCCCGGCCCTCGTGGAACTTGGCGTTGTAGGTCGAAACGTTCGGCGCGGTCTGGTTGCCGGTGGCCCACTCGAACTTGGTGTTCGGGAACTGCTTGGCGACCTTGTGGATGTAGTCGCCGAAGCCGAAGCTGGTGCCGTAGATCAGCTTGTGCCCCTGCTGCGCCAGTTCGCGGAACACGCGCTCGCTGTCCGGACCCTCGGCGACGTTGGTGACGACCGTGGTCTCGACCTTGTCCGCGCCGATGGCCTCCAGCATCTCCTTGCGGCCGCGGTCGTGGCCGAAGTTCCAGCCGTTGTCGTCGGGCGTGCCGATGAGGACGAAGCCGACCTTCAGCTTCTCCTGCGCGAAGGCGCGGGAGCCGAGCAGCGGCAGCGCGGCGGCCGCGCCGCCGATCTTGAGCATCGTTCGTCTGTTGAGTTGCGTCATACTCTTCTCCTGTTGAGTAATGCCCGGTGAAGTGACCTGCTCAGGCCGTTGCGATGAACGGCTTGCCGAGACAGGCGGGAGCGGAATTGTTGCCCGTGCGCCGCAGCGAGATCAGCACCAGCACGACGACCGTCGCCAGGTACGGCAGCGCCGCCCAGAACTCCGACGGCAGCACGCGGAAGGCGCTGTTCGACTTGGCGTAGACCTCGAAGATCATCATCAGCCCGAAGAAATAGGCACCGGCGAGCAGGCGGAACGGCCGCCAGGCCGCGAACACTACCAGCGCCAGCGCGATCCAGCCGCGCCCGGTGGTCAGCCGCTCGACCCATTGCGGGGTCAGGAACAGCGGGAAGCAGGCCCCGCCGATGCCCGCCATGGCGCCGCCGAACGCCACCGCCAGGTAGCGCACGCCGATGACGTTGTAGCCGATGGAGTGGGCGCTGAGGTCGTTCTCGCCCACCGCACGCAGGATCAGCCCGGCCCGTGTCCGCTGCAGGAACCACCACACGGCAACCACCATGAGCAGCGAGAAATAGACCAGCGGCGAATAGCCGAACAGCACCCGCCAGATCGGATCGGTCGCCAGTTCGGGCGGGAACGGCGAGCCCATCACCGGCACGCTCTGCCCGGTGAACGGCTTGCCGAACAACGCCGAGAAGCCGGTGCCGAGGATGGTGAGCGCCAGCCCGGTCGCGACCTGGTTGGCCGACAGGGTCAGCGTCAGCACGCCGAAGATCAACGCCGATACCGCCGCCGCCACGGCCGCGCAGGTGATCGCCAGCAGCGGGTTGCCGGTTGTGAGCATTACCGCCACCGTGATGACGGCGCCGATCAGCATCATGCCCTCGACACCGAGGTTCAGCACGCCGCTCTTTTCTACCACCAGCTCGCCCAGCGCGGCGAGCAGAATCGGCGTCGCCGCGGCCGCCATCGTCATCACGAACGAGATCATGATATCGCCGTTCATGCCGCGACCTCCGCCCGACGGACGATGCGCGGACGATAGCGCACCAGGATGTCGCTGCCGAGCAGCAGGAACAGCATGATGGCCTGGAAGACCCCCACCGCCGCGAATGGCAGCCCGATGGTGATCTGCGCCATCTCGCCCCCCACGAAGGTGATGGCGATCGCGAGGCCCGCCAGCACGACGCCCAAAGGATGCAAGCGGCCGAGGAACGCCACGATGATGGCGGTGAAGCCGTAGTTGGCCGGGAACTGCAGGATCAGCCGGCCCACCGGCCCCATCGCCTCCAGCACACCCGCGAAGCCGGCCAGCCCGCCGGAAATGAGCAGCGCCAGCCAGATCGTGCCATTGGCGGAAAATCCGCCATGCCGGGCAGCGTGCGGGGCCATGCCCACTACCCGGATCTGGAAGCCGAACACCGAGCGCGAGAAGATCAGCCACGCCACCAGCGCCACCAGCAGCGCGATCGGCGCATTGAGCTGCACGATGGTTCCGGGGATGATGTAGGGCAGCGACTGGTCGGCGCTGAACAGCACCGTCTGCGGCTGCCCCATCGAGGTCGGGCTCTTGTACGGCCCGGCCAGCAGGTAGTTGAGCAGGTACACCGACGCGTAGGAAAGCATCAGCGTGGTCAGGATCTCGTTGACCTGGAAGCGGACCCGCAGGAAGGCCGGGATGGCCGCATAGGCCGCCCCTCCGGCCGCGCCCGCCAGCATCATCAGCGGCATGATCCACCAGCCGGTCATGTCGTTGGTGAGGATGCCCACCCCCGTGCCGGCAATTGCCCCGACGATGTACTGTCCCTCGGCGCCGATGTTCCAGACATTGGCCCGGTACGCCAGGGCGAGGCCCACCCCGATGATGATCAGCGGCGCCGCTTTGACGGCCAGGTCCTGCCATTTGTAGGAGTTGACCAGCGGCGACAGGAAGATCTCCCGCACGGCGCCCAGGCCGTCATAGCCGAGCAGCGAGAAGATGATGGCGCCCAGCACCACCGTCAGCAGCACGGCTGCGACGGGGGCGAGCACCTGCAGCAGGCGGCTCGGCTCGGCGCGCCTTTCCAGCCTAAGCTGCATGGGTTGCCACCTCGCCGTGAATACCACCCATCAGCAGCCCGATCTCGTGGATGTCGGCATCCGCCACGTTCATTGGTTTGCTCAACCGCCCGCCATTGATCACCGCCAGCGTGTCGCAGAGCGACAGCAGCTCGTCGAGGTCCTGGCTGATCACCACGATGGCCGAACCTTGTGCGGCGAGGTCGACCAGCGCCTGGTGGATGGCCGCCGCGGCCCCCGCATCGACGCCCCAGGTCGGCTGGCTCACCACCAGAACGCCCGGTTTCTGCAGGATTTCGCGGCCCATGATGTATTTCTGCAGGTTGCCGCCCGAGAGCGAGCCCGCCGTCGAGTTGGGTCCCAGCGCCTTCACCGCGAACGCGGTGATCACCTCGCCGGCGTAGGTCTTGGCCGCGCCGCCCCGGATCAGGCCGCCCGACACCATGTGCAGCCGGTCCCGGGCGGTGAGTATGGTGTTGTCGCTCAGCGTGAACTCCGGCACTGCGGCGTGGCCGTTCCGCTCTTCCGGAACGCTCGCCATGCCTTTCAGCCGCCGCTGCTTGGCCGTCAGTTGCCCCACCCGCGTGCCGTCGACGGTGATCGCGTCCGCTTCGGCCGCCGGCGCTTCGCCTGACAGCGCCAGCAGCAGCGCGTTCTGCCCGTTGCCCGCCACCCCGGCGATGCCGAAGATCTCGCCGGCTTTCACGGCGAAGCTGATATCGCGCAGCGGCACCCCGAATGGTCCCGCGCCGGGCATGTTCAGCCGGTGGACGCGCAGCCGCTCCGCGCCAAAGCTTCGGCCCGCCGGCTTCCTGATCTCCTTGAGACCGGCGCCGATCATCTTCTCGGCCATGGAGCGGCTCGTCTCCGCCTTGGGATCGCAGGTGTCGACCAGCTTGCCGCCGCGCAGGATCGTCGCGGTGTCGCACAGCGCCTTGATCTCGTGCAGCTTGTGCGAAATGTAGAGGATCGAGCACCCTTCCTGCGCCAGTTGCCGCAGCACCACGAACAGCTGCTCCACCTCCTGCGGCGTGAGCACCGACGTCGGCTCGTCCATGATCAGCAGCGACGGATTGAGCAGCAGCGCGCGCACGATCTCGATGCGCTGCCGCTCGCCCACCGACAGCGTCGCGACGGTGCGATGCGGATCGAGCGCCAGTCCGTATTGCTGCATCACCGCGCGGACCTTGGTCTCGAGCTCGCGCGCCGGCACCTTGGCGTCGAGCCCGAGCGCGATGTTCTCCAGCACCGTCATCGCCTCGAACAGAGAGAAGTGATTGAACACCATGCCGATGCCGAGCTTTCGCGCCGCCTTGGGGTTGGGCACCGTCACCGGCTGCCCGTTCCACCGGATTTCGCCCGCGTCCGGCTGCATGATCCCGTAGATCATCTTGACCAGCGTCGACTTGCCGGCCCCGTTCTCGCCCAGCAGCGCGTGGATTTCGCCCGGCAGCACCGAAAAGCCGACATCGTCATTGGCGAGCACGCCGGGGAAGCGCTTGCTGATGCCGCGGAGCTCGAGGCGGGGGATAGGGCTAGTCTGCAACAACGGCTCCCGACTGCGTCGTAACCGGCCGCTCCTGCACCGTGACGTTCCGGCGGCCAACATGGACCAAAATCTCAGCAACGGTCAGTGCTGCAATCACTTCCGGCCGCTTGTCCCCAAGTCCGTGCGGAAAAGCCTTGCCGCCGATCGGCAATACCAGCCTGTCGAGCGCCTCCGTCGGATAGCCCTCGCCGCGATACCAGGAGCGGAATCGCGCCCGCTTCGTCTTCGAGCCTACCATGCCGACATACGGCGCATCCGGCCGCTGCAGCGCCTCGGCAGCGATCAGGAAATCGAGCGCATGGTCATGCGTAAGGATGACGTGGGACGAGCCGAGGGGCGCCGAGCGTACGATCGCCTCGGGCATCGGCGCGGCATGGGCCGTGACATTGGCGGGCAGGTCGGTGAGTTCGTCGGGCCGCGTGTCGACGACGTGAACCTGCAGCGGCAGCGGCGCCAGCGCCCGCGCCAGCGCATGCCCGACATGCCCGGCGCCGAACAGGAACACGTGCGGGCGCGCCGCCTGTTCGGCAACGATCCGCGCCT
>JBQCFF010000336.1:0-16547 GCA_051959485.1 Devosia sp. | reverse complement strand
CCATGCCGGCTGGCGCTTCGCCGACCTCGGCTTCGGCCTGTTCGGCCTCGGCCTCGCCGTGCTGCTGGCGCTGCTGCATCCGCTGTTCGCCGGCGTGCCGGCGCTGCCGGCCTGAGCTGCTGTTTGAGCCAGCACAAAGAGCGGCATCCGGCCCCGCGCCTAGAGTAGCAGCCGTTCCATCCGGGTGACCGACGACCGTCCCGGCTGACCTCACCAGCCGGGCATCCCCGTTCGGCGAGATGGTCCTGGCCGTGCGTCAGGGAGAAGACGGCGTGAAGCCGTCCCGAGGTTGCCCGGATGGACAGCGTCATTACGCGGCCAAACCGCTCGGCCGCACCAACCGGGATGCCTATCTGATGTGCAAGGACTGCCAACCTACCGACACCACCATCGACGTGCGCACCATCGCGCCGCCGCTCCGTCATTCGCTGATTTTCCGCACCTTCGAAAATCTCGGCGGCGGCGAGTCTATCCTGCTGGTCAACGACCATGACCCGCGGCCGCTCTACCATCAGTTCAGCGCGCATTATCCGGGCATCTTCGACTGGAGCTACGAGCAGAGCGGCCCGGAGCTCTGGCAGGTGCGGATCGCGCGGCTCGTTGCCTGACCGAACGCCGGCCCGCGTCGCCGCCGGTCGTCACCTTGCGAGGGCTGACTCCAGCGACTAAAGCTGGGGCGATGCTGCACGGGGCGCATCGCAAAGTTTCGGCGATCCAGGGGCAAGGCTGCTGATGCAAAGGTCGGGCGCGTTCGTTGCCTCCGGATTGTTGGCAGTTGCGCCATACGCGATGGCGCTGTTCGGAGTGCTGCTCTCGTTTGCGGTGCGGTACTCGTTTCAGGACCTGCTGCCCGAAACCGCCATCGGGCTGATCTTCGTGCCGCCAGTGCTGCTCGCCGCCTATGTCGGCGGGCTGCCACCGGCGTTGTTTGCCAGCGTCGCCAGCCTGCCGCTGATCTACCACTTTCTTTCTCTGTCCGAGCAGGGCGCGCTCTCGGCCGCGGTCAACCTGGCGCTGTTCTTCGTGATCGGCGCCACCATCGCGGTGCTGGGCGGGGTGCTGCGGCGCTCGCGGACCCAGCAGACCAGGACCCTCGACGAGCTCAGGTCGCGCGAAGCGCACCTGCAGTCGATCCTCGATGCGGTGCCCGACGCCACGGTCGTGATCGACGCCGACGGCATCGTGACGTCCTTCAGCCGGGCGGCCGTCCGGCAGTTCGGCTATTCGCCCGCCGAGGTGATCGGCCACAACGTCAAGATGCTGATGCCGCAGCCCTATCGCGACCAGCACGACGGCTACATCGCCCGCTACCACGCCACCGGCGAGAAGCGCATCATCGGCATCGACCGGGTGGTCGTCGGCCAGCGCAAGGACGGCTCCACCTTCCCGATGACGCTGGCCGTCGGCGAGATGCCGGCCGGCAATCGGCAGTACTTCACCGGCTTCATCCGCGACCTCACCGAGCGGCAGGAGAGTGCCGCCCGGCTGGACGAGGCGCAGGTGGAACTGGCCCGGCTGGCCCGTCTCAACGAGCTCGGCGAAATGGCCTCGACGCTGGCGCACGAACTCAACCAGCCGCTGTCGGCGGTCGCCAACTACGTGCAGGGCTGCATGCTGCTGCTCGACCGCATGACCGACGAGCAGGCCGGGCGGATGCGCGGCGCCCTGACCGAGGCCGCCAAGCAGGCGATCCGGGCCGGCGACATCATCCGGCACCTGCGCGAATTCGTGACCCGGGGCGCCACCGAGCGCCACCCCGAGGACATCAAGCGCATGGTCGAGGAGGCCGGCGCGCTGGCGCTGCTCGGCTCGAAGGAGCGGGGCGTGCGGTCGCATTTCGACTTCGGCCCCGGCGGCGGCATCGTCCTGGTCGACCGCGTGCAGATCCAGCAGGTGCTGACCAACCTGATGCGCAACGCCGTCGAGGCCATGGCGGACAGCCCCGTCAAGGAGCTCACGGTAACGACGCGGGAGGAGGACGGGCGCCTCGTGGTGAGCGTCACCGATACCGGCAGCGGCATCCCCGGCGACGTCGCGGCCCGGCTGTTCCAGCCCTTCGTCAGCTCCAAGGCCGGCGGCATGGGCATCGGGCTCTCCATCTCCCGCCGCATCCTGCTGTCGCACGGCGGCGACATCGCGGCGACGCCCGGCCCCGACGGCAGCGGCACCCGGTTCACCCTCCACCTGCCGCTGGCGGAGAGCGCATGACCAGCGTCATCCACATCGTGGACGACGAGGAAGCGGTCCGCAACTCGCTGGCCTTCCTGCTGGAGATCGCCGGGTTCTCGACCCGCACCTATGACGGTGCCGCCGCCCTGCTCGCCCGCTTCGGCGCGCTGGAGGACGGCTGCCTGGTCACCGACCTGCGGATGCCCGGCATCAACGGCGTCGAACTGCTGCGCGAGTTGCGGGCCCGCGGCTCGACCCTCCCCGCCATCGTGGTCACCGGGCACGGCGACGTGCAGATGGCGGTAGCAGCCATCCGGCAGGGCGCGCTCGACTTCATCGAGAAGCCGTTCAGCGAAGCCACCATCGTCGACGCCATCCGGCGCGCCATGGATGCCGCGAGCCGTGCCGCCACCGAGGAGCGCAGCCTCCTCGCCCGCCAGGTGGTCGAAGGCCTCGACGAGCGCGAACTCGGGGTGCTGCGGGGCATCGTCGCCGGCCTGCCCAACAAGCTGATCGCCGAGACGCTCGACATCGCTCCGCAGGCGGTGGAGGAACACCGCGCCGACCTGATGGGACGCATCGGGGCCCGCAGCCTGCCCGAACTGGTGCGCCTGACCATGGACCTGGACCAGCTGCACGACGCCGGCGGGCATTGACCTACATCAACATACCGCGCCCGGCCCGCCTTAGGGTCGCTGCATGGTCAAACTGCTGATAGTTGCGCCGGCCGCTGCGCTCACAGCTTCGCTCCGCTTCCTGCTGGAGGCGGAGAACTACGCCGTCTCGACGGCAACCTCCCTCGCCGAGGCGCGCGCCCTGGCCGAGCAGTTCGACTGTACGGTGCTGGATCACCACGTGCTGATCGGCCAGGACGAGCAGGAGGCGATGCGCTTCGTGGAAAGCCACGGGCCGGTGGTGCTGCTGGCCAACGACCCGTCGATCGTGCTGTCGCAGCAGAGCTTCCGGACCCTGACCAAGCCGCTGCTCGGCGCGGCGCTGTCCGAGGCGGTGCGGCAGGCCATCGGCCACCAGGTGCACTGAGGCCCGCGCCAACGCGCAGCAAGGCGCGAGCGCCCGCGCCCGCACCGTCACTGCGATGAGGCTTGGATCAGGCGCCCGTGGTCAGTTCCAGGGGCGCACCGAAATGATCTGGAACGTGTGCATGGTGCCGTCGTCTTCGCGAATCGAGATGTACTCGCCCGGCACGAAGCGTTCCTCGGCGAGCCGGAAGGCCAGCTCGTCCTCGAATTCCTGGCGATCGTCGTAATCGAAGCTCCACTGGCCCGACACGCCGCGGCGCAGCAGGCCGTATCGCGGCTCCTCGCCGGGCCGGATCCGCTTCACCGTGCAGGCATTGCCGAGTTGCTCGAACGCATCCTCGTCGATGCGCCCGTCTTCCGCCAGCGGCAGCCGCAGCTGATAGCCGCGATCGCGATCGCCGTGCGGATGGCCCGGCTCACGCGCCAGCTCCATCACCACCTGAGTAAGCTTGCTCATGCCGCCTCTCCATTGACCAGCCGACTACTTCCGCAGTCGGGGCGGCTCCGCTTTGATCCGCATCAAACAACGCGAACGCCGCCTGTCATTGCAGCAGTTGATCTCAATCAACTGCTGGTGGACATAGCGGCCTAGTTTGGCTTTTCGCGGGCATATGCTCAGGAGGTAGAGATGAGACTGGTTACGAGCTTGCTGCTAGTCGGCCTGGTCCTTGCCGGCGGACCTGCAAGGGCCGACGAGGCCCGGTTGAGCTTCGGCGGCGACGAATACGCGTCCGGGCAATCCGCCACCCTCAACGGGCCCACCATCGAGCGCGACGCCTTCGTCGCGGGCTTCGACGTGGGCCTGAGCGGCGCGGTGCAGGGCGACGCGCACCTTGCCGGCTTCAACGTCCATGACGACGCGCAGGTGCAGGGCGACATCTATGCCGCCGGCTTCTCCGTCAACGTCGCCGGCGCGGTCGGCGGCGACCTCACCGCCATGGGCAACACGGTCAACGTCACGGCGGCAGCGCCGGTGAGCGGCAACGCCCGCCTCGCCGGGGCCGACGTGACGGTCGCGGCGCCGATCGCCGGTGCCGCGCTGATCACCGCCCGCAAGCTGACGCTGGACGCCCCGATCACCGGCGACCTCAACTTCTTCGGCGAGGCGCTCGATTTCGGGCCCAACGCCAAGGTCACCGGCAAGGTGACCATCCAGGCGCCGGCGGAGATCGCCGTCCCGGCTACGGTCGCCAGCGCCGATCGCGTCAGCTTCCAGCAGCTGGTCTCGCCCGACTACGCCTCGGAGGTCGGCAAGACCGCCGAGCATGTCGTCAACTCGTTCTGGCCCGTCGTCTGGGCGACGGGGCTCTGGTGGCTGCTGCTGTTCGTTGTCGGCCTCGCGTTCATCGCGCTGACCCCAAGGCTGGTCGATGCGATGCGCGCCAGCACCGAGACCAGGCCGTTCCGAAACCTCGGCCTCGGCATCCTCGGCTTTGCGGCGGTGATCGGCCTCGTGCCGGTCTCGGCCATCACCGTGGTCGGCCTGCTGCTCACGCCGCTGTTCATCCTGTTCGCCGTGGTGATGTGCGCCCTCGCCTACCTGGCCGGCGTCTACCTCATCGGCGCCCGGCTGGTCGGCATGCTGACGAAGCTCGACACCACGGCCAAGCGGGCCCTGGCCCTCGCCATCTCGATCGTCGTGGCCGGGCTGCTGGCCATGGTGCCGCTGATCGGCTGGCTCATCACCCTGCTGATCGTCGTCTTCGGCTACGGCGCCGTCGCGCAGTTGCTCATCGGCCGCTGGGCCGGGCGGGATGCGCGGCCGCGTGACCGCGTGCCGGTGCAGGCGCCCGAAGGCATCTAGGACCGAGGGTGAGCAGCATGCCGTCGATTGGCTGGGCGCTGGTCGCGCTGGCACTGCTGCTCACCGGTGGGGCCGCCTATCTGCTGTGGCAGAACACCACCTTCGAGGCGGCGATCACCGCCGACATCGCCGCCGTGCGGGACGAGGCCACCGCCCCCCACGCCCCGCCCGACCTGCCGGAAATCGTCTCGGCCTACGCCCGGCGCGCCTGCGGCGGGCCCGGCGGCAGCCGCGCCATCCGCCTCGAGCACCGGGCCGAACTGACGGTGGAGCGCGGGCGGCCCCCGATCCGAATCCGCGCCGAGCAATGGCTCTCGCCGCACGGCTCGGCGATGGCATGGGTGGGCCGCGGCAGCATGTCCGGCATCCCCGTCACCGTCATCGACAGCTTCGTCGGCGGCCGGGGACGGCTTGTGGCCCGCCTCGTCGGCACGCTGCAGGTGGCCGGCGGCAGCGGTCCGGATTTCGACCGGGGCGAGCTGCAGCGCTACTTCTCGGAGCTGCCCGTGCATCCCGACGCCATTCTCGGCAATTCCGCGCTGCACTGGCGCCAGCTCGACGCCAGCACGGTCGAGGTCACCGGCCAATCGCAGGGCGGACCGGCGTCGGTGGAGTTCACGTTCGATGCGGCGGGAGACATCGTGGCGATGCGGGCGGCCGATCGTCCGATGGCTACCGGCGGCACGACGGTGCCGACCGAGTGGCGGGGTACCTACTCGGACTACCGCGAAATCGGCGGCTACCGCATCCCGTTGCACGGCGAAGTCGGCTGGCAGCTTGCGGACGGCCTGTTCACCTACTGGCGCGGCGACATCGTCGCCTACGACGCCGCGCACTAGGCCTGTCGGGACAGCCGGGCAGTCGCTACTGGGCGACGTAGCCGCCGTCGACGAGGTGGTAGCTGCCGGTGATGAAGGAAGCCGCGTCCGAGAGCAGGAACGCGGTCAGCGCCGCAACCTCCTCGGACCTCCCGAGGCGCCCGATCGGATGCATGCCGCGGATGACGTCGAGGGTCGCCGCGTCGAGGTGGCCGGAAACCATCGGCGTGTCGATGAAGCCGGGGCCCACCGAGTTGATGCGCACGCCCTGCCTGGCATACTCCATGGCGGCGACCTTGGTCAGCCCGACCACGCCATGCTTGGCCGCCACATAGGCGGGCGCCGACGCGAAGCCGACGCTGCCCAGGATCGACGCCATGTTGACGATGGCGCCGCCGCCCGAGGCGATGATCGCCGGAATCTCGTAGCGCAGGCCGTAGAAGACGCTGTTCAGGTTGACGTCGATCACCTTGCGCCAGCCGTCGAGCGGGTAGTCGGCCGTGGCTGCGGCAGGACCGCCGATGCCGGCATTGTTCACCGCCAGGTGCAGGCCGCCGAAGCTCGACCGCGCGGTCTCCACCATCCGCTCGATTTCAGCCGGGTCGGCGACATCCACCCGCATCGCCCTGGCGGAACCGCCGGACTTGCCGATGCCGTCCGCCACCTCGCTGGCCCGGGCCTCGTCGAGGTCGGCCACGAGCACTTTGGCGCCGCGGGAGGCGAGTTCCTCGGCGATTGCCCTGCCGATGCCGGAGGCGGCGCCGGTCACCAGCGCGACCTTGTTGCTGAAATCCTGGGCCATCCGGGCTTCTCCTACTCGCACATCTCTTCGAGGGCGTCGTGGTCGACGATCTCGATCTCGTTGACCGCCTTCAGCCGGATGATGCGCCGGTCCTTGAGGTAGCGCAGGGTGCGCGACACGGTCTCGAAGGTGATGCCGAGATAGTCGGCGATGTCGTTGCGCTGCATCGGCAGGTGCACGAGGTCGACGCTCCCCTGCCTCTCGCCCAGGTCGAGCAGCAGGGCGGCCATGCGCTCGTTGGCGTTGCGGCGGCCCAGCACCATCAGGTGGTTCTGGGTGCGGGCCAGGCTCCTGACCGCGAGCAGCAGCAGGCGGCCAGCCGGCTCGGCGCCGCTGGCGCTGCGCAGGCTGCGGACGCCGGCGCCGTCAACGCTTTCGGCATACGATTCGTATTCGTCGCCGGCCTCGAAGCCGAACACCTCGCCCGCCACGTGGAAGGCGGTGATCTGCCGGCGGCCATCGGCCGACATGCGGCAGATGCGGACGCAGCCGAACTCGACGAAGTAGAGCGGGCCGGCCTTGTCGCCCTGCGCATAGATCACCGCGCCTTCCGGGTAGAAGGTCACCGCGGCCGGCTGCATGGTCGTCAACAGGTCGGCGGCCCCGGCGGGCAGCGTCGTGGCAGGGGCGGCGGCACGGAACAACGGCTGGATCTGCATCTCAGGGACCTCATCGCAAGTGAGGACAACCTGCCAGCGCCGCCGCTTTCCCGAAATTCGGGTCGGAGTCTTAGGGGGTTTACTTAGGGCACATCCGCGCTAGACCGCCAGCGAGTGCCGCGCCTTGCCGGCGCTCAGGTAGCTGTCGAAGGCGGCAGCGATCGAGCGCACGAACGGGCGGCCCTTCTCGGTCATGGCGAAGCGCGCGCCGTCGAAGGCGACGAGGCCGTCCGCATCCTCCCGCGCCACCCCGTGCATCTCGCCCGCCACTGCCTCGGCGGGCTGGCCGAAGCGCTGCCGGAGTTCGTCGACCGGCACGGCGAAGTCGCACATCAGCCGCTCGATCACCCAGCGGCGCATGCGGTCCTCCGCGGTCAGCGCGACGCCGCGGACCACCGCCAGCCCGTGTTCGTTCACCTCGCGCTTGTACTCGCCGGTGGCGACCTGGTTCTGCACGTAGCCCTGCGGCAAGGAGCCGATGGCCGAGGCGCCGAAGCCGATCAGCGCCGGCGCGGCATCGGTGGTGTAGCCCTGGAAATTGCGGTGCAGCCGGTTGTGGCGGGCCGACTGGGCGAGGCCGTCGTTCGGCAGCGCGAAATGGTCGATGCCGATCGCGTCATAGCCGGCGGCGCGGATCCGGTCGGCCGCCATGGTGGACTGCCGGAAGCGCTCGACGACGCCCGGCAGCGCCGCTTCGTCGATCATGCGCTGGTGCGTCTTCAGCCACGGCACGTGGGCGTAACCGAACAGCGCCAGCCGGTCCGGCCCGAGCGACAGCGCCTGCTCGATGGTGCGCCCGAGCCCCTCCAGCGTCTGGTGCGGCAGGCCGTACAGCACGTCGAGGTTGACCGAGGCGACGCCGCGGGCGCGGACACCCTCCACCACCTCCGCCGTCTGCTCGAAGCTCTGCAGCCGGTTGATGGCGGCCTGCACCTTCTGGGTCGAAGTCCTGCACGCCGATGCTGACGCGCGTGACCCCCGCCTCGGCGAGGTCGTCGTAGCGCTCCGGCACCATGTCGTTGGGGTCGATCTCGATGGAGAACTCGAACGTCTCGGCGATGTTGAAGCGCTCCCGGATCAGCGTCGCGAGGCCGACCAGGTCATCGCGGCGCAGCATGGAGGGGGAGCCGCCGCCGAGGTGCAGCGCGGTCACCCGGCCCCGCCCGCCGAGCAGCTCCGCCACCGTCTCGATCTCGCGGCGGACCACCGGGACATAGGCGGCGATCGGATCGTAGCGCAGCACCTGCTTGGTGTGGCAGCCGCAGAACCAGCACAGCCGGTCGCAGAAAGGCACGTGGGCATAAAGGGATAGCGCCGTGTCGTCGGGGACTTCGCGCAGCCAGTCGGCGTAGGTGGCGCGGTCGATGCCGGCGTGGAAATGCGGCGCCGTGGGGTAGCTGGTGTAGCGGGGGACGGGCTTCGAATAACGTTGGACGAGGTCGTCGAGCATGGCGGTTCCTGTGGTTGCCACTGCTTAGGCCCTGCCGCCCCCGCCGACCTTGATCCCGGTCAAGTTCACGTGCCGTTCATCGGGGTGGCAAATTCACCAGCGAAACAAGGCAATTTCGATATTTCGTTGTGATATCAATGATTTAGGATTTATCGACCTGCCACAATCAGGGGATGGCCGGCCGGTCCTCGTCCTCGTCGAGGATGCGCTGGCTGGCCCCGTCGAGGTCCTCGTACTGCCCCGAGCGCAGCGTCCACAGGAAGGTGGCGAGGGCGACGAGGCCGAGCGCGATGGCCGTCGGAATGAGGATGATCAACCCGCTCATGCGTGAACCTCGACCAGCTTCGGTGCGCGCGCCGGCCATGAACTTCCGCCGAGCCGCAGGCGCAGTGCGTTGGCGACGACGAGCAGCGACGACGCGCTCATGGCGATCGCGGCGATCAGCGGGGTGACGTGCCCCGAGATGGCGAGCGGCACGGCAATGGCATTGTAGCCGATCGCCAGGCTCAGGTTCTGGTTGACGATCGCGGCAGCCCGCCTTGCGGTGCCGATGACCAGCGGCACTGCCCCGAGGGCGCCGCCGGTGAAGACGAAGTCCGCGGCGCTGCGCCCGATGTCGGCAGCGGTCGACGGTGCCATCGAGACGTAGGCCGCCCGCATCGCCGGGGCATCGTTGATGCCGTCGCCGACCATCATGGTGTGGCCGCGCTCGACGTCGGCGACCTTGTCCTCGGGCAGCAGCCGGGCCCGGGCATCGCCGATGCCGACCTGCGCGGCCACGGCGGCGACCGGGTGCTGGGCGTCGCCCGACAGCAGGCGCACCGGCAGGTTCATCTCGCCGAGCCGGCCGACCGCGTCGCGGGCGTCGGCGCGGACCTCGTCCTCGAAGCGGAAGGTGGCGCGGGCCACCCCGTCACAGCTGAGCCAGACCTCGGTCGAGGCATCGACGGCGGCATCGCCGAGACCGCAGAAGGTGCGGCTGCCGAGCCGCCAGTGATAGCCGTCGAGGGTCGCCTCGACGCCCTGCCCCGGCTGCTCGCGCAGCCCGCTGAGCTCGACCGCGCCGGCGCCGAGGCCGCGCGCCAGCGCCTGCGACAGCGGGTGGGTGCTGGCGGTCGCGAGGGCATGCGCCACGGCTTCGGCCCGGGGGCCCTCGACATGATAGTCGACGAGCCGGGGGTGGCCGACCGTCAGGGTGCCGGTCTTGTCGAAGGCGACGCTGTCGGCCTCGGCCGCCCGCTCGAGCGCCGCGCCGTCCTTCATCAGCACGCCGGCCTCGAACAGCCGGCCCGCCGCCACCACGTGGACGATCGGCACGGCCAGTGCCAGGGCGCAGGGGCAGGTGATGATCAGCACGGCGACGGCGTTGAGCAGCGCCACGTGCCAGTCGCCCGACAGCAGGCCCCAACCGAGGAAGGTGGTGATGGCGATGGTGTGGACGATCGGCGCATAGACCGAGGCGGCCCGGTCGGCGATGCGGCGGCGCTTCGTCTTCGCGCCCTCGGCCGCCTCCATCAGCGCGACCATGCGGGCGAGCAGCGAATCCTCGCTGCGCTTCAGCGCCCGCAGGCGCACGACCCCGCCCAGCGTGTTGGCGCCGGCCATCACCTCGCCGCCCACCGCAACCGCGTGCGGCGCCGACTCGCCGTTGACGATCGAGGTATCGAAGCTGGCGCCCTCGCTCAGCACCTCGCTGTCGACCGGGACGCGCTCGCCGGCGCGCAGTTCGAGCTCCATGCCGGGCTCGATCTCCCTGAGCGGCAGGTATTCGCGGCGGCCGTCGGGGTGGAGGCGCGTGGCGCCGCGCGGCGCGATGCGGGCGAGGTTGGTGATGGCGCTGCGGGCCCGTTCGCGCATCAGGTGGTCGAGCGTGCGCCCGGCGAGCAGGAAGAACAGCAGCGTCGTCGAGGCATCGAAATAGGCGTGCCGGCCCGAGTTCAGCGTCTCGAACAGGCTGAGCGCGGTGGCGAGGATCACCCCGATCGAGATCGGCACGTCCATGTTGGTCCTGCCCACCCGCAGCGCCCGCCAGGCCGAGCGGAAGAACGGCCGGCCGGCATAGGCGACCGCCGGCACGGCGATCAGGGCCGAGATCCAGTAGAACAGGTCGCGGGTGGCCTCGTTCGCGCCGGACCAGACCGACACGGAGAACAGCATGATGTTGCCGGCCGCGAACCCGGCGACGGCGAGCGCCCTGACCAGTTCGCGGAGGCCGGGGTCGCCGTCATCGTCGGCTGAGGGATCGAGCACATAGGTATGGTAGCCGGAGGCGCGGATCGCCGGCGCGAGCGCCGAGGGCGGGCCGAGCTCGGGGTCGAAGACGACGCGGACGCGCCGCTTCGACAGGTTGACGCGTGCCGACTTCACGGCCGGCAACCCGCCGAGGCTGGTCTCGATCGACCGGATGCAGGCAGCGCAGTGGGCATCCGGAACGGCGAACTCGAGCTGGCGGGTGCCGTCGCCGAGCTTGCGGCTCAGCGTCAGCAGTGCGCCGTCGTCGGTCTCGATGCCGCCCTGCTGGGCCAGCTCGACGGCTTCGGCGGTGGGGACGCAGCAGGTCATGGCGCCACCTCCACCTTGAAGCGCTCGTGCAGCTCGAACGGACCGCTGCCGGTGCTCGCCGTGACCAGCGCATCCCACACGCCTTCAGCCAGGGTGAGCGGCGCGCCATAGCCGCCGTCAGGCGTGCGCCCGAGGCCGAGGTGCTGGTCGTCGTGGCCGCCGACCGGCCGATGGACCTGCAGGCTGACCGGTCCGAGATCGACCGGCGCGCCAGCGGCATCCCTGACGATCAGTTGCACCACGCCGGGCGCGTAGCTGAAGCTGGCCTGCCAGCCGGCGGCCTGCTGCGCCGCATGGGCGAGGCGCTTCTCCTCGAATTGCTGGCTCGCCACATAGGAGTTCTGCACCACCAGGCCGGTCCAGCTGGTGGAGGCGACCACCGCCATCGTCACGTTGACGGTGATGATGACGCCGAAGAAGGCCACCGCGAGCAGCAGCATGTGGTGGCCGGTGAACTCGCCTTGGACGGGACGGGTGGGCGCGGTCATCTTATTTCCCCGGGGCTTCGAAATTGACGTCGGCAGTGGCGGTGAGGCCGTCGACGCTGCGGACGGCGATGCGGAAGCCGGTCTTGGCGCCGGCGAGGTCGGCCGGATCGGCATGGACATAGAGCCGGAGCGGCAGCACCTTGTCGGGCTCGAGCTCGACCGAGATGGCCTGCGAAGTCTGGCCGCGGCTGTCGGCCAGCGCCATGCCGCCACCCGGCAGGCCGTCGAGCGTGATCGCCACGATCCGCGGCTGCGGCGTCATGTTGAGGATCTTCACGTCGTAGCCGTTGCGCACCGTGCCGTCCTTCAGCGTGACGTAGAGCGGGTTGCGGTCGTGCAGCACGTTGACCTGCAGCGGCGAGCGCAAGGCCAGCGCGGTGAGCATGGCGAGCCCGATGGCGCCCCAGCCGACGAAGTAGACGACCGTGCGCGGCCGGATGACCGAGCGCCAGTCGGTGTGCTTGACCTTGTCGAGCAGCCGGCCGGCGGCATCGCGGATCCGGTTGGGCTCGATCGTCGTGCCGGCCGGGCCGGTGGCGAGCGCCATGTTGGCGTTGTAGTCGTTGAGCGTGGCGTAGGAGATGAGGCCGCGCTCCTTGCCGAGCCGGGTCATCACGTCGTCGCAGGCGTCGATGCAGAGCGCGCAGGTGATGCATTCGAGCTGCTGCCCGTCGCGGATGTCGATGCCCATCGGGCAGACGGCGACGCAGGCATTGCAGTCGACGCAGTCGCCGACCGGCTTGCCCTCCGAGATCGCCTTCTTCTGGTGCCGGTTGCGCGGCTCGCCGCGCCAGTCGTTGTAGGTGACGGTGAGCGAGTGCTCGTCGAGCATGGCGCCCTGGATGCGCGGCCAGGGGCACATGTAGGTGCAGACCTGCTCGCGCAGCAGGCCGCCGAACGTGTAGGTCGTCGCGGTCAGGATGGCGATCGTCATGTAGGCGATGAGCGGCGCCTCGAACGTCACCACCTGCATGAGCAGGGTGGGCGCATCGGCGAAGTAGAAGATCCAGGCGCCGCCGGTGAGGACGCCGATCAGCAGCCAGGTGGCGTGCTTCGCCACCCGCCTGGCCACCTTCCCGGTGGTCCACGGCGCCTTGTCGAGCTTGATCTGGGCGTTGCGATCGCCGTCGATGAACCGTTCGACTGCAAGGAACAGGTCGACCCATACCGTCTGCGGGCAGGCATAGCCGCACCAGGCGCGGCCGACGGTGGAAGTGACGAGGAACAGCCCGATGCCGGCCATCACCAGCATGCCGGCGACGTAGTAGAACTCCTGCGGCCAGATCTCGATCGACAGGAAGTAGAACCGCATGTTGGCGAGGTCGACCAGCACCGCCTGGTCGGGCGCGTAGGGACCACGGTCCCAGCGCAGCCAGGGCGTGACGTAGTAGATGCCCAGCGTGATCAGCATCACCAGCCACTTGAAGCGGCGGAACCGGCCCTGAGCGGCCCGCGGGAAGATCTTCTTCCGCGGCGCGTAGAGCGGCTGGCGCTGCTTCGGCGAGTTGACGGGTTCGACGTCGTGGCGTTCGGTGACAGGTGGTTCCGCAAGCATCAGGTGGTCCGCATCGTTCGTGCCTCTGTCCCACGCGCACCGCGCCGGCCGATTGATCTGGGTCAAAGGGGGATTGATCGGCGTACGGTTATACCGTACGTTCATGCCGATGAGATTGCGGAGCACGCGGCACAAGGGGCTGAAGGCCCTCATCGAGAACGATGATGCCAAGGGCATTCGCGCCGATCAGGTCAAGCGGGTCCGGAACATCCTGGCCGCCCTGCTCTATGCCACCGACATGGACGCAGTGAACGGCCCGCCTGGCTGGCGGGTGCATCAGCTGGTCGGAGATCGCGCCGGAACCTGGAGCATCTGGGTATCCGGGAACTGGCGCATCACCTTCGACATCGAGGATGGCGAGATCTGCAACCTGGATCTGGAGGATTACCACTGATGAGCGAGACGATCGAAAAGGTTGGCATGAGGCCGCCCCATCCCGGAGCCTTCATTCGCGAGGAAGTGCTGGATGAGCTGCAGTTGCCGGTTGCCAGGGCCGCCGAGATTCTCGGCGTGCGTCGGGCTACCCTGTCCGATCTGGTGAACGAGAAGGCGGCCCTGTCGCCGGAGATGGCGCTTCGGATCGAGAAGGCTTTCGGGGTGAGCATGGACCTGCTGTTGCGGATGCAGGTGGGATACGACACCGACTACATGCGACGGCATGCCGACGAGATCAGCGTGGAGCGCTACGAGGCGCAGTAGGAAAAGAGGGAGGCGCTTGCGGACCGCCTCCCTCTCCCTCGGGCAGCAGCTCTGGCTACTGGCCGCCGCCGAGTCCGTGGACGTAGATCGCCAGCTGCTTGACCGCCGTGTCGCCGAGGCGGGCGCCCCAGGCCGGCATGACGCCGTGGCGCGGCTGGTTCACCTGCGCTTCGATGGCCGCCAGCGTCCCCTGGTAGAGCCAGATCTGGTCGGTGAGCGACGGCCCGCCGGCTTCGGGGATGCCGGCGCCGGTGTCGCCGTGGCAGCCGGCGCAGTTCTCGGCGAAGAGCTGGGCGCCTTCCGCCGTCGACTGGCCGCCGGGGAGGCCCGACCAGGCGGTGACCTCCTGCGAGACGATCTCGATCTGCCCCGGGGTCAGGATGCCGTCCGCACCGAAGTTCGGCATCAGGCTGTAATGCGTCTCGGCGTCGGCATCCGAGCGGGCGCCGCGGGCGATGGTCGCGTAGATCTGTTCGACCGCGCCGCCCCAGATCCACTCGTCGTCGTTGAGGTTGGGGTAGCCGACGCTGCCGGTGGCGCCGGTGCCGTGGCACTGGCTGCAGTAGACCTTGAACAGCGACTTGCCGCCGGCCGAGGCGAAGCGGGCGAGCTCGCCGTCCGCGGCGATCTCGGCCACCGGCGTTGCCGCGATCTGGGCCAGGCGGTCGCCCTGCGCCGCGGCCGCGTTCGCCAGCTCCTTGTCCAGCTCGGCGCGGCTCGAGTAGCCGAGCACGCCGCTGGTCGCCGACGTGATCAGCGGCCAGGCCGGGAAGGCCACCATGTAGCCGAAGGCGAACAGGATGCAGCCGTAGAAGGTCCAGAGCCACCAGCGCGGCAGCGGCGTGTTCAGCTCCTTTATGCCATCCCACTCGTGCCCGGTGGTGCTGGTGCCGGTGACGGCGTCGATATCCTTGTCGCTCACCGCCCGTCCTCCTTCGGCTGGTCGTCGTCGAGCGGGATGCGGGCGGCCGCCAGCGCGTTGGCCCGGGCGCCCGGCTTCAGGATGAAGAAGACCACGGCGAGGAAGATGGCCATCATGTAGAGCAGGCCCCAGCTGTCGGCGAAGTGCCGCATCATGTCGTAGTGCGCGGTTTCCATTGGTACCGGGGCTCCTAGCGGTAGTTCGACTTGGCGTCGTAGGTGGTGAAATCGACCAGCGTGCCGAGCATCTGCAGGTAGGCGACGAGCGCATCCATCTCGGTGATCCGGGCGGGATTGCCGTCGAAGTCGGCGACGCGGGCCTTGGCGTAGCGCCCGGTGAACCCCGAGCTGTTCGCGTCCGGCGTCGCCTGGGCGACGAGATCGGCCTCGGCGCTGGCGAGCGCCTCCTCGCTGTAGGGCACACCGACCACCGCGTTGGCCTTGAGGTCGGCCTTGATGGTGGTGCGGTCGAGGTCAGTCTCGCTGAGGAAGCCGTAGCTGGGCATGATCGATTCCGGCACCAGGGCGCGCGGATCGGTCAGGTGTTCGACGTGCCAGACGTCCGAGTAGCGGCCGCCGACCCGGGCGAGATCGGGACCCGTACGCTTCGAGCCCCACTGGAACGGGTGGTCGTACATCGACTCCGCCGCCAGCGAGTACTGGCCGTAGCGCTCCACCTCGTCGCGGAACGGGCGGATCATCTGGCTGTGGCAGGTGTAGCAGCCCTCGCGGATGTAGATGCTGCGGCCGGCCAGCTCGAGGGGGGTGTAGGGGCGCATCCCCTCCACCTTCTCGATGGTGTTCTGCAGGTAGAACAGCGGGGCGACCTCGACGATTCCGCCGATCGAGACGACGACCAGCGAGAGCGTCAGCAGCAGGGTGGCGTTGCGTTCGATGACGCCGTGCTTGCCAAGAATATCCATTGCCAAAGCTCCTTATTCGGCCGGCTGCAGCCTGGTGGCGGTGACCAGGGGACGCTCGTCGCGGACCCGACCGACGATGGTCATCCAGACGTTCACCCCCATCACCAGCGCACCGGCGAGGTAGAGGGCGCCCCCGAAGGCGCGGGCGATGTAGTAGGGGTGGAGCGCCGACACGGTCTCGGCGAACGAGTAGACGAGGAAGCCCTCGGCGTCGTACTCGCGCCACATCAGGCCCTGGGTGATGCCCGATACCCACATCACGGCGGCGTAGATGACGATGCCGGTGGTGGCGAGCCAGAAGTGCCAGTTCACCATGCGCAGCGAGTAGAGCTGCTTGCGGCCCCACAGGCGCGGCACCATGAAGTAGATGGCGGCGAACGAGATCATGCCGACCCAGCCGAGCGCCCCCGAGTGCACGTGGCCGATGGTCCAGTCGGTGTAGTGGCTGAGGCCGTTCACCGACTTGATCGACATCACCGGGCCTTCGAAGGTCGACATGCCGTAGAAGGCGACGGCGATCACCATCATGCGCATGATCGGGTCGGTGCGCATCTTGTCCCAGGCGCCGCGCAGCGTCATCAGGCCGTTGATCATGCCGCCCCAGCTGGGCATCCACAGCATGATCGAGAACACCATGCCGAGGGTCTGCGCCCAGTC
>JBQCFF010000335.1:0-3252 GCA_051959485.1 Devosia sp. | reverse complement strand
CTCAACCGCGTCTCGGACGCGACCGGGTGCGAGATCTGGGGCAAGGCGGAGTTCCTGAACCCCGGGCAATCCGTGAAGGACCGCGCGGCGCTCTACATCATCCGCGATGCCGAGCGGCGCGGCCTGCTGCGGCCCGGCGGCACCATCGTCGAGGGCACCGCCGGCAATACCGGCATCGGCCTCACCATGGTGGCCAACGCGCTCGGCTACCGGTCGGTGATCGTGATCCCGGAAACGCAGAGCCAGGAGAAGAAGGACGCGCTGACCCTGCTGGGCGCGGAGCTGCTCCAGGTGCCGGCCAAGCCCTACAAGAACCCCAACAACTACATCAAGATTTCGGGGCGGTTGGCCGAGAAGCTGAACCGCGAACTGCCGGGCGGCGCCATCTGGGCCAACCAGTTCGACAACGTGGCGAACCGGCAGTCGCACGTCGAGGGCACCGGGCCGGAGATCTGGGAGCAGACCGGCGGCAAGATCGACGGCTTCATCTGCGCGGTCGGTTCCGGCGGTACGCTGGGCGGCGTCTCGATGGCGCTGAAGGCGAAGAACCCGGCGGTGCAGATCGGGCTCGCCGATCCCGAGGGCGCGGCGCTGTTCAGCTACTACACCACCGGCGAACTCAAAAGCTCCGGCAACTCGATCACCGAGGGCATCGGGCAAGGGCGCATCACCGCGAACCTCGAGGGCGTTGAGGTGGATCGGGCCTACCAGATCCCCGACAGCGAGGCCCTGCCCTACGTCTTCGACCTGCTCGAGCACGAGGGCCTGTGCCTCGGCGGCTCGTCGGCCATCAACGTCGCGGGCGCGGTCCGCATGGCGCGCGACCTGGGCCCGGGCAAGACCATCGTCACGGTGCTCTGCGACTACGGCAACCGCTATCAGTCCAAGCTGTTCAACCCTGAATTCCTCAGGGGCAAGGGCCTGCCGGTGCCGCATTGGCTGGAAGAGCCGGGCCGCATCGACTGGCGCACCGTGGTCGAGGCGGAGGCGGTGGCATGACGCAGTTCGTGTTCCGCGACGACGCCTACGCCCGCACCCTGCCGGTAACGGTGACCGCGGTGACGCCGGATGGCGGCATCGTGCTCGACCGCACCATCTTCTACGCGACCTCGGGCGGCCAGCCCGGCGACAGCGGCTGGCTGGAGCGGGCCGGCGGCGAGCGCATCCAGATCACCGCGGCTGTTCACCCTGACGGCGACAAGACCCAGGTCCTGCACGTACCGGCCCCGGACGCGGCCAGGCCGCAGGCGGGCGAGGAGTTGACCGCCGTCATCGACTGGGAGCGGCGCTACCGGCTGATGCGGATGCACACCGCGCTGCACCTGCTGTCCGTGGTGTTCCCCTTCCCGGTAACCGGCGGTTCGGTGGGCGAAGACAAGGGCCGGCTCGACTTCGACATGCCGGAGGTGCCCGACAACCTCGGCGAACTCGAGGCCGGGCTGAACGCGCTGGTTGCCGGCAATCACGCTGTGACCACCGAATGGATCACCGATGCTGAACTCGCGGCCAACCCGGGGCTGGTCAAGACCATGAAGGTCAAGCCGCCGATGGGCCAGGGCAAGGTGCGGCTGGTGCGGATCGGCGAGGTGGACCTGCAGCCCTGCGGCGGCACGCACGTCGCCAACACCAGCGAGATCGGCCCGCTGAAGCTCGGCAAGATCGAGAAGAAGGGCGCGATCAACCGCCGCGTGTCGCTGCTGTTCGGCTGATCGTTCATCGGCGTTCATCGATGTGGCAAAACGCGGGATGAAATGCGGATGAGTTCCGCAGCCGGACTCTCCCGGCCGCAACTTACCCAGCTATTTCAACCCCTTGCAGCTGCTTCATCGCCACAATTGACGCCGTCTCATAGCCATTCAGCTATGAATAAAGGACTCACTCGATCGGCGGGGCGTAGAGCAGCCCGCCATTGATCCAGAGCGCGTTCTGGCCGCGCACGACCGGAGCGCCCGAGGCCGGACCGAAGCTCCGCTCGTAGATCTCGCCATAGTTGCCGACGGCCCGGATGACGTTGGCGATGAAGTGGCTGTCGAGCCCCATCGACGGCCCGAAGGTGCCCTCGATGCCCAGCAGGCGCCGGATGCGATGGGTCTTGGCCGCCGCGAGGCTCTCGATGTTGCGCGAGGTGACGCCGGCCTCTTCGGCATCGATCAGGGCGAACAGCGTCCACTTCACGATGTCGAACCACTGGTCGTCGCCGGACCGGACCACCGGCCCGAAGGCGCCCTTGCCGATGCGCTCGGGCAGGATCCGCTGCGCCGCCGGGTCGGACAGGCCGCGGCGCACCGCGCTGAGCCAGCTGGCAGGCGCCGAAACGGCGTTGCAGAGCCCCGCCTGGTAGGCGACCCCCAGGTCCTCGCGGTCCTCGTAGAGCAGCTCGGTGTAGGCCGCCTGGGTGGTGAAGAAGAACTCGCGCAGGTTCGCCAGCTCCTCGGAATCGTCGACCACGCAGATCTTCACGTCGTCGAGCTGGTAGGCCGAGACGGCGCCGAGCGACTGCGGCACCATGATCGCCTGGCCGTCGAAGAACGAGGTCGCGACGTAGTTGGCGCCGTACCCGGTGTCCCGCCGCATGGTCCAGGGCGCGTTGCGGGCGATGAGGTCGATGCTGCCCGTCTGCAGCTCGGCGAAGCGCGCGTCGCCGGTGAGCGGCACGAACTCCATCTTGCTCGGGTCATTGAAGACCGCGACGGCCACGGCACGGCAGAAGTCGACGTCGAACCCGGTCCAGCGGCCATCCGCCCCCGGCTGGGCGAAGCCCGGCAGCGGGTCGGCGGTGGCACAGATGAGGTGGCCGCGTTCGCGAATTGCCTGCAGCGTCGGCCCGGCGGGCGCGGGTGTCGACTGGGCGAGCGCCGGGCCGGCAAGGCCGGCGACGAGCAGGATAAGGAGCCGCAGGGCGGCTTTGACGAACGGCAAATCAACACTCCCGGGGGCCCCGGCGGATTATGGTGAGGCGTGGGCCCGGGTCAAGGCGACAGGTTGCAGCGGCGCGCCCCCTCTCCTCAACTGCGCTAGGCGGCAAGCCGCCAAGCTTCGCTATCCTCTCCCGCCAGGGGCGAGGAGGCGAGGGGGCCGCGACGTCGCGTGCGCGCCTCCTCCCCCCTGGCGGGGGGACTGTTCACGTCGGACTCGCGAGGCGCTTCCTGGCCAGGAAGATGTCGAGGGTGATCTCGAGCATCTGTTGGGTCTTGGAGGCGCGCTTGGTTCGGCGGTTGAAGCGGGCCAGCATGTCGCGCAGCGAGGCGTTGG
>JBQCFF010000334.1:0-5291 GCA_051959485.1 Devosia sp. | reverse complement strand
CCGGAGACGACGAGGCTGAGGGTGCGGACCCGGTTGACCGGAATGCCGGCGGCTTCCGGTGCGGCGGGGTACTCGCCGACGCCGCGCAGCCACAGCCCCCAGGGGGTGCGATAGAGGAAGTACCAGATGCAGAAGACGAGGATGGCCGCGATCCAGCTCAGCACCGAATGGCCGGAGAGAAAGGCTTTCAGCGTCGGGCCGATCGCCGGAATCGCCGCGAGGAAGCTGAGGTCCACGGCGGGGATCGCCTTGGAGTGCAGGTTGATCGAGGTGCCCTTGTCGCCGCCGGTGGCGAGCGCCAGCGCGAACACCGTGCCGCCGGCGGCCAGGATGTTGATGGCGAAGCCGACGAGGATGATGTCGGCCTTCAGCCGGTAGGCGAAGAACGCCATCAGCAGCCCGAGCAGGCCGCCCATGCCGAGCCCGGCCAGCACCGCGACATACCAGGGCGCGTAGACCGAGACGATCACCGCGGTCAGGCAGCCGATCAGCATCATGCCTTCGAGCGCGACGTTGAGGGCGCCGGACAGGTCGGCGATGAGCCCGCCCAGCGTCGCCAGCAGCAGCGGCGTGGTGGTGCGGATGACGGTGACGACGAAGGCGGCCGAAAAGACGGTGAAGAACAGTTCCATCATTTGACGGCGCTCCCCGCGGTGGTGCCCGGTGCGGTTGCGGCAGCAGGGCTGCGCCGCAGCAGCCTGTTGAGGAAGTTGAGCGAGAAGCTCGAGGAGACCAGCAGGATGATGATCGCCGTCACCACGCCGATCACCTCGGCGGGGACGTCGGTGCGGAGGTTCATCAGCTGCGCTCCCTGCCGCAGGTAGCCGTAGAACAGCGCCACCACCGGCACGGCGAGCGGCCGGCTGCGGGCCACGATGGCGACCAGGATGCCCTCGAAGGCGAGGCCGCCCTCGAACAGCACCGTCAGCTTGCCATAGCCCTGGCCCTGCACGAACATCGAGCCGAGCAGGCCGCCCAGCGCGCCCGAGGCGGTCATCGCCGAGACCATGATGAAGGTGGCCTTGATGCCGGCATATTCGGCGAAGCGCGCGTTGTGGCCGACGAGCCGGAGCTTCAGGCCCCAGCTGGTGCGGTAGAGCGCGAACCACACGACCAGCACGGCGACCAGCGCCAGCACCATGCCGTAATCGAGGCGGGTGACGTTGAGGCCCTCGAGCTTGATCAGCTGCGGCAGCACCGAGGCGTGGGGGAAATCGAGCGTGGTCAGCACGCCCGGCTGGGCCTTGGGCAGGCTGGTGCGGACGAGGAAGTTGCAGAGTTCGATCGCGATGTAGTTGAGCATCAGCGAGGAGACGATCTCGTTGGCGCCGAGCCTGGCCTTGGCGATGCCGGGCAGGAAACCGTAGACCGCCCCCGCCAGCATGCCGGCGAGGAGGCCGAGCGGCAG
This sequence comes from Devosia sp., assembly GCA_051959485.1. Classification (GTDB taxonomy): domain Bacteria; phylum Pseudomonadota; class Alphaproteobacteria; order Rhizobiales; family Devosiaceae; genus Devosia_A. The sequence goes on along the minus strand of JBQCFF010000334.1, from coordinate 3,883 downwards.
CCCGAGCCAGGTCGCGCCGATCGGCGAGAGCACGACATAGGCCGAGGCGAGGGCGCCGACATAGACCTGGCCCTGTACGCCCAGGGCGAATTGCCGAGCCTGGAACACGAGGCTGAACGCCAGCCCGGTGACGGTGAGCTTGGCCACGTCATCGAGCCACAGGCCGACGGTGCGGGGCTTCTGCGGCAGCTGTGTCAGCAGCACGTTGAGCGCGTCGAGCGGCGCCTTGGAGGTGAACAGCACCACGACGAAGGCGACCACCAGCGCGATCAGCAGCGCGCCCACGGCGCGGCCGACCTCGCTGCGGATGGCCTTCCAGCGCGACGAGCGGACGACGAATCGAGTGTTGCTCATTTGAGGGCCGCCTGCACTTCATCGGGCGTCTGGGTCGAGAGCCCGAGCATGTAGGTGCCCAGCGTTTCGGGCGTCAGGTCGGGGCGGTTGAGGAAGGCGGCGACGATCCGGCCGCGATAGAGCACGAGCAGCCGGTCGGACAGCGCCAGCAGCTCGGACAGGTCGGCCGAGCTCAGCAGTACGGCGGCGCCGGCGTCGCGCGCGTCGGTGATGGTGCGCCAGATGAACTGGGTGGCGCCGAGGTCGACGCCGCGGGTCGGCTGGTTGACCAGCAGCAGCTTCGGCTGCTCGCTGAGCTCGCGCGCCACCACCACCTTCTGCATGTTGCCGCCCGACAGCGTGTCGACGGTCGAGGAGGGCCCGCCCACCCGGATCGAGAAGCGCTCGATCAGCTTGGCCGCGTTGGCCCGGATGGCCTTGAGGTCGAGCAGCCCGTGCCGCACGTAGCGCGGGTCGTCGAGGCGGGTGGCGACCAGGTTCTCGGCCACCGAGGCGCCGGGGGCGAGCCCTTCGGCGATGCGGTCCTCGGGGATGGAGGCGAGGCCGCGGGCGCGGCGCTGCAGCACCGGCAGGTCGGTCACGGGCTCGCCGGCCAGTTCGATCGCGCCGGCGGCGATGGAGCGCAGCCCGGCGATCGCCTCGAGCGTTTCGGCCTGGCCATTGCCCTCGACGCCGACCAAGCCGACGATCTCGCCGGCATGGACGTTGAGGTCGAGACCGGCCACCACCTCGGTGCCGCGGGCGTTGACGACGCGCAGGTCGCGCACGGTGGCGACGCGCTGCACCTGCTCGGTCGGCTTGCGCTCGACCCGCAGGCTCACCTCGCGGCCGACCATCATGGCGGCGAGGCCCTGTTCCGTGACCTCGGAAGTCTTCACCTGCCCGACGGTCTTGCCCTGCCGCATCACCGTGATGCGGTCGGAAATCTCCAGCACTTCGGGCAGCTTGTGGGCGATGAAGATCACCGTCTTGCCCTGCGCCACCAGCGAGCGGATGGCGACGAACAGCTCCTGCACCTCCTGCGGCGCCAGCACCGCGGTCGGCTCGTCGAGGATCAGGATGCGGGCGTTGCGGTAGAGCGCTTTCAGGATTTCGACCCGCTGCTGCTGGCCGACGGGCAGGGTGCGGACCGGCGGGTGCGGATCGACCTTGAGGCGGAACCGGTCGGACAGCGCCTGCACCTCGGCGATGGCTCGCTTGCGGTCGAGCCGGATGCCGGCGCGGGGCTCGGAGCCCATCACCACGTTCTCGTAGACGGCGAAGCTCGGCACCAGCGAGAAATGCTGGAACACCATGCCGATGCCGGCCTCGATCGCCTCGCGCGGGCCGGCGAACTGCACCGGCTTGCCGTCGAGAAGCAGGGTGCCGGCGTTGGGCTGCTCGAGCCCGAACAGGATCTTCATCAGCGTCGACTTGCCGGCGCCGTTCTCGCCCACCACGGCGTGCACTTCGCCCGGCTCGATGACGAGGCTGACCCCGTCATTCGCCACCACCCCGCCGGGATAGGTCTTGTCGATCCCGATCGCTTCCAGAAGCGCCATGCCTGCCCCGCGCGCCTTGCCAGAAAAGCGGGCGCCACCCGGAGGCGGCGCCCGACTGCATTACTTCACGTCGGCGGCGACGGTGATCGTGCCGTCGATGATCGCCTTTTCCTTCTCCTCGACCTCGGCCCGGATGTCGGCCGGGACGAGCTTCTCGTACTCGGCGTTCTTGGAGATGCCGACGGCGCCGTCCTTGAGGCCGAGCACGATGCGCTTGCCGTATTCCTGGGTGCCGTCGATGGTGCCCTTGAGGGCGAGGTAGAGCGACTCGCCGACCTTCTTCTCCACCGAGGTGAAGATCACGTCGGCCTGCGCCGGATCGGTTTCGGCGAAGATCGAGGCCTGGTCGGAGTCGACGCCGACGGCGAGCTTGCCGCCGCCCGCTTCCTTCACCGCCTGCAGCGCGCCCAGCCCGGTGCCGCCGGCGATCGGGAAGATGATGTCGGCGCCCTGGTTGAGCTGGGCGAGGGCGATTTCCTTGCCCTTGGCCGGGTCGGAGAAGGTGCCGGCCACGGCGTTCAGGATCTCGACGTTCGGGTTGGCGTCCTTGGCCCCCTGGTCGAAGCCGACCTTGAAGTCGGTGACGGTGGGGAATTCCATGCCGAGGATGGTGCCGAGCTTGCCGGTCTTGGAGATCTTGGCGGCGGCCCAGCCGGCGAGGTAGCCGGCGGTCGAGGTGCCGTACTGGACGGCGAGCACGTTGGAGCACTCGCAGGCCGAGAAGTCGGGCGAATCGTCGAAGTCGATGAACTTGACGTCCGGATATTCCGGCGCCAGCTCGACGATATAGGCCGTCATGTCGAAGGTGCCGGCGATCACCACGTCGTAGCCGCCGTCGGTGGCGTCGGCGAGGGCGGGCTGCCACTTCGAGCGGTCATAGCCGGCCTCGATGACCTTCACCTGCACCGGCAGCTCGGCCGTGGCCTTGTCCATGCCGGCCTTGGCGCTGTCGAAGAAGCTCTTGTCGCCCAGCGTGCCGTGCAGCACGAGGGCTACCTTGAGCGGGTTGTCCTTGGTGTATTCCTGGGCGGAAGCCGGGATGGCCGTCGAGGCCATCAGGCCGCCGGCGAGCAGGATGCCTGCCGCGGCCTTGCCGAAACTGCTGATCAGAGACATGCGCGCACTCCTGTTGCGTTCGTTCTCAGTGGCTTGGTGTGTAGGCGACGGAACGGGCGTAGAGGGCGTCGACCTTCCCTATGTCGACCTCCTCGACGAACGTTATCTTCGGGGTGCCGAGGCGCCCCGAGGGATCGACCAGCGTCATGCCGCGCGTCAGCCCCGGCGCCAGCGCGACACTGGAAGAAGCGAAGACCGACTTCGTGACCATCGAGGGGTCGAGCACCACGGCGGCAGCGAGCGGATCGACATAAAGGAAGCGGTCGGGGTTGCCGCGGCGGATGCCGTTCTGCCGGGCGTGCGAGGCCAGCGCCTGCGAGAAGTCGCTGAGCGGGCTCGAGGGGATGCCGTCGAACAGCGTGTCGACGCGCTCGCCCTCCATGAAGTGGGTGGTGCAGGGCTCCCACGGCACCACCACGGTCTCGATGCCGGCGGTCAGCACCACCTGGGCGGCTTCGGGGTCGGCGTAGATGTTGAACTCGGCGGCCGGCGTGGTGTTGCCGCGGCCATAGACGTTGCCGCCCATGACCGTGAGCGTGCCGATGCCGTCGACGATCCGCGGCGCCAGCCGCAGCGCCAGCGCCAGGTTGGTGAGCGGCCCGATCATCAGGATGTCGACCCGCTCGCCCTTGGCCGCAGCGTCGCCGAAGGTGCTGCACAGCACCCCGACGCCGTCGTCGGACGCCGGCTGCGCCTGCTGTTCGGGGCGCCGCGCGCCGCCGAGGCCGTCGTCGCCATGCACGTACTTGGCATCGATGATCGGCTGGGTGAGCGGCCGGTCGGCGCCCATGTGGACGGGGATGTCGACCCCGAGATGGGCGCACACCGCGAGCAGGTTCGTCGTCGCCTGGTCGCGACCCACATTGCCGAAC